>JACZRO010000106.1 GCA_022574675.1 Chloroflexota bacterium
GGCGCGTGGGAATGCTGGGGCGTGCGAGTCGATGCCACCCCAGGGTCAATCGTCCGCCGGCAGCGGCTCAACCTCCGCTCCCGCGGCTACCGCGGCGTCATATCGTTCGGCGGCGTTGGCGACCATGAGCTCGATATCCTCCTCAAGCGCGTAACGATCCGCCGCCAGTTGCTCGGCCACGGCGCGCACCCGGCGCAGGTAGTCGTCCCGGCCTGCGTACCGCTCTTCGATCGACAACCGGGGATCAGCCGTTCGCTCACGTTCGGAGCGCGTTACAGGGAAGAACGAAGTGGTCCCGTTCATGGACACCACCTGCTCCGGCGAGCCGGTCTCCGGGTCACGCGGGTTCCAGCCCGTGTGCGTGCCGACCGGAACCGCGATATCGGGCAGGCGAATCCCCGAACGCTCGTTGCCGTCGTCGTCCACCGAGGACACGAGCGACGGGTAGTACGCGCCTTCGACCGCGGGAAATCGGCCGACGCCCTCCGCCTGCCGGGCTCCGAGATCGACGGTCCGCAGGTAGAACAACCGCTCGACGTCCGGCACGGAGATGCCGGGAATCCCTCTAAACGTGTCGAGCACGTCGCGCCGTTCAGCCGCGCTGCCATCACCCAGGCGCGGGTGCATGCTGGGCGGCGGCTCGACGCCCTCCGTCACCCAGCGATCAAGGTTCAGCAACGAGGCGCGGAGCAGCGGGGAGTAGTCGACGACGTTCAGGTCATGGCGGGCGCTCGACCCGTCGTTGGCGTTAGTGCGCGACTGCCCCGGGCGGCCTGGCCCGTGCTGCGTGCCGGCGAAGTGGTAACTGCGGCTCCCGGGCGCTTCCGGCAGGTTGGCGGTCCCGGCGCTATCGATGTGAGCCAGGGCGCCGTCGCCGCGCCAGTACTCGGCCGAGGTGTTCGTGTAGACGACCTTCGGCACGGCGTCCAACGCCCGCAGCCGGTCGAGCAATCCGCCTGACTCCTCACTCAGCGGGTCGCTGCTGGGCATGTCGGCGAAGGGGAACATCTGGCCCCAGGTCGGCGTGGACTGGTTAGACGGCTGGGCGAAGCGGTGGTTGAACGCCCCGCGCCGCGCACCCGCCACGTGCGGGAGAATCCCGTCGTAGGCGGGCACTCCGTCCTCCGTGACATTAAGCCCCTGGTACATGAAGTGCCTGAGAAACCGGCCGGTCTGCGACACCCCCCAGGCGTAAACGGCACGAAAGTCGCCGGGCGTCGGGTTGAGTTCGGACGGGGCGCGCAGGAACGGAGCGACGTCACGGAGGGCGATCAGGCCGGCGCCGGCGATCGGCGCGCGGTCGGTCTCGTAAACGATGTAGTAAATCTTCCCGGGCTCGAAGCCGCCTTCCATGAAGACGTGCCTGAGACTTGCCTCGACCCTGGACCCGGTCTCCCGGGCGAACTTCCAGCGCTCGCCCGGCACGATCGAGTCTTCCCCGTCCTCATAGTCCCGCACGTAGAGGACGGCGCTCGGGTCGTCGATGCTCACCACGGGCAACGGTGTGTGGATGCGGTCCGACAGTTGATAAGTGGTCCGCCGGTCGTTGGGCCGTATCTCCACGATCGTCTGGCCGTGGATGGGCGCGCCGCCGTCTTCCGCGTAGGGCGGTGCGAGACCCATCAGCGAATCGGAACGCACAACGTCCCACTGCCATCCGATCGACGCAACGGTGTAGCCATGCCGGAACAGGAACCCGTCGCCGGGATGGGCCTGCCGGGTGACGGGAGCGTCGGCCGGGGCACGGTTGAACATGGGAACGACGCGCCGGCGTCCACGGTTCGGCAACTCGATCAGCGCCCGGCCATTGCCACGCGCCGGGTCCACGGGAACCACCACCGAGAAGTCAGCCGTGAACCGAACTCGCCCGTCACCGTCACGCGGCGCCTTGTCAAGGTCCACGATGACCCGGTTCACCTCGTGCGCGGGATCGACGGCGAAGGTGAGCAGCCCATCAACCTGCTCGTAAGGGCCGGCCTCACCAAACGACACGCCGTCCGCGTACGGCTCTCGGCTGGCAAGCGTGAAATCGACGACGGCCATCGCTACACCTCGTTGTGCCCGGGTACAGGATCAGACGAGGGCAATATACGCCAACCGGCCAGAGGTGCGCCGGGTCGGTCGAGGCGCCTGAGTCGGCGGCAACCACCTGCGCGCGCTCCGCCAGCGTCGAACGCTCTCAACTCGGTGGCCGCCGGAAGCGACGCAGGCGTACGCGCGTGAGGCGCCGATACGGCCGGGGGCCTCACGCAGTCCGGGCTTCCCGGGGCCTCCATGGGCCGCGGGGAGGTCCCTGCCCCACTAGCGACTGACCGGAGAAAGGCTCAGGCGGCCGCCGTCTCGTCGTCCACCGAGTAGCTGTAATACTGTCCGTTCTTGCCGGCGCCGCGCCCGTAATAATGCCACTCCGGGAAGTTGAAGTCGGCGGTCACGGAGCGTGGTTTCAGCAGAACTGCGTGCAGGAAAGCGTCCAGGTCGGGGACGTTGTACAGGTTGGCTTCAAATCCCCAGGTCCCGAGACGGTCGACGACGTCCGGGAGCTCCGATGGGCCCCACTCGATCGAGAACCGGCTGACGCCCCAACTCCGCAGCTCTTCGAGCGTGGCGCGAGCCCCGTCCGGAGAGTCAATGATCTGAGAGATCAAGTGGTCGATCGGGCACTGGACTATCGCCTGCGGGCGCGCCCGCCGAAGTTGCCGGAAACCGTCCTCGCCGAGCACCTCGATATTGGCGTTGAACCAGGTTCGGGACTCGTCAAAGTTCTGTTCCGCAAGCGCCTCCAGGACGAACGTGACAGCCTCACTCCCCTCCTTGAGGTCGACCTTGATCGCTTTGTCAAAACGGCGCAACTCCGCGATCACCTCGTCAAAGGTCAGCAACTCTTCCACATGGTCGCCGTTATGGGTCTCCCCATTACGGGATTCAAGGGTGTCGTGGTGCAGGACGAACTCGGCGGAGTCTGGGTCCGACCGGACGTCGAGCTCGCCCCATTCAACGTCAGACGCAAGGAACTGCCGCAGGTTGCCGCGGTCATTGACTCCGTGCCACACAAATTGGATGCCGGCCGGTACGCGGTCTTCGGTCGCAAGTTCCGTGAGCTCGAAATCGGTGCCGCTGGCCGAGCTTGCCGGGAGTTCACGACAATCACCCTCGAAGATGGTGTGCGCGTGCAACGGCAACACATCCTGGCAGCCGTCGAGTTCCGCCACGGCCGCAAGGTTGGCCGGCTCGTTATCGACCATCGCAAACACCCGGTATCCGTCGTTCTGGAACTGCCTGATGGCGTCCGCCTTCGAGCCGGGCACGTTGTTCTCCCAACCGCGCTGGTTCATGCGGAGCAGGTCATCGCGGAAGACCACACGGAATTCATGGCCGAGCTCGTTCAACGATCGGAGGGTATCGGCGCGCAGCGACTCCGGCCGGCCGGTGTTGAGTCCAACCTCGACGCCGGGCTGCATCTGGAACCAGCGGATCACGTCCATCACGCCCTTGAACGGGCGGTGCGCCTCCAGCAACGAGTCCCTGGACCAGCGTTTCTCCAGCCAGAACCGCATGATGTCCGCGCGCCGCCCTTCCGGGACGGCAAGCTGCTCCAGCAGGTCTTCAACATGGTTCTCGTGGACCTTGATGTCATCCACGTCAAGGGGCGCGAAGTACCTGGTACCGTGTATCGCGTCGTACCTGAGCAACACATGCCGGACCAGGTGACGCATATCGATGATGGTCCCGTCGATGTCGAACAGGATCAACAACGAGTCTTCAGGATAGCGGCGCCGCATCTGGTCATAGTGCTGCGCCAGCACATGCATCCAGTTGCTCAAATAATTCCTCGCGGGTTGCGGCCGGAAATTTGAGGGGGCCGCCAGCAGTCGAGTCGGCTATCTGAAAATCCGGTGCGCAGGTTCCCACCACAGGATCGCCCAATCAATCTGCCAGCGCACCCGTCGCGTTACGCGAGTTCGGCGTCGGAAACCGCCCACATCACCATGGCGCACCACCGCAATGCGGACCCGTGCATAACCGTGGCGCGATGGGTAAGCCATCCCGAGCCTCGTCGCCCCGCCGTGTGTCACGCAAAAGGCCAGAGCGGGATCTGACGCAGCACAGCGGGCGTGCGGGAAGCCTTGACGTTCCAATGTCACCCCTCTCCCGCCTCAGAAGGGGAAGGAACTCCCGGCTGGCCACCTCCGGGATTACTTTCGACAAGCCGGGAGCGTACCTCGTCGCTCCGAACCCGGATCGCGTCCCTCGCACCGGCGGGCGGCCGAGAGGCCGTGGGCGCGGAACTTGCCGGGGCGACGCCGTACCGGACCGTGCCATTTCAGGGTTCAGCGGCGAACGCCCGCGCCCTGTCCGCCGGGATCCTGCGCCTTGAGCACGGCATAGATGAAGTCACAGGCCGGGGTATCCACGCCCAGCTCGCGGCCGATTCGGCTCACCGTGCCGTGGAGCGAATCGACCTCCAGCCGGTTGCCCTCCAGAACGTCGACCGCCATGGAAGATCGCGTATCCGGCCCCAGCCGGCCCAGGTACGCCATCACCTCCTCCCGCTCACCATCAAGTTCGATCCCGCTCGCCCTGCCTATCGCCTCCACCTCGTCGACCACCCTGTTCAACATCGCCCACGCCTCCGGTGTGGACTTCAGCGAGCCCAGCGTCCGGTGGGTGACGGCGGTCATCCCGGCGAGGCCGTTGATGAACATGAACTTGTTCCACAGGTTCCGGTGCACATACCGGGAGAACACGGCTTCGATGCCCGGAACGTCCAGCGCCTCGCGCACTCCCCTGCACCGCTCGCTGTCCCCACCGGCGCCCTCGCCAAACACGATGCTACGCGGCCCGTCCAGCTGGTTCACGGCGCCCGGGCCCTCCATGTGCGACACGATGTACGTCAACCCCCACAGGACGTTGTCGCGGTACTCCTGCGGCAACTCGTCCTTCAGACGCTCAGCGGAGTCAACGCCGTTCTGGACGACCAGGATGGTCGTTTCGGCGCTCAGCATCGGGAGCATGTCCCGGACGGCGTCTCTGGTGGCGTATCGCTTGACGCAGAACAGGACCAGGTCACAGACACCGGCGTCTTCTGGCGGCCCTGCGGACACCTTTACCGTGCGCTCCCCGGCCCCGACGCTGGTGATCCGGAGGCCGACCCGTTGGAGCGCCTCAAGGTTGGCCCCGCGGGCGACGAGCCACGCATCTCGACCGGCCTCGGTGAGCACGCCGCCGTAGTAAGCGCCGACGCCGCCGGCCGCCATGATTCCGATCTTCAAGGATTAGCCCTCGTCTCTGGGGCGACAGCCCCCACTTCCGTGGAAAGGCATTGCCAGCTAAACGTCATCCTGAGCGAATCGAAGGATCTCCTGGCTTCTCACCCGGGAGATTCTTCGTCGCAAACTCCTCAGAATGACATAGCTTGCGGCCGCGCCACCCTAACCGTGCGCGCCGAGCTTCCGGCTGACGGCCTCTTCGGCCACCGGGCTGATGATCTGCCCGATGGTGACGTTCAACAGCGCCGGCTTATCCTGTGCGAAGGCACGACGCAGCGCGCCGTCCAGGTCGGCGGCGTGTTCCACATTCTCTGCGTACGCGCCCAGCCCCTTTGCGACCGTGTCCCAGCGCGTCGGCCGGAGATCGGTCCAGACCGGTCGCCCGTACAACCCCTTCTGGATCTGCCAGTCGATGCCCCAGATGCTGTTGTTGCCGAGAATCGTGATCACCGGCAGATTGTGGCGCACCATCGTGTCCAGCTCCATGCCGTGGAACCCGAAAGAACCGTCCCCCGTCACGCACACCACGCGGTGATTCGGAAGGGCGACCTGTAATCCCAGTGCATAAGGCAGGTTGATCCCGATCATTCCGAAGCTGCTGACGTAGAGCCATCGGTCCGGCTTCCGCGCCGCGATCGACGCCCGGAAGAAGTGCGCATAATCGCCGCCGTCGAACACCATGGGAGTGTCGGCGTCGATGTACCTCTGCAACGTCTCGGAAACGAACATCGGGTGCATCGGGTCGGACTCCACGGCCAGCTCGGACAACTCCGCCTGGTGCTTCTCGCGCTCGTCCTGGAGTGACCTGTTCCATGCGCTGAAGGACGGCCAGGACTGTTTCGCCGCAGCGTCCGCGAGTTGCGTCACGACCGGGCCAACGTCCCCGAGGATTGCGACATCCACGCTGCGCGACCGGCCTATGTTGTCGGGCGAGGCGTCCACCACGATTCTGCGGACGCCGGGAGCGAACGGCGGGCTGCCGCCGAATCCCCACGTGTAATCGAGTTGCTGACCAAGAAACAGCACGGCGTCCGCCTCATTGACCCTGGCGACCGCACGGTTCAACGGCAGATATCCAAACCCGATCGAGAGTTCATGGTCGTCCGGCACCAGCCCCCGTGCGCTGTCCACGGTCGTGATCGGGATGCCCATCGTATCGACCAGCCTCTGCAGCTCCTCCGGCAGGGCTGTGGCGCCGGCGCCCGTGCCGGCGATGATCATCGGCCTCTCGGAATTTTTGAGGATCTCGATGGCCGCATCGATCTGGCCCTGGTCCCCGGATACGGACAACGGAACGCTGTTTGCTCCGATCCCGTATCGGTCCAGGACATCGTCGTCGACCATGGAATCCTGGAGGTCCTGGGGGATGGTCAGATGGACCGGCCCCCGCTTGCCTGACATGGCGGTGCGTACCGCCAGGTTGATGTACTCGGGGATGCGATCTGCGCTCGGGATCTGCCAGGCCCCTTTGGTGACCGGGGCTGCGATACCGACCTGGTCGAACTCCTGCATGGCGCCACGGCCGAGGTTGAACGAGTCGGACGAACCGGCGATGTTGATCACGGGCGCCTGCGAGTGCATCGCGTTCGCAAGCCCGGCCAGGGCGTTGGCGTGGCCCGGCGTCGTTGAGAGCACCACGCCCGGGCGGCGCAGGGTACGCGCGTAGGCGTCCGCGGCGTGCGCGGCGGCGCCTTCGTGCCGGGTGTCGATCATCCGGAACGGTTCGTCCACCATCACGTCCAACAGGTGGAGGAAGTGGTCCCCGGCGATGCCGAACACGGTATCGATGCCGTGTGCCTGCAAGGATTTGACTATCAGGTGACTGCCGGAGACTTTCGCCATTTATCGTTCCTGAATGGTGGTGTTGACGGCCTGCCGGGCCGCCGCCGCCCGGCGCAGGACCGGGAGACCAACAAGGTGAGCGCTCGGGAAAGCAAACTCTCGTTTCGAGCGGCCGCGAGAGTACCACAACAGGCGACGAAATTCGTAACTCCAGGCGGGTTTGGAGAGGCACGATTCGGGGCCGGGACGGTGAGGCGAGACAGGCGCAGCACGGGGTGACAGACGGCCCTTCTTGATGGCGAACCTGGCCAATACACTGCCGCGCATCCCACACACTCTGCGCACTGTGCGAACGGAGCGGCCGCGCCGATGACGATCACAACCGCCAGACCCTCGCCCGGCCTGACCACGGGCCCGGCCACCGCCCCACTTATCCGCGATTTTCCGGTCAGCGAACGGCCGCGTGAGAGGCTGCGCCACTACGGCGCGGGCCAGCTCAGCAATGCCGAACTCCTGGCGATCCTGTTTCGCACAGGGATGCAGGGTGAGAACGTTGTGGCGATGGCGACCCGCATCCTGGCGCGGTTTGAGGGACTCGCCACGCTGTCACGGACGAGCTTCGACGAGCTGTGCGCAGAGAAGGGGCTGTCGGAGGCGAAGGCGTGCCAGTTGCTCGCCGCGTTGGAGCTGGGACGCCGGGTCTCTTCATTGTCGCCGGAGGACCGTGTCGTGATCTCCTCGCCGAAGGACATCGCAAACCTCTTCATGGCAGAAATGTCTTCGCTGGAGCGCGAGGAGTTGCGGGTGCTTCTGCTGAACACCAAGAACCAGGTGATCGGCGTGGAGCGGCTGTACCGAGGAAGCGTGAACTCGGCGCTCGTGCGCCCTGCCGAGGTGTTCAGCGCAGCCGTCCGCCGGACCTGCCCGGCGATCGCGGTGGTCCACAACCACCCTTCCGGCGACCCGGCGCCCAGCCCGGAGGACGTGTCCATGACAGCGCGGCTGATCGAAGCCGGGGAGATCCTGGACATCGAGGTTCTCGACCACGTCGTGATCGGCGCGCAGCGCTACGTCAGCATGAAGGAGCGAAAGCTCGGTTTCGAGTAGAGGTGGTCCGTCCCCGCGGACACGCACATACGGGGCGTCACGGCAAGCGGACGCCGGGCCTATGCTAGGGTGCTCCAAAACCTGACCGGGGTTGAGACCCCTCGACCCCGGATTCCAACCCGGCCCGACCGGGCGTCCCGGCGACAAGCTCGGAGAACCTATGGCGACCGTCATCGACTTCAACTGCGACCTGGGCGAGTCGTTCGGGTCGTGGAAGCTCGGGCTGGACAAGGAAGTCGTCAAGCACGTCACCTCCGTCAACGTAGCGACGGGTTTCCACGCCGGGGACCCTGACGTGATGGCGTCTACGGTGAAGATCGCGGAAGGGCTCGGCGTCGCCATAGGGGCGCAACCCGGATACCCGGACCTGGTCGGTTTCGGCCGACGGGATATGGACCTGACGCCCGCCGAGATCGCCAACGCCGTGACGTACCAGATGGGCGCGCTGGCGGCGTTCACGAGCGACAAGAAGCTTCAGCATCTGAAGCCGCACGGCGCCATGTACAACAAGGCCGTGCGCGACCCCCTTCAAGCGGCGGCGATCGTCCGGGCCGGGCTTGAGTTCGATCCCGGCATGATTCAACTGGTGCTGGCCGGTTCCCAGTGGGAGAAGGTCGCTCGCGACGCCGGGGCTCGCGTGGCGCGCGAGTGCTTCGCAGACCGCGCCGTCACGGCAGAAGGGACGCTGGTGCCGAGGTCGCAGCCGAACTCGGTGCTGCACGATATCAGCGAGGTCATCGAACGGTCTCTCCGGCTGGCGGTCGAGGGTCGCGTCACGGCCGTGGACGGGACCGAGATCGACTTCGAAGCGGATTCGATCTGCCTCCACGGAGACAACCCGGGAGCCGTCGAACTGGCGGCGGCGTTGCGGCAGGCCTTCGAGAAGGAAGGCCTTCAGATCCGTCCGATGCGGGAGTTCATCCCCTGACGGGGGCCGTCGTGACGATCGGCGCACAACCCGAACCGCGCATCCTCATCTGCGGCGAGGACGCGATCGTCGTGGAGTTCGGCGACAGTATCGACCCCGCAATCAACGACCGCGTGTATGCGCTTGCCGCCGCGATCGAAGAAGCGGGCAACGCATCGGTGGTCGAACTCGTACCGACCTATCGGTCACTGCTCGTCCAGTACGACGCGGAGCTATCGACGGTCGACGAGATGACCGGCTTCTTGAAGGACCTGGCCGCCGATTCGAGGCCCGGCGACCCGGGCAACAGTGGACCCCGGAGCGTTTACGAGTTGCCGGTCTCCTACGGCGGCGAAGACGGCCAGGACCTGGAGAATGTCGCGCAACACGCCGGCCTGACGGCCGAAGAG
>JACZRO010000010.1 GCA_022574675.1 Chloroflexota bacterium
TGATTTCCTCCAGCACCCGATCCCCGTGTTCCACGGCCGTTGCCAACGCCTCGAGCAACCCGGCGACGCGGCGGTACAGGAGGAGCGTCACGACCACGAATAAAACGAGCGCGAAGAAGGCAAAGATGAGAAATACGATAAGGATGATGTCGCGAACGACCTCGACGACCTCGGGGCCGGTCAGCAGTAACAGTTGCGCCACGATCGCTTCATCCCTGGACGCGGCCTGAGCCGCGTCCCGTATCAGCACTTCAGGGGCCGCAGACGAAACCCTCGCGTACGGTTACGGTTTCATCCGTATTGCCAAGCATACACTTGCGAAGCAAACACTTGATAATGACGAGCACTTCAGATTTGCAAGCGCGTCCCGTCGTTGGGCGGGGTAATGCCCGGGTCTGCCAGGGCAAACAGAGGGTAAAACAGAGCGGCGGCCCGTTACAGGGCCGCCGCTTCTACTACGTTCAATGGACGGATCGGTCTGGCTCACATGGTGGAATTGCCGGCCGGGCGTATCGCGCCTTACTCCAGGAAGTCTCGGAGCTTCTTGCTCCGGGTGGGATGCCGCAGCTTCCGCAACGCCTTGGCCTCGATCTGCCGGATACGCTCGCGTGTTACTGCGAACTCCCGGCCGACCTCTTCGAGCGTCCGGCTGCGGCCGTCTTCAAGCCCGAACCTGAGTTGCAGTACACGGCGTTCGCGCAGGCTCAATGTGCTGAGGACATCGTCGACCTGTTCGCGCAGCAGGTGGTAGGTCGCTGCCTCCGCCGGAGCGGGCGCGTTTTTGTCCTCGATGAAGTCGCCCAGGTGGCTGTCCTCCTCCTCGCCGATCGGCGTTTCGAGGGACACCGGCTCCTGGGAGATCTTTAAGATTTCCCGGACCTTGTCGGCGGTCATCTCCATCTGGCGGCCGATCTCGTCCGCGGTGGGCTCGCGACCGTACTCCTGGACGAGCCGGCGGCTGACGCGCAGCAGCTTGTTGATCGTCTCGACCATGTGGACCGGGATGCGGATAGTCCTTGCCTGGTCGGCGATCGCACGGGTTATCGCCTGGCGGATCCACCACGTCGCATACGTCGAGAATTTGTAACCCTTGCGGTAGTCGAACTTTTCGACGGCGCGTATCAGGCCGATGTTACCTTCCTGGATCAGGTCCAGGAGGTTCATGCCGCGCCCGATGTATTTCTTTGCGACGCTGACCACGAGCCGCAGGTTGGCTTCGGCGAGGTGGCGCTGGGACTTGGTACTCTCCTCGCGGACCCGTGACAGGTGGGAATGGAAGAGCAGCTCGTACATTCCGAGCTTGTCGTCGATCCCATCGCTGGCGATCTCGTTCTCGATCTCGTCCACGGGCGGATCGTCGTCCAGGACGTCGATCACCTCGGGCGGCAGGAGCCGTGTGACGATCGAAAGCTCGACGACGAGCTTCTGAGCATCTTCCGGCTCGATCTGGAGGGTGTCAGACAGGTAGTTGACCAGGGCTTCGTTGATCGGCCCATCGATCAGAACGCGCATGTCCGGGTCGTGCATGACCGTGGAGAGCCGCACGTCGTCCGGCAGTCCCAGGAAGCGGGCTATGGCGATCGCCGCCTCGCGTACCGCGTACAGCCGTTTGAGCAGTCCGAACACAGTGGTGCGGGCGGCCGGCTGCCGGCCGGTCTCCTCCGCTATCTCGGCCTCGATCGCGGTCAGCCGTTTCTCGAGTTCCATCGCACGGGCCAGTACGCGCTCGTCCTCGGCCGTTAGCAGATTGACCCGGCCGATCTCGCGCAGATACATCCGTACCGGGTCGTCTGTGAGTTCTGTCTCGGCGGCCTGCTGGACCCACGCCTCGCTTGCGTTGGCGGCCTGGATCGCGGAGCGGGACGCTTCCCAGCGGTCGAGCTCGGAGGCCGTCGCCGCGCTCTGGCGGGTTATTACGACGTCAGGTTCGTCGTCGTCACTATCGAAATCGTCCCGCCCGGAGGGCCGGGCGACCTGGATCACCGGTGTCGAGGACGTGTCGTCCAGCGTTTCGTCGTAGGAGTGAGCGTCCGAGGGCCGGCCGGAACGTCGAGGCATGGATCAGGACCGCCTTGCGAAAAGATGCTGCAACCGATCATTTGTCTCTACGAGACGTTGCGCCAGCGCTGCGGCTTGTTGGGGGTCATCGGGAAGAGCTTTCCCATCGGTCGGCAGCAGCCGGTTTTCCTCCGCCTTGATGGTGCGGATGTGGCGCTGGTGCAACCGGAGGACGCAGTCGGAAATGGCGTCCACCATTTCCCGGTGATCCATCGGCGGCAACGCCCTGTTGCGGAGCCGTTCAATTTTGTCCGCGATGTCCCCCACCCCCGAAAGGGCAGCGTCTTCAAGCGTATCGGAATCCTTGAGGATCGTAAAGACGGCCCGGTTCACCGGATCGCGAAATTGCTCTTCGCTAACGCCCATTGCGTACTCGCGGAGCTCCGGCTTCTGCAGCACGGCTGCGAGGAGGTAGTCCTCCGGCGCATTGACGCTGTCCGGGTTGAGCGCGGAAGCAGCGGCGTCGTTCGCGCCCGGCGGTTCCCGGTCCATCGGCCCCGGCGATCGCCTCCTGTAGGTCGAGCGCGGCGCGCTCATCCGGAGCTGCTCCAGACTGACGCCGAGCAATCCCGCAAGCCGGGTCAAGTAGGCCTCTTGCTCGTACTGGTTCGGTACCTGATTGATCAGCGGCCGCAGCTCGCCGGCCGCCTGCGCCTTGCCATCCGGGGTGTCCAGGTCGTACGTCCCCGCCACCGTCTCCAGCAGGTAATCCAGGAGGGGCTTCGCTTCCTTGAGGGACGCTCGCCACTCATCGCCCGACGGGTCCCCGCGGATTACCTCGTCCGGGTCTTTCCCTGAATCGAACGTGGCGACGCGTATCTCGAGCGTTGACGGGCCGCCCGCCGCGGAAGACGAGCGGCGGTGGGATTGGATGGCGCCCCAGACAGACTCCAGGCTGTTTCGCGTGGCGGCCTGTCCGGCCACATCGCTGTCCAGGGCCAGGATCACCTCGCTGGCCAGCCCGCGCACCAGCCCCACCTGCTCGGCCGTGATCGCCGTCCCCATCGAGGCCACGGTGTTATCGAATCCCGCCTCGTGCGCCGTTATGGCGTCCATGTAACCCTCGACCACCACGGCCGTCCCGGAGGCGCTAATACCGTCCGCCGCCCAGTTCAGGCCGAAAAGCAGGCTGGACTTGTCGAAGATAGAGCTACGCGGGGAGTTGATGTACTTGGGTTCCGACCCGTCCAGGCTTCGCGCGCCAAAGCCGACGATCCGGCCGCGCCGGTCCCTTATCTCGATGGTGAGGCGCCCGCGGAACATGTCGTGCCAGCCGCCGTCCTGCCCCTGGCGCACCAGCCCGGCAGCCTTGGCGGCCCCGGCGCCGATCCCGCGTGCCTTGAGGTGCCCGGCGAGGGTCTCGATTCCCGACGGGCTCAACCCGAATCCCCGGCGCTTCGCCGCCTCGGTGTCGATCCCCCGCCCCGCAAGGTAAGATCGCGCCGCCTCGCCCTCCGGCGAGTTGAGCAGCGCACGGAAGTATGCGGCGGCGATCTCGTTGGCCTTGTAAAGAGACTCGTAGTCGCCGCGGCGCTCGTTCGGCTCGTAGCGGATACCTGCGAGGTCGGCCAGGTGCTTCAGCGCCTCGCCGAACTGCAGGTTCTCCTTCCGCATCACGAACGCGATCACGTCGCCGCCGGTCGAACACGCGCCAAAGCAGCGCCAGGTCCCGGTGTCAGGGAAGACGACGAACGACGGCGTTCGTTCCGCGTGGAACGGGCAGGGTGCTTTTGGCGTGCGCGACCGCGTGTCCAGGTCCGCGTATTGCGAGATGACCTGGACGATGTCGGACCGGGCTTTGACTTCGTCGACGAGCGTCATGGTTCCCGGACCAGCTTAGAGCTACTGGCCAGAGACTCGAGGATGCGTGTCGTGTTCACGCCCCGCAATATAGAAGGCAGAGTCTGGGGAATGCGGGGATTGAAGCTGGGGATTGTGTGGAGAGTAGCCCGGAATCGGGGATCTGCGACGCGTGGACATTTTTCCCAGCCGGGGAATCGGGCCGCACCGGCCCTTCTTGACGCGCCCTTACAGGCGTCCGGAGAAGGCGCCGGCGAAGGCGCCGGGGTGGATCGATTCCGCCCGCGCCAGGGCGAATCCGTCCGTCATCCCGCTCACCATGTCCGCCGCAAGCCGCTCCGGCGTGTCCGCCACACGTGGGAAGTCCGCCGGGATGTCGCCGGGATGTTCGAGGTAGTGGTTGTAGAGCAACTCCACTATCTCGATCGCCATTCGTCCCGTCGGCGTTTCGCCGATCGGCAGGTAGACCTCTTTAAACATCCAGTCGCGGAGACGCGTTACGATCTCGCCGAATTCCGCCGACATCGTTATGACCGGGGTGTCAGGTCCCAGGTTCTGATCGGTTTCCTGTTCCGGGCTTTGTTCCGGATTCTGGCCCGTCGCCGGCCACGACGCTTCTATGACATCGGTCACCAGGGCGTTTACGCGCTCCGAGTGCCGCCGGCCCAGGCGGGCGACGGCGTCAGCGGGAAGGTCTTCGATGGCGATGACTCCGGCGCGAATTGCGTCGCTGATATCGTGCGCCAGGTACGCCAGCGCGTCCGACAGCCGGATAACCTGCGCCTCCAGCGTCATGCCTTTGACGGCGTCCGGGTCCAGAAAGGTTCCCTGCGGTTTCGAGTGCCGGCGGATCCCCTCGACGACCTCGCGCGTCAGGTTAAGACCGCGGCCGTCCTTTTCCAGCCGCTCGACTATTCGCACGCTGTGGTGGCTGTGGTGGAACCCGCCGGGCAGCAACTCGTTCAGAGCGCGCTCGCCCAGGTGCCCGAACGGCGTGTGGCCCAGGTCGTGGCCCATCCCGATCGCTTCCACCAGGTCCTCGTTGAGGTTCAGGGCCCGCGCGATCGTTCGGCCGATCTGCGCCACCTCCAGCGTGTGGGTGAGGCGCGTCACGTAGTGGTCGCCGACCGGGGCCACGAACACCTGGCTCTTGTGCTTCAGGCGTCGAAAGGAATTCGTGTGGATGATCCGGTCACGGTCACGCTGGAACGCCGTCCGGATCGGGCTCGGCTCTTCCGGAACGGCCCGGCCCGCGGAGTCGCGAGAACGCATTGCGAACGGCGACAGTGACTGTTCGCGCTCTTCGAGGCGCTCCCGTACTTTGTTCAGGTCCAACTGCGGGCGTCCCCGTGCCAAATGCGGGCGTCCCCGCGAGGGAAGTCGTCGATCATGCGGCACGTAGCATAGCTGCGTCCCGCCGCCTGGTCAGCCCCGATCTCTGATCCCCGGTTCCCGATGCCCGATCCCGTGGCAGGGCTCATTCGCTCTGGAGACGCCTCACTACCGGTTGCGTGCCGGTCACAAACAACACCGTAGCCAGAAGAACAACCGCGCTCAGCCCGACAGCGAAACTGGCGTTGACGAGTTGCGCGAGACCTCCCGCGAAAAGCCCGCCGACGGCGATGAAACTGAAGGTCATCGAGTGTATGCCCATCACGCGTCCGCGTAGCTCCGGCGGCACGCGAAGCTGGAGGATGGTCATAGAAGCGACCAGGAATATCGAGTTGAACACGGCCGCGATCATGATCAGCAAGGCGCTGCCGAAGAACATCGGCGAAATCATCGGGTTCGCGAGTCCGATCGGGTCCGGTCCAAAGTGTGTCCAGACCGCGAAAGTAAGTACCACCAGCGACGTGATCCCCGAGCACACGAGTATCACGCGCCCCGCCGGGAAGCTCGCCCTTAGCTTTCCGGTCATGATCGTGCCAAGCACCGCGCCGATACCCGCGGACATGAGCAGAAATCCCAGCGCCTGGTCGTCCTGCCGCCCGTAGTCGTCCGAGAAGACCGGAATCAGTTGCAGGTATGACAAACCAAAGAAATGGTTGAAGTACGTGAACGGTATCAAGACGGCGAACAACCGATTGGCTCCGATGTACTGGAAGCCGCCCGCGAGTTGTCGCAAAACATTCCTGGCCGGCGATCGTTCCCCCTCGTCGAGATTAATCGTCAACAGAACAAGGAACATCGTGAAGAAACCGGCGGACCCGGCGTAAAAGACGGAGTACGTGCCAATGAACGCAATCGCGAACCCGCCGAACGCCGGCATGACGATCCGAGTTCCCTGCCAGAGGATGGAGTTGAGCGCGACGGCGCTCATCATCTGGGAGCGTTGCCCGATGAGGAGGGGGAAAATGGACAACCGCGCAGGATAGTCAAATCCGGTCACGATGCCGATCAGGCTGGCGATCACCACCACGTGCCATACCTCGACGACATCGGCGCTGTCGATCGAGCCGAGGAGGAACAGGAGTGCGGCGACGATCAGCGAGGTCAAAATCAAGAGACCCCGTTTGTTGACCCGGTCCGCTACGACACCCCCGAACAGCGTCACGACGATCGTCGCGATGCCCGTGACGGCGCCCGCCAGTCCCAGCAGGAACTCGGACTGGCTGAGGTCAAAGACCAGGACGCCCTGGCCGATTATGAGGAGCTGCGTGGCGCCGACCGAGGCCAGGGAGCCGAGCCAGAAGCGCCGGTACGGCGGGGCCGCGAGCGCGGAAAATATGGAGGACGGCGCCGGGCGATCTTTGGCCGCGGCCGAATTCGCCACGCCGGCGTCCGCCGCGTCGGTATCCCTGATCGCCAAGTTCTAGAGCGCCTCCACTTGGTTGCGCGGCTCCGGGTTAACCGGCTGAGCCGCGCACCACGCGATGGTACTCCGTCCAACCGTTCCTAAGTCGCGTTACGGGCGTCGTCCGGGAGCGGCCGGGGGGAGCCTGAAAAGATAAATTCACCAGGTTATTTCCGCCCGGATGTGGGTTGCTACCCGACGCGACCCACCTCCAAACCTCCTCCCTCCCAGGGAGGAGGCCTAAAACGGCCCATCCCTGATACAGGAGGGAGCCTCAAACGGTCCCGTCCTGATGCAGGAGGAGGCCTCAAACGGTCCATCCCTGAATACAGGGGAAGCATCAAACGGCCCCGTCCCCCCTGATCAGGAGGAGGCGTCAAACGGCCCCCTCCTGATGCGGGAGGGGGCCTCAAACGGTCCATCCCTGAATACACGGGAATCATCAAACGGCCCCGTCCCTGGATGCAGGGGGAGGCCTCGAACGGCCGATCCCTAATGCGGGCGGAGGCCTCAAACGGCCCATCCCTGATACAGGAGGAAGCCTCAAACGGTCCCGTCCCTGGATGCAGGCGGAGGCCTCAAACGGTCCCCTCCTGATGCAGGCGGAGGCCAGAAACGGCCCTGTCCCCCCTGATAAGGAGGGAGCCTCAAACGGCCCTGTCCCTGGATGCAGGAGGAGGCCTCAAACGGTCCCGTCCCTGATGCAGGGGGAGGCCTCAAACGGCCCCCTCCTGATGCAGGAGGGGGTTCGGGGGTGGTTATTTCAGGGGCCACCCGTAAACGGCCCGTCCCGACGCGGTGAAGGCGCTGCCACACGCGCATCCGCTCCCGTTTACAGGTCTTCGATCTCGCTCACCAGGCTGGCCACGGACTTCTTGGCGTCACCAAACAACATCGAAGTGCGGTCAAGGTAGAACAGATCGTTGTCGATGCCGGCAAAGCCGGACGCCATCGACCGCTTCAACACGATCACCGACTTCGCGTGGTCTGCGTTCAGGATCGGCATCCCGTAAATCGGGCTGCCCTCCCGGTCCCGCGCCGCCGGGTTCACGACGTCGTTGGCGCCGACCACCAACGCAACGTCCGCCTGATCGAAATCCCGGTTGATGTGATCAAGGTCGTAAAGCTGATCGTACGGCACGTCCGCCTCTGCTAGGAGCACGTTCATGTGCCCGGGCATCCGGCCGGCGACCGGGTGGATGGCGTACTTCACGTCCACGCCCCTTGCCTGCAGCATATCGGCCAGCGTCCGGAGCTCGTGTTGCGCCTGGGCCACGGCGAGCCCGTAACCGGGGACAAAGATGACCGAACCGGCGTACCCGAGCATCAACGCGGCGTCCTGAGGCTGGACCGAACGGTAGGGGCGTACCTCGCCGTCCACGTCGGCCACCTCCGTCCCAGAAGCGCCGAACCCGCCGAACATCACATTGGCAAGTGATCGGTTCATAGCGCGCGTCATGATCCGCGTCAGGATCAGGCCGGAGGCTCCAACTAGCGCGCCTGCGATGATCAGGATGTTGTTTTCCAGGGCGAAACCGGTCGCCGCGCCGGCTAATCCGGAGTACGAGTTGAAGAGCGCCACAACGACCGGCATGTCCGCGCCGCCGATCGGCGTCACCAGCAGCACGCCGAGGAGCAGGGCCAGCCCGGCCAGCGCTGCGAACGCCAGTTGGTTGTCGATCGGATCGACCACCAGGATCACGCCGATCGCGACGATAAGGACGCCGATCAGGGCGCTGACCACGTTTCGCAGCGGGAAAATGATCGGGTTTTGCGTAACCCAGCCCATGAGCTTGCCCGCCGCCACCAGGCTTCCGGTCAGGGTCAGCGCCCCGATCGCCGTGGCCAGCATGATCGTTGCGGCAACGTCTTCACGCACCTCGCCCGCGTTAGCCAGGCGGATGAACTCGGAGCCTGCCAGGAGCGCCGACGCACCGCCGCCGAAGGCGTTGAACACGGCGACCATCTGCGGCATCGCCGTCATCTTGACGGTGCGGGCCAGCACCACGCCGATCACAGACCCGACGATCACCCCGCCGATGATGAACTCGAACTCGATGATGTTCCGGTCCAACAACGTGACGCCGGCGGCTATGAGCATCGCCAGCGCGGCCAGCCGGTTGCCATATCGCGCTGTCGCCGGGGTGCGCAACAGCATCAGCCCCACGATGAACAACACGGCGGCGACGACGTAGCTGCCGTTGATCAGGTTGACGTAATCCTGGTCGCTCAATCGACGCCCGTCACTTAGCGCGGTCCGGACGCTCGCGGCGACGGAACATTCGCAGCATTTTGTCGGTAACCAGGAATCCGCCGACCACGTTGATCGTCGCCAGGACAACGGCCGCAGTCGCCAACCCCTGGCTCAACGCGCTGTCGGTCATCCCGGCGGCGACCAGCGCTCCGACGATCACGATGCCGGATATGGCGTTGGTGCCGGACATTAACGGCGTATGAAGGGTCGGCGGCACCTTCGTGATAACGGAGTGGCCGACAAACATCGCCAGCGCGAATACGGTGAGCGAAAGGATCAGGGACTCGATCATTGCTATTCGCCCCCGCCAACCGGTGCGGACTCGACTATCTCGCTCCCCACGCCCACAAGCTTTCCGGCGTGCGTCACGCCGGAGGAGGCGATCACCTCGTCGTCGAAATCGACAACGAGCTCGCCGTCCGCTGAGATCAGCAGCTCCAACAGCCCCGCAACGTTCCGTGAATACAGGACGCTCGCCTCTCCCGGCATCATCGACGGGATGTTCAGCGGGCCCAGGATCGTAATCCCGGCGCGCTCCACGTCGCGGCCCGGAACCGTGAACTCGCAATTGCCGCCGGCCTCCGCGGCCAGGTCTACGATTACCGAGCCCGGCCGCATCGCCTCGGCCATATCGGCGGTGATGAGCATCGGCGCCGGCCGGCCGGGGATGAGCGCGGTTGTGATCACCACGTCTGCGTTCGCGACGTGCCCCGCCAGCGTCTCGCGTTGTAGGCGTTGCGCCTCTTCTGATTGGGCGCCGGCGTATCCGTCTCTTGTCTCGTCGATTTCCGGTGTCGGGATGTCCACGAAGGTGGCGCCCAGGCTCTCCACCTGCTCCTTGACCGCCGGCCGTATGTCGAACGCTTCGACCTTCGCTCCGAGCCTTCTCGCGGTGGCGATCGCCTGCAGTCCGGCAACGCCGGCGCCGAGCACAAGCACCTTCGCCGGTGGGATCGTGCCCGCCGCCGTCATCATCAAGGGGAAGAACTTGCCGATGGAGTTCGCCGCCATTAAGACGGCCTTGTACCCGGCGAGCGAGCTCTGTGAGGAGAGGACGTCCATCCTCTGGGCGCGTGCGATGCGCGGGATGAGCTCCATCGCAAAGGCGGTCGCTCCGGCGCCGGCAAGCTTGCTCAGCGTGTCCGGGCTGGTGCGCGCCCGGAGCAGGCCGATCACCACGGCCCCCGGCTTCAGGTGGTCTATCTCCTGGTGGGTCGGCTGATTGACCTTCACCACAATGTCGGCGTCGTGCAACAGGTCGCTCACCGTCTCCGCCATCTCGGCGCCCGCCTCGCGGTAAGCGTCGTCGAGAAACCCGGCGTTCTTACCGGCGTCCGGCTGGACGATGACGGTGCGCCCGGCACGTGTGAGGCGGGCAACCGTCTCAGGAACGAGCGCGACACGCATCTCGCCCTGTTCCGAGTCTGCCGGGACAGCGATTTTCATCTGCGCTCACATTGTCGAAAAGCTGGCGCCGGGGTTCCCGGACACGACCATCAAATCATAAGGGGAACCCGCCGTCCGCGTAACGCGCGCCGGCGTGAGATGTGCATGTGATTTCCGGGGTAACGGGCGCCCTTCTGCCCCCGGCGAGCGCCCGACGACGATAATCTGGGCTGACGATCTGGGCGGTCCGCGCCGGGGAGTTTATTATCTGGCTTCAACTCCGGGCCGCGGTCATCTCGTGACCGCCCGGCGACGCGTCTACACGGCGGGAGGTTGACCGATGTCCGACCTCACGATTCTTGACCTTGTCGCGAACGGTACGATGGACGGCGATATCGCCGCCACTCTCTGGTCGGTGGCCGACGAGCGCCGTTCCTTCATGACCGTTGCCGTCCCGCGTTTCGCCGGTAAGTCAACCGTCTCGGCCGCGATCCTTCGGCTGGTGCGGCCGGGCACGCCCATCCACATATTGACCGGCGACGAGAGCCAGATGGAGGAGCTCGCCCGGCATCCAGACGGCGGATACCTGGTGGTGGGCGAGTTCAGCCGGGCGCCCGTTGACACCTACCTCTGGGGCGCTCCGGTTCGCAAGGTGTTTGAGACGGTCGCCGCCGGCTTCTCCCTGGTCACCGCCCTCCACGCGCCGACCGTCGAGGAGGCGTACGACAAAATCTGCTCGGGCAACAAAGTTTCAGACGAAGACGCTTCCACGATCAACTACATGGTGTACATCGAGCGGCACGGCGAGTCTGCCGACGACTTCTGGCGCAGGCTCAGCAGAGTGTGGGAGGTGGAGCGCGTCGTCGATGGCACGCCCCGGGCGCGCCTGCTGCATCGCTGGGACGGCGACACCGATACATTCGAGACGGTTGAAAGGCCGCAACTGCTGGACGCCGATCACGCCGTGTTACAGGACCGGGCGGACCGGATTCGGTCGTTCGTCGCACAGGGCCGGACCTCTGACGCCGACGTGCAGGCGCTTCGTGACGGCTGATCGAGAGGCCTCGTCGATCCCGTGCGAACGGGAATCCGGAACCCGGGCCCCGTCTGTGACGCCATCGAAGCCAGCCCACGGCGTAAGTACGGAGGATTCCCTTCTCCCGGTCTGGCGAAGGCGCGGGATGAGGAGGTCCTTCCGGGGAAGGACGGGACGAGAGCGCGCTGACCGGCTCAAACGCCCGGATCACCCGGCGGCCTTCCATGGCTGGTTCTGGGCGGCGTCCGGCTGCGCTGATACGCCGGCACTCGTAGACTCGCCTCCCAATGACTGAAAGCGTCTGGGGATGACCGATACCGCGAACGCCCGGCCGGGGCGGCCCGGGCTCGACGCGCTACTCGTGTACGGCGGCAGGGGAGTGCGCGCCACGGGCATGGGCATTCTTGCGGTGCTCATCGCCATCTACCTGGACGCCCTGGGTCTCAGCGCGCCTCGTATCGGCCTCCTTCTCGGCGTCAGCCTGGTCGGCGGCGTTGCGCTGTCGTCGATCGTCGTCATCGCCGGGCCGGCGGTCTCCCGGCGCACCTGGTTCGCCTCGCTGGCGATAATCACCGGCCTGTCCGGCGTGCTTCTCGTCGCCACGGACAACTTCTGGCTCCTGGGGATCGGGTCGTTTTTCGGCGCGTATGCGGCGAGCGGCATGCACGCCGGGCCCATCGTTCAGCTTGAACAGGCGGGTCTTGCAGAGATTGCAACACCCGAGCAGCGAACCAGGTCGTTCGCATACCTGTCGGTGTTCTCGTCGGGTGGTCGGGCGCTTGGCGCTGTGCTCGCCGGGCTGTCGACGCTGTTGATCAGGGTGTTCGATCTTGAGCCTGTCGACGCCTACCGAATCACCATCAGCCTGTATGCCGTCCTCAACCTGATCGCCGCGGCTATGTACCTGGCGTTGTCGTCGGCAATGGAAACGGACACGATCGGCACCGGACGGTTCACCAACCCCCTGAGGACGCGATCGCGTGGACGGATCCTGGGGATCTCCGGGCTGTTTGGGGTCGACTCGATGGCCGGCGGCATGGTGTCTGACGCCTTCGTCTCGTTCTGGTTGTTCATGCACTTCGGCGTCAACGAGGGTACGATCGGCGCCGTGCTGGTGGTCGCCCAGCTGGGGAATCTCGCGTCGATCTGGGCCGCGCCCTACGTCGCCCGGCGGATCGGGTTGCTCAACACGATGGTGTGGACGCAGGTCGGCGCCAACCTGCTTCTCATGGCGTTCGCCCTCGCCCCGAGCGCCGGGTTCGCGATCGCCGTTTTCATCCTGCGAGACATCTTCAACGAGATGGACGTCCCGACCCGGCAGTCGTACGTCATGGCGATCGTGCCGTCAGACGAGCGTGTCGCGATGGCCGGGGCCAACAACCTGGGACGCACCATCTTCCGCACGCCGAGCACGACGTTCACCGGATTGCTGTGGTCCAACGGCGTGACGGCTGCGCCGTTCCTGATCGCCGCGGGAATAAAGCTCGCCTACGACTTCGGGATTTACGCGGCGTTCCGGGGCGTCAAGCCACCGGAAGAGGACCTGCGGGTCAGCGAAGAAGCGACGGGCGTTGCGCCGGACTAGTCCCCCGGCGGCCTGAACGATGGCCGGCGCCGGCGATCGAATTCGCCACTCAGCCGCTGTGGCGCCTGCCATTCGAGCCAGGCCTCCAGACACACGCCGCGGCCATCGTCGGGATTACGCGGACGCCACACCTACGGCGCCGGCCACGACGTTTAACAGAGCTTGCCGCCGAATCCTCATCCGCGGGTCACGCCGGACGCTATCGCGTACGCGGCCGCTTCGGTGCGGTTGGACGTCCCGGTCTTGGACAGGATCCGCTTGACGTGATTGGCGACTGTATTTGGCGCAATGACAAGCTCGTCGGCGATGTCGCTGTTGGTGTTCCCGAGCGCTATCAATCCAAGAACGTCAAGCTCCCGAGCGGTGAGGCGTTCGACAGGATGGAATGGTCGTCTATCTGCGCTTCCGGTGGTGGCCGCCGACTCCGGCCTCACGGGCGGCGAATTGCCCCCCAGGAAATCTTCGATGCAGTTGATAAATAGCGGCCAGCTCGGGTCGTTTTCCAGTATGAGATGGTTCCGGCCCTCAAACTCGACGTACTGAGCGCCCGGTATCGAACTCGCCAGGTACCGACCGGCCTCGCTGCTGACAACTTGATCGTCGCGTGCATGTGTTACGAGCGTCGGGCACTTGACCAAGGCGGTTCGGTCCTGGACGTCTATGCCGCGGAACATGCCGACCAGCATTGCGGCGTTCTCGGGCGACGAGGAAATCCGCTCTAGCTCGTTGAACCACTCGAACTGCTCTCGAGTCGCGTCGGGAATGAAGCGCGAGGTGAATATCTGGCGATATGCAGGGTTCGCACCGCCCCAGCCGATCCGCATCAGCGTTTGCAATGCATCCATCTCAGCAGGTGTGTCATTGGGGCGCCTTTGGCTTCCGAGCGCGTAGCCGCCGTGGAGGACCAACTTCTTGACGCGCTCTGGATGGCGGGCGGCGTACTCGACCGCTATCGGAGCACCCTGAGATATTCCCAGCAGGTCGAACCGATCCAGCCCCACAGCGTCCACAACGGATTCAAGGTCCAGCACCCAGTCCTCGAATCGGTGCTCAGGAATGTTGCGGTCTGACAGACCTGAACCACGTTGATCGAACCGGATGAAGGTATGTGAGCGTGACAGGGCTTCCCATACGTGTTTCCAGACCGGACTCTCCAGATCGAACTGGATGTGCGTCATCCAGTTGGGAGCCTTCACCAATGGAGGGCCGGATCCGGATTGCGCGTAGCAGATCCGGACGCCGTCCGATGTCGTGCAGAAGTCGACTTTCTGGTCCATGTGATCGGTCTCACCACTTCACTCAGCGATGCCGACCCGATTCTACGCGTTGTCCCGCTTAGCCATAACTGGCCACTATCTCGCGGTTCAAATTAGCCAGTTCTGGACTCTCGTCCGCATATGCACGACTTCGATACTTGCCGCAAGCCCGACCGACCTGACGGAGAAGTCTCACAAAGATCACCGCCAGAGGGATGCGGGCCCGTGTAAGCACAGCACTCACGAATCCCCGCCAGAGGCAAACCATGACCACCTTCCCCTCCCTACGACACTCCGCCGTCTCGACGTTCTCGTTTCGCGGTCTCAACAGGCAGGCTGCGTCCGCCGGGCTCAACGTCTTCGCGATCTACATGTTCGTGGGACTGACCGTGCAGGTAGGCGTCATGACGCAGCTCGGCCTGTCGGACTCGGCCGCGAGCGGCTGGTTCTTCATCACCTGGATGACGACGGGAGGGGTTTCCCTCGTCCTGTCCCTGGCCACGAAGCAGCCCGTATCGATCAACCTGTCGATAGCGGCGATGGTATTCCTCGCCGGGGCCGCGGGTGGGTTTACGCTGCCGCAGATACTCGGCGCGAACCTGATCGTGGGAGTGGCCTCCGTCGCCGTATCCGTGTTCCGGCTCACGGATGCCATGACCCGAGTGGTGCCCTCACAGATAGCGATAGGGGTGTTCGCGGGGAGCATGCTGGGGTTCATCCTGAGAACCGGCGACCTTGCCGCTTCGAGCGTGTCATCCACGGGGCCGGCGATCGGCGGATATGCCCTGGCGTTGCTCGTGACAAGGAGCCAGGTGATGGCCATCGCCATCGCGGCTACTGCCGGGCTCGTCGGCGTGTTGCTGACCGGCGGGATGCAGTCAGCGGACATCGGTTACGAACTTCCGCTGTCCGCCTTGCCGGTGATCGAGTTCAATCTGAGGGCCATCGTCTCGCTCGGCATACCGTTGTTCATCCTTACGGCGGGCGTTGGCAACATCCAGGGACTCGCCATTCTCCGCGGCGCCGGATACAGGATCCGCGGCAATATGCTGGGAGTGATAGCGGGTGGCACTTCGATAATCAATGCGCTCGCTGGCGGACATCCCGCTGCGGTGGGCAGCGTATCCGTTGTCGTGTCTTCAGCGCCGTCGGCGGGGCCCGCCGGGGCGAGGTACTGGGCCATCGTCCTATCGTCTGTGCCGGTCATCGCGATCGCGATGCTGGCGGTGCCGGTGATCGCCATCGTCCAGGCGCTTCCGATCGCATACACCCTGACGGTCGGAGCGTTGGCGATGCTCGCACCGTTCCGTCAGACGTTCGCCAAAACGATGTCGGGTGACATGCGCCTGGGCGCGCTGGCGGCGTTCGCCCTGGCGGCCGTGCCGTACCAGGCGCTGGGCATGCCGATGGCGTTCTGGGCGCTGGTCGCGGGCGTCGCAATTTCAGGCGTGTTCGAACGCAGACAACTCATCACCGGCCGGAAGTCAACGTGACCGAACTTCCGCGGCCCCGTCACGAGGGAGGCGCCTACAGAACATGAAAGGATCGACACGCCGTGAATTGACCAGTCGCGGCATCGTAAATCGGCAAATCGTGGCTCCCTGACGCGTGTCCCAGACCCGTCGTCCCACCCGCGGGGTTGCGAAAAGAAGACGTCGGCGCGACATTCCTCGTCGCGCGACAGATTTTGCGGAACCGGGGGGCATCGCGTGTACCGGAGGATTGGTTCACGCTCCACGGCCAGCCCGCTAGAACTGGAGGATTGAACAACCATGGTTGCACCAGCTGACACGGGAATCGGCGTTCTAAACGATGACTTGCTAAAGAGGTGCAAGGAGCGCGCCGCCGGTTACGACCGGGAGAACAAGTTCTTCCAGGAGGATTTTGAGGAGCTGCGGGATACGGGCTACGTCAACATGGCTGTGCCGAAGGAGTTCGGCGGGCTCGGGTTGAATCTGGCGGAGGTCGCCGTCGAGACGCGCCGCCTCGCCTATTACGCGCCCGCCACGGCCGTGGGCCTCAACATGCATGTCTACTGGACGGGACTCTGCGCCGACGTGTCGCGCAGCGGTGACTCGTCCCTGGATTGGCTCCTCAAGAAGGCGGGCGAGGGTGACATCTTCGCCGCCGGCCACGCCGAAAGCGGCAACGACGTTCCGATACTGTTCTCCTCGACGAAGGCCGAGAAGGTCGAAGGCGGTTACAGGTTCACCGGGCGGAAGTCGTTCGGCACCCTCACCCCTATATACGACTGGCTCGGGCTTCACGCGATGGACACGAGTGACCCGGACTCGCCGAAGGTCGTTCACGCCTTCATGCCGCGCGGTACCGATGGCTCCACGATCATCAAGGAGTGGGACTCGCTCGGCATGCGCGCCACCCAGAGCGAAGGTACGCAACTCGACGGCGTGTTCGTGCCGGACCAGTACATCGCGCGCGTCGTGCCCGCAGGCTTCGGCGGCGTAGACCTGTTCGTCCTCGGAATCTTCATGTGGGCGCTCGTCGGGTTTGCCAACGTCTACTACGCGATCGGTGAGCGGGCGCTGGATGTCGCCGTGGAAGCTGTGAAGTCCAAGTCGTCGTTGGCCCTATCCCGCCCGATGGCGTACCACCCCGAAATCCAGCACAGCATCGCCGACATGACGATGACGCTGGACGCCATCCGGCCGCAGGTCGACGAAATCGCGAGCGACTGGTCGGAGGGCGTGGACCACGGCGCGATGTACGCCAGCAAGGTGTTTTCTGCGAAGCACAACGCCACCGTGGGCGCGTTCCAGGTGGTGGATGCCGCTCTCGACCTGATCGGCGGGTTCGGCATCAACCGGGCGTCCGAGATCGAGCGCTTGTTCCGCGACTCCCGACTGGGGCGGATCCACCCGGCCAACGCCTCGCTCACCTACGAGATCGTCGGAAAACTGGCGCTTGACATCAGCCCGGACGAACAGCCGCGCTGGGGCTAATCTCGACCCAGAGGTAGTGGACAGGACTCTGGAGCTGTGCAGCCGATTTCGGTTGCGCAGCTCCTATTGATTCTCAGCTGGTCAGAACCGCCCCCAGAAGCGTTCAGCGATGCCGGGTATCCCCGGATCCCGGGAGCGATCTCGTCGAACCCGATGATCTTACTGGCGGGGATCCCGGCGAGCCGGGCGGCTCCGCTTCACATCACCCGCCGATGCGCGCGTTCCTCGGCGAGGGCCCGGACGACGGTCCGTACCTCGTCGATCAAATCCTCCGGGGGGCGGATGGCGTCCTCCGCCTGTTCCGCCTCGTCGACCCAGGCGCCGAGCGCCCCATGGACCTCGCCCAGCTCACGATCGTTGAGCATCATCGGGTCGATCCCGCGAAACGCCGGCGGCTCCCCCGGCCCCTCAGGCACGAGTCGATCGCCGTGCACCGCCGGCCCGGCCCGGGAGTTTTAGACGCCCCGTCACGCCACCCTCTCGAACTTCTGGAGTGACCTGTACGTGTCCGGGAAGGTGCCGCGTCCGGCATCTCCGGATACCGTCACCTCGCCCACGTACACGCTGCCATCCGGGCCGATGGCGATCCCGTGTGGCGCAAAGAACGAGCCCGGCTCAAAGATGTCGTCGGTACCCCATTTGCCCACGAGCTCGTGATCTACGGTCCAGACGCTCAGGCTCGGGATACCCGGGTTGTCGGTCGGCGCCGCGAGCCCGAGTCCGCCCTTGTGGCCGAGTTCTGCGACGTAGATCAACCCGTCCGGTCCAACGAACACGTCGCAGGGCCTGCTGACGTCGTCCCAGGTGTCCAGGTGCTCGCCGTCCTGCGTGAACACCTGCATCCGTGAGTTTTCACGGTCACAGATGAAAACGCGTCCATCGGGCGAGATCGCGACGGCGTGCACCAGGTTGAACTCGCCCGGCCCAACGCCCGGCCCGCCCCAGGAGCTCTTGAGCGTCCCATCGGCGGTGAACCGGTGGACGCGCGCGTTCCGGTAGCCGTCCGATACGAAGATATCGCCGTCTGCGTTGAGCGCCGCCTTGGTCGGCTGGTTGAACGGCGGTCCGCCGTGCGTGATCGTCCGGTAATCGGTCGTGACGCCGGTTTCCGAGGGCCGGTCGGGCGTGCCGATCGTCATGAGCACCTCGCCCGAAAGGGTTGTCTTCCGCACCGTGTGGTCGGCGACGTCTACGGCGTATATCGAGTCGTCCGGGCCGATCGTGATGTTGTGGGCACGGGTGAATATATCCCCGCCCCAGGCGTCATGGAGCGTCCCATCCGGCTCGAACACCATCACCGGCCGCTCACCGCGGTTGAACACGTACACGAGGCCCTGGGAGTCGACGGCGACCCCGGCGACCTCACGAAACTCTGCGCCCTCCGGGCCCGGCCAGCCCGGGACGACTCGGAACTTCATGTCTCCGGCGGAGACGATGGTGTCTGGCATCTGGGGTTCCTTGTCTGGGTTCGCTTTCCGGGTTTGTTTTTCCGGGTTCGATCCGGGGGCACGTTACGGAGGTTCGTTCTAGTGGTGACGGGGCGAGAGGTGGGAGGGTTATGCATTGACCGACCAGGTCGTCGCCCCTGTGACGAGCGGGGCAGCGCAGTCTACCGCGGGCGGTTTGGCGGGCCTCCGGGTTGGAGCCGGGCGGCCGGTCACGCGCGGCCGCGAGGCCCGATTGCCGGACCGCCCGTTACGCGTCTTGGGCCAGGCGGCGCTCGACGACAGCGGCAAGGTCTGCCGGCTCATAAACGCACCACTCCTGGTCCAGGAGGGATTGCTCGCGCAGCCCGTCCGCGCTGAACGCGCTGGCGACGGCGATGCACCGCATCCCGGCGCGGACCGCGGCCTCCAGCCCGATGGCTGAATCTTCGATAACTACGGTCTTACGCGGGGCGACGCCCAGTATGGCGGCGGTCTTGAGGTAAATCTCCGGGTCCGGTTTGCCGCGTGTCACCTGGTCCCGGCCGACCAGCGCGTTGAGCAACCGTTCAATCCCAAGCTCGCTCGTGACGCGGCGGGCCTGCGCCGTGAAGGACGATGTCGCCACTGCGACCGCCATTCCGGAAGCGGCTTGCTGTCGCAGCAATTCAAGGGTGTGCGGGTAAGCGGCCGCTCTCAGGCCATTCCCGGTCGCGAACTCGGACCGGTAACGGTCGGACTGGAGACGCTGGAGCGTACGCCACGGTTCTTCGTCCCCGTGCGGTAATTTGCCCGCAAGGCCAAGCTCGTCGGCCATCGCCCGCGCCGCCGTCTCATCGGTGGCGCCGACGATACGGCGATATAGATCGATGGCGCGTTCGTCGGGACCGTCGAACCCGAGCAGCTCCTGCGAAACGGCGGCATACGCCCGCGCCTTCAACAGCTCGGTCTCGACCAGCGTGCCGTCGAGATCGAATATGAAGGCGCGAATCATGTGGCCCGGCCGGCAAATTGCGGGTTCGCCAGCTTCAGTACGGACGCAGGGAATCTCTGCACTACCGTGTGGCGGCTAAGGAAACTTGCGCGGGACCGTGGGCCAGGAAGCCGTATTTTCAGACGACTTCCGAGGTGCGGAGCGCGTCTGTGTAACTCGTGTACGCAGAGTTGTACCGCTCGGCGATCCGGGAGCTGGCCTCGTCCCGCTCGATCTTGCCGGCGTCGTATGCGCCCAGGTCAGAGGCATATATCGCGGGTCCGATCAGCAGTCCCTGGCATCCCGGGGTGCGGGCCGCCAGGTTGATCAGGTCCTGTTCCATATTCGAAGCGTCGGAGAAGTTGTCGCCCAGGGTGAACAGCACGCCCGCCTTCCGGTCATCCACGCGCGCCTGCGCCGTGGCCGTCGCCATGGCAGCCGCGTTGTCGATCCCGCGCAGCGCCCACAGGTCCGGTTCGATACCAGCGTCCTGCAGCTCCCGAATAGCCTGCACGATCAGCCCGGGCCGGATTTCGGCGTCCCAGGCCTCCACGCTCGCCGACTGGTCGAGCTGGGCCTGTGTCGGCTGCATCACCAGCTCAAGCGTCAATTTCAGGCCGCTCGAGCGGCATATCTCGCTCAAACGCCGCAGCTTCCGTTGCTGTGCCTCGTTGACCTGCGACTCCTCGCCCGGGTTGTAAGGAACCCGCGCCGCGGCGTAGGTCACGCCGAGGCTCGACAGCCGGTCAGAGAATCCCAGGGCGTCCTCGAACCGGAACTCGGCGACGCGAGCGCGTTCGACAGACATCATGGTATTGAGGTTGACGCCGCGTCCGCGGAGCAGGATCGACTCGCCGAGATCGGAATCCGTCCAGACGGCGGCCTGCGATTTCGGCACGCCGTTCTCGATCGCCTTGAGCAGAGCTTCAAATACCACCTGCTTCAGGCTTGCCGCGCGCTCCCGTTCGGCCGCCGCCGGATGCACCGGGCTGGCCGACAGGAGTTCCGTGAACAGGTCGAAGCGGTGGTCGACCGCGAGGACCATCATGGGTATTTCAGCGGCGTCTGTTGGCATGCTCGAGGGTCCCTCTCAGACCGCGAATCTCGTCGGGGCGATCATGGCCTAACCGAAGGGCCGTGCCGCGGCTAGCAGCCCCGCCTGAATCTCTCGACTGGTCCAGCTTACTCCCAGCATATCCGGGCGGCGGCGATTCTAGCACGGGTATTCGCCCCATGATTGTTGCGCTATGCTCCCGGCCCGTGAGCGACTTCTACGGGGTCCGGTTGAGGTTTGCCGCGATCTCCCGTATGGCGTCGGCGTACGGTGTCCGGAGCAACGCCGCAGAACTCCTGCGGCCGTTTGCACGGAGGGCCTCGACGTCGCCCGAGAGCTGTGCAATGAACAGCGACTCGAACCCGTGTTCGGCGCCCGGCGCGGCCAGAGCATCTTCGTTTCCCGCCACGAGCGCAAGGCCGATCACGCTCTCCGGGCCGCCCTTGTGGAGCTGGCCGGTCGAGTGGAGATAGCGCGGTCCATAGCCAAAAGTCGTGGCGGCGCCTGTCGTACGCGTGATAGCGGCCCGGAGGTCGGACACAGCGTTTTCCACATCCGGGGACTCCGGAAGGTAGCCGAGGATGGCGACGTAGTCACCGGGCCGGGCTTTCCTGATCAGATCGACGGCCGAATCGGAACCAGGTACCGAAACCGGCATGGCCTTCGAGCCGCCTTCTTTGGACGCGAGCAGATTCCGTGTGAGCTCTTTCGCACTCTCCACGTCCGGCTGGTCGAACGGGTATACCGAGATCGCTCGCGCTGCCAACGCCACGGCGAACTCCCAGCGGAAGAACTCGGCGCCCAGCTCGTACCTGTCGTTCATTTCGAGCCGGGTCACCGGCTGGTCCGCTTTCTCAAGCGCGTCCGCGTGGGCGTCGGTTCGAACGTTGTCGTCCCCGGCGAGCCTTACGTAAACGAAGTCGCGGTCGTCCCCGTACTCGGACTCGCCGTAGAACGGTTCACCGGCGATGGGCACGAGGCCGTGGCCGTTCTTGCCGGTCGACTCGGCGAGAAGTTGTTCGATCCACAGCCCGAGGGACGCCAGTCCCGGCGACGAGATTATCGTCACCTTGTCGCGCCCCGCCGCCGCCAGTCCTCCGAGCGTTGCGCCGAGCGTTGCGCCCGGGTTGTCGATCGCGTCCGCCTCCGGTCCGCAGGCCTCACTCATACTCACGGCGGGCTGCGCCAGCCTCGCCAGGTCCACGCCTCCGAGCGCCGCCGGCAGCAGCCCGAAACGGGAGAGCACGGAGAACCTGCCGCCAACGTCCTCCGGTGTGTTGAACACGCGCCTGAACCCGCGCTCCCGGGCCAGCGTCTCGAGTGGCGTGCCGGGGTCGGTCACGGCGACGAATTGTGCGTCCGGCCGCTTGACGCCCGCCTCCTCCAGCCACCATCGGAAGTAGTCCTTCAGCGTCAGCGGTTCGATGGTCGTACCGGACTTGCTCGCCACCAGGAACAAGGTCCGGCCGGGGTCCACGCGATCGCGCACCGCCGCCACCTGGCCGGGTACCGTCGAGTCCAGGACGTGCAGGCGCAGATAGCCGGGCGCCGTTCCGAACACCTCGCCGAGCACGAGCGGTCCCAGGCTGCTTCCGCCCATCCCGAGCAGCACGGCGTCGGTAAAGCCGTCCGCACGCGCGGCGTCCGTGAACGCCGTTAGCTCAGCGCTGAGGCCGTCGATGCGGCCGGGCAGGTCGAGCCAGCCGGTCGCTTCGCCCGCGGGCGTGCCGCCCGGTGAGGGCGCTACCCATAAGCCGGGGTCGCGTCGCCACAGGGCGGCGACGGCGCCCTGGCGATCGAGCGCGTCCAGCTCACGCCGGACGTGGTCCCGCCAGTGCGGCATCTCATCCAACTCAACCAACTTAGTCCAGGGCGGGCGCGCCCGCCAGTTCACGGCACTTGGAGTCGATCACTTCCAGCAACCCCTCGAACGCATCGGCGAACGCCTTCACCCCGGCTTTCAACAGATCGCCCGTGATCGCATCCAGGCTGATCCCCAGCTCCTCCAGCCGCGCCACCTGCGCCTGCGCCTCGTCTACGCCGGTCGTCACGCGTTCGGCGACGTCGCCGTGGTCCAGGAAGGCGTCCAGCGTGGCCGGCGGCGCCGTGTTGACCGTGTCGGGTCCCATCAGCTCGTTCATGTACAGAACGTCCGGATAGGCCGGGTTCTTCACGCCGGTGCTCGCCCAGAGCGGCCGCTGCGGCAGGGCGCCCCGGGCGGCAAGCTGCTGCCAGCGCTCGGTCGCGCAAAGGCGCCGGAATTCGTCGTAGGCCAGCTTGGCGTTGGCGATCCCGATCTTGCCCGCGATCTCCCGGCCGCCGCTTACCCCGTCCAGAGCGCCATCCGCCGAGGTGTCGACGCGGCTGACGAAGAACGACGCCACGCTCGAGATTCCACCGAGGTCGTCTCCACCGGCTTCTACGTAGTCGGACAGACCGTCAATGAATGCGGCGGCTGCCGCTCGGTAGGCGGCAAGCGAGAACAGCAGCGTCACGTTGACGCTGATGCCTTCCGAAATCAATTTTCGAATGGCGGGCACGCCTTCTGGCGTCCCGGGCACCTTGATCAAAATGTTCGGGCGGTCGATGGCGGCGCGCAGTCTGCGGGCTTCCGCGATCGTCGCATCAGTCCTGGCCGCGAGCAGTGGGTTGACCTCTATGCTCACGAACCCGTCCGAGCGGCCGGAAGAGTCGTACACCGGCCTCAGCACGTCGGCGGCGTCGCGCACGTCATCGATGGCCAGTAGCTCGAAGATGCGAGCCGGGTCGGACGTTTCTGCGCGGTACCGGATCAACGAGGCGTCGTAGTCATTCGAACCGGAGATCGCGCTCTGGAAGATCGCGGGATTGGATGTCACACCTCGCACTCCGGTGTCGACAAGCCGCCGCAACTCGCCGGAATCGATCAGGTCCCGGCTGATGTAGTCCAACCAGATCGACTGACCAACCTCATGGGCTAGCTGGATGGTGTTGGCTGACTTGTCAGGCATACCGGCCTCTCCTTGCCCCTGTTGTTGATAAACGGGGCTTTCCAGGTCTGTTCCCGGGGTTCGTTCTCCACAGATGCGTCCGCCTGGATATTTCTGGGACGCTCCCGGGGATTGTTAGCCCATCAGGGCTTCCCGTTCCAACTTGAGGATCTTGTCCAGGCGTCGCTGAAATCTCGGGTGTGTGTCCATTTCGGCGCCGAGAAACGCATCGACCACCGCCTCCGCCAGCGCCACCCCGACGACACGAGCGCCCAGGCATAGCACATTCATATCGTCGTGCTGGACGCCCTGGGCCGCCGAGTACGTGTCGTGACAAATCGCTGCGCGGACGCCCGGGACCTTGTTCGCCGCCACTGATGCGCCGACGCCGCTGCCACATACGATTATGCCCCGGTCGACGTCTTTTGCCGCAACCGCGCGGGCGACCGGCGCTGCAAAGTCCGGAAAGTCGTCATCGGCGTCATACACAAACGCGCCGTGATCCACGGCCTCGTGGCCCAGACCTGCCACGTAGTCCTTGATGTGGTTCTTGAGCTCAAGCCCGGCGTGGTCGCCGCTGATGGCGATCTTCATTTTCGCTCCGTGTTTGATCGTGGGCCTTGTTCGCTGGGTGTCATCGGACCTTTTCAAGAATTCGGAGCGCTGCGGTCTGAACATTCTCGGCCGTAAAGCCGAACTTGGCGAGTACTTCAGGGCCCGGGGCCGACGCGCCGTAGCCGTTCATGCCGATCATTGCGCCGTCGAGGCCGACATAGCGCTCCCATCCGAAGCTCGCTCCCGCCTCAACGGACACCCTCGCCCTCACCGACGGCGGCAACACGCTATCGCGATACTCAAGGGGTTGAGCGTCAAATAACTCCCAGGACGGCATCGACACCACGCGCGCTTTGACGTCGCCTTCCGCGAGAAGATCCGCGGCCGACTGCGCGATCGCCACCTCCGAACCGGTGCCGATCAGCACCACGTCCGGGTCGTCACCCCCTCCGGACAGCACGTATCCGCCACGGGTCAGCGCAGACGCGCCGTCCAGGCCTCCCCGGCGCAGGGCCGGACCCTCACGGCGCAATGGGGGAAGCGCCTGCCGGGTCAGCACGAGGACGACAGGCCGGTCGTGTGACACCGCGAACCGCCACGCCTCCAGGGTCTCGTGCGCGTCCGCCGGGCGGATCACCGTGAGCCCCGGTATCGAACGCAGGCTCATCAACTGGGAGATCGGCTGGTGCGTCGGGCCGTCCTCGCCCAACCCGATCGAGTCGTGAGTGAACACGAAAATGGAATGCAACTCGCTTAGCGCCGCCAGCCGCAGCGCCGGCCGCATGTAGTCGGAGAAGATGAGGAACGTGGCGGTGTAGGGGATCAGGCCGCCGTGCGCCGCCATCCCGTTGGCGATGCCCCCCATCGCGTGCTCACGGATGCCGAAGTGCATGTTCCGCCCGGCGTAGCTCTCGGCCTGGAACGATCCCCGGCCCTGGACACGCGTGTTGGTGGAGGGAGCGAGGTCGGCCGATCCGCCGACCAGGTTGTCGACGCGCTCGGTTATCGCCGCCAGCGCCTGCCCGGACACTGCACGGGAGGCGATCGGGCCATCCAACGTCTCGTACAGGGCGTCCAGTCCGGCGTCCCAGTCGGCCGGCAACTCGCCCGCCATGTCACGTCTGAGCGTCTTCGCGTCCTCCGGGTATGCCGCCTCGTACGCCTTGAACCTGCGGTTCCAATCCGCCTCCGCGTCCGCGCCCCTGTCGAGCGCCCGCCGCATGTGGTCCCTTACCTCGTCCGGGACCTCGAAAGCGCCGTGGTTCCAGCCGAGGGCCTCGCGCGTCGCCGCCAGTTCCTCTTCGCCGAGCGGTTCGCCGTGGGCGCTGGCCGTGCCGGCCTTGTTTGGAGCGCCGAAGCCGATCGTCGTCTGCACGACCACGAGGGTCGGCTTGCGATGCACGGCCTGCGCCTGCCTGATGGCGCCATCCAGCGCCTCCAGGTCGTTGCCATCGATCGGGCCGATAACCTCCCAGCCGTAGGCGCGGAAGCGCGCCGGGACGTCCTCTCGGAACGACAGGTCGGTGTCGCCCTCGATCGATATCTCGTTGTCGTCGTAAAAATAGATCAGCCTGTCGAGGCCGAGCGTCCCGGCCAGCGACGCCGCCTCCGATGCGACACCTTCCTGGAGGTCGCCGTCCGAGACCAGCGCGTAGGTGCGGTGGTCGATGATCTCGTGCCCCGGGTGGTTGTAGCGCACCGCAAGCATCTTCTCGGCGATCGCCATCCCGACGGCGTTGGCGAAGCCCTGCCCGAGCGGCCCGGTTGTGACCTCGACGCCCGGCGTCACACCGCGTTCCGGGTGGCCCGGCGTCATGCTGCCCCACTGCCGGAACTGCTTGATCTGCTCCATCGGCAGGTCGTAACCGGTCAGGTGCAGCATGCTGTAGAGCAGCATCGAGGCGTGGCCGTTCGACAGGACGAACCTATCGCGATCTGGCCACGCCGGATTGCCCGGGTTGTGCCGGAGGAAACGGTCCCAGAGCGTATAAACGACCGGCGCATCGCCCATCGGCGCGCCCGGGTGGCCCGAGTTTGCTTTTTGCACCGCGTCGGCGGACAGGAACCGTATGGCGTTTACGCAGAGCAGGTCCAGCGCGTTTGAAGCCATCGATACCTCATAACGGGTCGTGGGAGCATTGCCCGGCATAGGCGCCATCGGGACCGGGCGGGTCCAGCAGCAAGTGGTAAAGCGTGTGATGCCGTTCCAATCCGTCCCGGTAGGCGTCCGCCGCGGCGGGCCTCGGAGTGTATCGCCTGCCGCGCCGCGCCGGTAGCTCGTCGATCGAGGCGATCACACCCGCGCTCTGAAGCGCGAGGATCGCGCTGCCGCGGCTGGTCGCCTCCGGGTCGGCCGACTCAACGACCGTTCGGTCCAACACGTCCGCATATATCTGGAGCCACACGGGCGAGCTCAGGGCCGCGCCGCCGCCGATGACGATCTCCGGCCCGGGGCTAACCACGCGAGACAGCCGCTCGGCGATCAGGGCGAACCTGTATGCCACCGCCTCAAGGCCGGCGCGGACGATCTCGACCGGCGTCGTGCTGGCCTTGAGACCAATTACCGCCCCCGTCGCGTCATCCAGCCATCCCGGGCTGCGTTCACCGCGCAGGAAGGGGAGCACGGTGAGGCCGTGCCCGTCTGGCGGCAGCGCGGACAACTCGGTTTCCAGCGTCGCCGGGTCCGGGACGTCGAGAGTATCCCGCATCCATGCGAAAAGCCCGCCGGCGTCCGTGACCGCGCCGCCAAGCAGGATCGTGTCCCGGGACAGGTTGTAGACACTGAGCCCACGCGGAATCTCGGTGAGTGGAATTGCGACCCCGGCGCGGACCGCCCCGGTCGTGCCAACTGTCAATGCGGTGTGGCCCGGCGCCACGCAGCCCTCTCCGACGTTCGCAGCCGCCCCGTCCCCGACGGCGAGGCAGAACGGGACATCGCGAAGCGCCGGCCACCGCGTTGCATAGTCGGACGCCAGGCCGCGCATGATGTCGCCGTAGTCGGCAAGCTCCGGCAGCTGTTCAGCCGATACGCCCGTGTAATCCAGGAGCTCCTCGTCCCAACGCCCGGTATGGCGGTTCAACAATCCGCCCCAGGACGCGACGGAGCTGCTGCAAGCGGCTTCCCGGCCAAACCAGCGCCCGTACAGATAGGTCGCAAAGTCCACCCAGCGACGTGTCGCGTTCCACGCATGCTGGTCGGTACGGTGAATCCACAGGAGACGGGCCGGCGCGTAGGCCGTGTGCAGCGTAACTCCGGTGCGCTGGTGGACCTCGACGGCGTCCAGGTCCCGGCGCATCTGCGCGACCTCTTTCAGCGAGCGCGTGTCGGCGTAGGTGTAGACGGGCGTCGTCGGTTGATCGCGGCTGTCGAGCCCGAGCAGGTTGCCGACGAAGGTGTCCAGCCCGACGGCGATTATCTGAGAAGCGGCGTCACCCGCCAGTGTGAGCACCGCATCGACCGTCCGCTCTACGACATCAGCCAGGACGAGCGCATCGTCGGCCGCCCCTCCGTCCGGCGTGGTGGGCGTGACGTGGGGCGTCGCAACGCTGAGCCCCGGAACGGCGTGCGCGCGTTCGTCGTACACCGCCACCCGTACAGACGAACTACCGATGTCGATCGCCAGGACGAGAGGGGCAGGTGAGAGGCCGTTAGTAGTCGCAGCAGTCAAACTTGCCCACTCTTACAGCGGGAGGGGGTCGGTCGCCTGTGCCGAGTTTGCCCAGGTACCGGGGAGATCGTCATTGCTCGGACTTTAACCCCTCACCCCGCTACAGTGGAACTGCGATGCGCAACTAGAGTCTCCGCCTCCAGTGGAAGAGGTTTGGGCGCTTGTTACGCACGTCCGGGACTCGGCGAAATAACGCTACGCCATCGCGCCGCCGTCCACGCGCACGGGTGTGCCGGTCACAAATGACGCCGCGGCCGATGACAGCCACACGACAAGCCTGGCCACATCCTCGGGTTGCCCGCTGCGGTCTATCGCCTGGCGGCTGCGTGTGGTGCTCGGCGCGTCCGGGTCGGCGCGAAAAGGCTGCGACATCGGTGTTTCAATCATCCCCGGGCAGACGGCGTTCACCCTTATGCCCCGGGGCCCGTAAATCTTCGCAGCTGAAGTGGTAATCCCGATCACCGCGTATTTGCTCATCGAGTAGGCCGGGATAGCGGGATTGCTCACCAGTCCTGCGACCGAAGCTGTATTGACGATGGAGTGACCGCCCTCGGGCGAGTCCTGGAGAAGCATCTGGCGGAGCTCGGCCTGCAAGCAGAGCCAGACGCCGGTAACGTTGACCGCCAGCACCCGGTCATACTCCTCACGCGGGTAGTCCACGATGTCCGACAACGGGCCCAGGATCCCCGCGTTGTTGTGGGCGCAGTCCAGACGGCCGTACTCGGCCACGGTGAAGTCGACCATAGACCGCACAGTGTCCTCATCTGTTACGTCGACGTATATCGACTTCGCCTCGCCGCCGGCATCTCGTATCTGCTGCGCGGTTTCTTCGGCGGCCTCTGAGACGATGTCTGCGGCGACTACCCGGGCGCCCTGGCGGGCGAACTCCAGCGCCGTTGCGCGGCCGATACCCGAGCCGGCGCCGGTAACCAGCGCTACCTTGCCGTCTACCAATCCTGCCATCACAGGTGTCTCCCATTACTGGCTTGTCAAACTGATGGGCGACCGAGCCCACGGACCCCGTTTGCGAGCGGGACGCGCAACAATACATGCTTCAGCTGATGGGAGGCCGTAACCGTCCGGCAGTGGCGACCCGAAGCCGGTCGAGAAGCGACCGGGATGGTTCTTGATTGATCTGACCAGACCGAACCCGGGCCGGGTTTCGGAAGGGTTGGGAACGCTCACACGGCGCTAGCCCGGTATTATCTGCTTCCCACCGGAAAACATGGCCGGGCCGGTCCACGTTCATTGACCGACTCTCTCGCTCCCCGGGGGACTGGAGGATCGATGGTGCGCGTCTCCGCAGGGGATTTGAGTTACGAGTGGATGGAGAACTGGGCGTCGCTTCCCGAATCTCCGGAGGCGCAGGCCGGGTGGGCGCATCACGGGGTCATCGTCGCTGCATCCGGGGACGTGGTCGCATGCCACCAGGCCGAGGCCACCATCCTCATGTTCGATACCGGTGGCGACCTGATTCGGAAGGTTCCGACGGGGCTCCTCGAAATCCACTCGATGTCTCTCGCAGCAGCCGGGGATGGACTCGACCTGTGGGTGGCCGACCCCGGCGCGAAACGCTCGCCGGGACTCAACTACGACTACCCTCCGGGAGAGCGAAAAGGACAGGCGGCGAAACTGGATTCGGAGGGTCGGACTGTACGCTCGATCGGGGCTCCTTCTTTACCAATTTACGCCGACGGCGTCTACTCGCCGACTGCTGTCATTGCGTTTGACGACCCGTTGGGCGGGAACGGCGATGTCTGGGTGGCTGACGGATACGGCCAGAGCTATCTTCACCGTTACGATCGGGACGGCGAGTTGATCGCCAGCTTCAGCGGCGAGGAATCCGAAGCGGGCCGGTTCAACACGCCGCACGGCCTGATGATCGACACCCGGAAAGCCGATCCTGAGTTGTACATTGCCGATCGTGGAAACGCCCGCATCGTCGTGTTCGATCTGGATGGTCAGTTCAAACGGGTGATCAACTCGGGCATCCTGTCGACGCCGTGCGCGTTCGCGACCAACGGTGAATTGCTGGCCGTTGCGGAGCTGCGCGCTCGGGTCTCGCTACTCGATGGCGATGACCGGCTGATCGGCTATCTCGGCGAGAACGAGATAGTCTGCGACCGGCCGGGTTGGCCAAACGCGTTGGACGATGATGGAAACCCTGTTCGTCCTCCCGACGAGGCGTTGCCGCCGGGTAAGTTCAACAGCCCGCACGGTATCGCCATGGACGGCGCCGGGAACATATACGTCCCAGAGTGGCTGATCGGTGGACGCCTGACGAAACTTCAGAAAGTCTGATCCGTCGCCGATCCCTGAGTCGAGCGCGCCTGATGTTGTTGGCTGTTTAGAGATATCAGTTGCGGTCTTTTCGGTCAGATCGCGGGTCGACGCCTTTGCGCACGGACCGCCTGCGGGCGGTCCCCCTCACCCTGCACCCTCTCCCGCAATTGGGGAGAGGGGACGCGTGGATCGCCGGTTTACGCGTGACCGCAGGCGACGAAATTCCCTCTCCCATTGGGAGAGGATTCAGAGCCTGTCCTGAGCCTGCTGAAGGATTATGGGAACAGGGTCGGATCGCAATCCGTCCCTGAGGCAAGCGCGCCTACCAGTGCTGACGTTGGTCCTTCGACGGCCCCCGGAAGCGGTGAACGCAACTCACGGCCTCAACGCCCGGCGGGCGTTCACCTTGATCGAGTACGCCTCCTGGTTGACGGCTATGAACAGCGTCGTGCCGTCCGGCCCCCCGAAGTCCAGGTTGGCGTTCCGGTCCGGTGTCAGAACCACCCCGAGCAGTTCTCCGGCAGGGCTGAACACATGAACGCCGTCGCCCGCAGACGACCACACGTTTCCGTCGCTGTCCACTCGGAACCCGTCCGACTTGCCGGAGTCCGGCCTGGCATAGATCCGGTGGTTGGATAGCGCACCGTCCGGAGCCGCATCGAAGGCGTGGATCGACGCTTCGGGAGAGTCCGGCTCGTGTCCAGTGTCCGACACGTAAAGCACGGACTCGTCCGGGGAGAAGGCGATGCCGTTCGGCCGGTCGAAACGATCGCTCACGATTTCGATCTTTCCCGTGTCGGGCCAGAGCCGGAAAACGTAGTTGGCGCCCAGCTCGGACTCCGCCTTATGGCCTTCGCGGTCGCTCAAAATCCCGTAGGGCGGGTCGGTGAACCAGATCGTTCCGTCCGACTTAACGACCAGGTCGTTCGGGGAGTTGAGCCGCTTCCCCTCGTAACTATCGACGAGGCTCACAACGGTCCCGTCAGGCTCCGTGCGGCTGACCCTCCGGCCGCCGTGCTCGCAAGACACCAGCCGCCCCTCGCGGTCAAGCGTGTGGCCGTTTGTGTAGCCGCAGGGTTGCCTGAAAACGGTCGTCCCGTCTGACTCAGACCAGCGCAACATCCGGTCGTTCGGGATGTCGCTCCACAGGAGATATCCGCCGCCCGATTCCGAATCATCCGGCACCCAGGTCGTGCCCTCCGCCCACTGATACCCATCACCCAGCTTGCGAAGTCGCTCGTCCGGGAGGATCAACTGCTCAAAGGCGCTTGACCGGATGTCGTACTGCGGCTCCAAAATATGTGCCTCCTGGTTACGCCTGTCAGTCGGGCCGATCGGGGCTATCGGGTTTGCCTAGAAAGGGTATGCGCCGGTCGAAATTACCCGCACCATCCAGACCGAGCTGGTGGCGCAGATGAACAGCGTCCGCCGGTCCGCCATCCCGAAACAGCAGTTGGCGGCGATCTCCGGCGTAAGGAACTTGCCGAGCATCTCGCCATCGGACGTAAACACCTGCACCCCGTCGCCGGACGCGACGTACAGGTTGCCGTCCGTGTCTACCCGGAGCCCGTCCGGCACGTGCGGCGAGACTTCACATATGATCCGGCTGTGGGTCAGCCGACTGCCGTCCTCCACGTCGAACGCCCTGACGTGATGCGGCCGTTCGGCGCCGTGGGTGAACCCGGAGTCGGAGATGTAAAGCACCGACTCGTCCGGCGAGAACGCCAGCCCGTTTGGCTTGTCGAAATCCTCGGCGACCGCCGTCAGTTCGCCCGTGGAGCGGTCGAGCCGATAGACGCGGTTATGTTCCTGCTGCGACGGCTCCCCGTGACCCTGGTCCGACATGAGCGCTCCGTAATCCGGGTCGGAGAACCACACGCTGCCGTCCGACTTGACGACGACGTCGTTGGGCGATGTCAGCGGCACCCCGCCGTAACTGTCCACCAGCGTCGTTTCCGTTTCACCGGGCCGTGCGATCGAGACGCGCCGTCCGCTCGTCTCGCAGGTCAGCAGATAGCCGTTGGCGTCCACCGCATTGCCGTTGGCGTTCCGGCTCGGCTCGCGGAGGACACCGACGCCGTCCGACTCCGACCAGCGCATGATGCGGTCGTTCGGGATGTCGCTCCACACAAGGTAGCCGCCGTCATGTACCCAGGCGCAGCCCTCGGTGAACCCCATCCCGTCGGCGATGCGTACCAGCGTCGCGTCCGGCTCCACGATCCTCCGGAACCGTTCGTCGAGCAGCTGGATTTCGGCCGTCATCTCTATCTCCGTTGGATTTACCGTGGAGGTACACGGCCTGCCGGGCGGACCGACCGCGGCGGGAAGGCTAACATCGGGACATCGGCCGAGCCATCCGGCCGGAGATCACTCAATGAACGCCGCCAGAGGTTCGAGGATTAGAGATCAGGGGGAGAGGACCATGTCCGAGCACCGGGTGTCGCTGTCGTGGCATCGCGACCGCGACGACTTCAAGTACCCGACCTACACCCGGGACCACGCGTGGGCCTTCCCCGGCGGCGAGACGATCCCGGCGTCAGCGGCCCCGAGTTCCTCGGCAGCGCAGACCGTGTGGACCCGGAGGAGGCGCTCGTCGCGTCGATCGCGGCGTGCCACATGCTGACCTTTCTGGCCGTGGCGGCGAAGCGCCGGTTCGTGGTGGACGCTTATTCGGATCACGCTGTCGGATATATGGAAAAGAACGAGGACGGGCGGCTGGCGATCACGCGGGTTGAGCTGCGTCCGGACATCACATTTTCCGATGAGCCGCGGCCAACGCTGGAACAGATCGAGTCGATGCACCATCAGTCGCACGAGGAGTGTTTCATAGCAAACTCGGTGAGGACCGAGATCGTGGTGCTGCCGCCCGCGACACCGTAGGCGCGGGACTTGCTCCGTCCGCCGCTGCCATGCGAGGGCCTCAAGATGCGGCGATGTGTGGTTCCGCTGTCCCCAACGCGTAGGGCCGAATGACTATTCGCCCTCGGGTGGATACCTGTGGACCCCTATACCGGTTGCGATTGATGGCGCATTTGTGGACTGGGGGCGTGCCGGAGCGCTGGCCGGGAGATTCCTTGGATTCGGGGCGCGTTGGGCGTGCGGGCTTCGGAATGACAATAGAATCTCTTCCTCTGGATCATTATTTCTCCAGGACAGGGACCGCCTTCTTGACCTCCGACCCGAAATTACTCAGGGCCGGCTACGCCGAGACCGTCATAACGCCGCCCGTCGGTTTCAACATCGCCGGTCCCGAACACCCCTCGCGCCCGGCGACGGACATAGCGGATGACCTGCTCGGGCGAGTGTTGCTGCTCCAGACGGGCGATGTCCGTGCCGCGATCGTGACCCTCGACGTCTGGGGTGTTAGCGGACATCTCGTATCGTCGGTCGCCGACAGGGTGTCGGCAGCGGCGGACGTCGACCCTGCGCTCGTCTGGGTCGGCGTGTCCGGCAACGCAAGCTCCCCGCCCCTCTGGGAGGACAAGGGGGACGATAACGCCGCCGGGTACGACGCTTACGCCGCCTACGTTCCGCAGCAGATCGGCGGGGCGGCCGCGCTCGCTGCCGCACGGTTGGAAGATGCGGAACTCGGCTTTGCGACGGCGCTCCTTCCGGACCTGGCAACCTCGGTCCACGGCCGGGCGGTCGACATCGACGAAACCATCTCGCTCATGGTCGTCGACGGTGTTTCCGGCCCGATCGCCCGCGTGATCGGGTTCGGGTGCCCGGGCTCGGTAGCGGGTGTTGATCCGCCGGTCTGGACCGCTGACTATCCCGGCTACGCGTGCTGGGCGCTGTCACAGGCCTCGGGTGGGGCAGGGTGCTTGTTCATACGCGGCCCGGCCAACGACGTCCGGCCCTTCGACTGGTACGGCGGCAACCCGTCCCCGGGCCACGCTGACCGGGCCCCGGCGGACGTGCAGGCCCTCGGCTGGCTGCTCGCGACGCAGGCGGGCGTCGCCGCGCAGGGCGTGCTGCTCCGGAGGAACATCGAGATCAAGCCGCTACCGGCCGAAGACGCCCCGGCTGAGTTGGGCGCGGTGCGAGCCCTTGCCGTGGGCGACGGACTGTTCGAGTCGTTCTCCGCTCCGCTGCCCGCGGGTTTCAACCTCGCCCTTCGAGACCTGGCCCCGGATAGGACCGTCTTCGCCTGCGCCAATTTGAGCGGCGCCCCGTTCAGCCAATCATCCGCGGTTACGGATGCCGTGGCGCTGGTAGCGCGATACCGGGCGCGTTGAACATGTGCACGACACCTCGAGCGGCGGGACTTATATCCGGCCATTCGATGTACTCACGCGCTGGCGCGTGCCGCCCCTGGCGGCAACTCCCTCACCTCAATCCTCTCCCGACGGGAGAGGAGGTAACCAGACCAGTCTGAAGGTGTCATCCCGATCCGTCCCGTGAAAAATGAGGAGTCTGTACCGCAAATTCGCCGTTCAAAACGCGGCAGATACGGTACTGTCAGGACGCGTGCTGAGGCTCTCTAAGCACGTCGTTGCGCGTGCCCGGACGGCTCTACCGCTTCGGCCAGTTCACCAGCACCGCGCCGGCGATCACGGCCGCGGCGCCCACCGCGAACGCGCCGGTCAACGTCTCCTCCAGCAGCGCCGCCCCGAGCGCCATCGCGACCAGCGGGTTGAAGTTCACGTACACGACGACCTGTGTCGGACTGAGGCGGGTCAGCGAGAACACGAACATCAACTGCGCCAGACCGAGCGAGCCCAGGTACAGCATCAACAGCGTGTTTTGCGTGTCAAACCCGCCCGTATCGCCCAGCGCCGCCTCGGCCAGGGCGAGCGGCGCCAGCATCAACGCCCCGATCAGCATGGTCCATGCCGTCACGTTCATCGCCGAGTACCGGGCGAACGCCCGCTGCGACGCGACGCCATAGACGGCGACGCAGGCGGCGGCGAACAGCAGGAGCGCGGCTCCGCCGATCGCTGCGCCCGTGCTGACCGTCTCTCCGCCGCTCTCCGCCGGGGACAACGCGGTCTCGCCGAACACCAGCCCGATGCCGATGAGCGAGACCACCACCCCGGCGATCTGCCGCAAGTCCAGCGATTCTCGCCCGAAGATTCGTCCCAGGGCCACGCTCCAGACCGGCGAAGTGGCCATCAACAGGGCGCCGCGGGAGGCCTCGGTCACCTGGAACCCGAACGCCATCGCCAGCGGGAAGGCGGTGAAGTAGAAGGCGGCCAGTAAGAAAAACAGCCGCCAGTCACGCCGCTCCACCCGCATCCCGTGGCGGTGGAACAGCAGCACCAGCGCCCACAGGATCGCGGCGCCGATGCCGATCCGTACCGCCGCCAGGGTGAATGGCGGGATGTCTTGCGCCACGACGCGCGTTGCGACCACTGCGCCACCGAACAGGCTGAAAGCGCCGATGGCCGTGATGTTCGGCCAGGCGCTCCCTGACCAGTGCGAACCTCGCCGGCGGCCCGCTGCCTGGTTGGCTATATCGGAATCTCCCGGAGAGAGGGGTGAAACACGCCCCAAGATTTCCCCCTCTCCCGGCGGGAGAGGGTTGGGGTGAGGGAAAAGACTCGGCCCAGCATCCCGTGTATGCGGGTGTTGACCCGGCATGAGCTTACCGTCGCACCACCACCTGTCCGTCCTTCACCACCAGCCTCACGTCGCGCACGTTCTCGATGTCGTCGAGCGGATTCGAGCCCACCGCCAACAGGTCGGCCGCTTTGCCCGGTTCGATGGTTCCACGCTCGTCGCCCACGAGGCACACCTCGGCCGACGTCTGCGTCGCCGCCACGATCGCCTGCCACTCCGTCATGCCGCGTCGCACGAGCTGTGCGAGTTCCAGCAGCCCGCCGTCCGGCAGCGCCAGGTCCGATCCGCACGCGATGCGCACGCCAGCATCCAGCGCTTTCTTGAAACCCGCTGCGTGCGCCTCCGGCGCCCCAACCGCGCGC
>JACZRO010000107.1 GCA_022574675.1 Chloroflexota bacterium
CCGGCCCGGCCCGCCGGTACCCGGGCGGAACCGAGAACGCCAGCATCTTGCGAACGGTGTCCCGGTGCAGCCCGAACATCCGCGCCGCCTCCCTGATGCTCATCCCGTCGATGTGGCAGGCGCGTCGGACACGGCCGTAAAGCTCCACTCGGTACATACCCCCGGCCTTCCATCAGAGTTCTTGATCCTGTCTCTGAAGGAAGGCTAGCGGCCCACTTTTGGACCGGCGAAGGCGGCCAACTCCGGCCGCCAAGGCGGTACAGTTTCGCTCCGGCGCTTACATCAGAGATCACGCGGTGTACTGATCCGTCTGCATATATCCATCGACTCCCTGTGGTGCCGTGCGGTTTTTCCCAAAGGCCATATACCGAAGCGGCGATAAACGGTTGTCCACCGTCTGGGGTCACAGTCGCCGCGGCCAACGTGCCCAGACGGCTCACTGCTAGCTCGTCGGGCAGAGCGTCCTCCACTGTTTTCGGCTCTAGCCATTGCACCGCGATTCGACTTGACAGCTTTACGACCGCAGTTCGCCATGGCCGATTCACTCCTGCCCCGGCCGTCCGCCAGGGGGCAGGGTCAATATCGAACCTTCCCGCGATGTCTGAGGGAGGTGGTGCAGCCTCTTGCAGGAGGGCGAGATCCGCGTCGGAATCGACAAGTGCGCGCCAAGCGTCCTCGCGCCGAGCGATATTCCACGCAACTATTTTCACCATCTCGTGTGCCCGCTGTGAACTCGTGTCCAAGCGCGAGCATAACTGCCTATGCGCCGGTCACAGCGACAGGGTCGGGCAAGGTGGCCCCGCGCGCGGGGGGCTACTTCTAGAGGCAGCGGCTCTCCACCGGACTGGGTACTAGCGTGTCAGGCCCGCGAGGACGCCTGGCCATCACACGCGAGCTGGGGATGCGGCCGCTCACCGAGCGCATCCTGGCGCGACGGGAGATATTGCGGGCGTAGTCGCACGTGTATATGCGGACGGACGTGGTTGACCACGGCCCGCCCCAGAGGCCTCTAGCGGCCTTTATGCGACCAGCTCTTGCCGCCCGCTCAAAAGCGCCGTGATGGACGCCGCAGATAGCTCACGCTTGGCGATGAACCCCAGGGCGCCGGCTTCCCGGCCCGCCCGGTCGTACTCCGGCTCGGCGCGCATGCTCACCAGCACGATCGTTGCCTCCGGGTAGGCGTCCACGATGCGTCGCGTCGCCTCGAGGCCGTTCATCTGCGCCATCTGCACGTCCATCAACACGAGATCCGGCCGGGAAGTTGCGTACTGGTCTACCGCGCCAGACCCGTCGTTCGCCTCGGCCACCACCACAAAATCCTCGGACGCGTTGAGCATGCTCCGGGCTATGTCCCGGAACAGGTCCTGGTCGTCTACGAGCATTACGGTGCGCATGAAAAAGTGTGGCGTATCGTTTCGTCGGCCGATCGGTTCAAAATTAAGCGTTTCGGGGTCTTTTTGAGAGCGGGGAAGCCCCACCCGGGCCGTCGGTTATCCGCAGGGTCAAGAACCGGCGTCCGGCGCGAGTTCCGCCCTTACGGCCTGCGTATCTGACGCTGCCGCATCGGCCTCATGCGTGGATTCGCCCGATTCACCCGGGTCGAACGGGAACCGGACCTCCACCCGCGTCCCCTCGCCCGGCACTGATTTGATCTCGCACACGCCGCCAAGCGCATCGGCGTAGTCGTCCATCGTCACGAGCCCGAGGCTGCCACCTTCGCCGTCCGGGGAAGACTGGAACCCGACCCCGTCGTCGACGATCGTTAGCACAAGCTCGCGAGCCTCTTCCTCGTAGTCCCATCCGACAGTGCATACGGTTGCCCGGGCGTGCCGTGCGACGTTTGTAAGCGCGAGCTCCGTAATCCGGTAAACGGCCAGTCTCGGCTCCTCCGGGATCACGGAAACGCCGCCCTCTTCAAGCCGGGCCACCTCGTCGCCGATCTCCAGCTCGACGGGGATCAGGCTCTCGTAGAAATCGCGCAGGGAGCGCAACCCGGCGGCGGCGCTGACCCGCACGATGCTCGGGTGAAGGCGGTGGGACAGCTGGCGGATGTCCTCTTCCCGGATCAGCTCAACGTCCCCGGCAAGGCCGTCCAACTCCGCTTTTACGGCCTCGTCCGTAATCTTGTCGCTCACAATCCCCAGCTTCATCCACACGGCGTACAGCTTGGTCTGGACCGTCCCGTGCAGCTCCCCGGCGATCGCCCGTTTGGCCGCCTCATCTGCCCGGAGCATCCGCTCCCGGGACTCACGAACTGCCGTTTCCCGATGCTGGAGCTGGATGTTGGCCGCCTCAAGCCTCCGCCGGGAACGGTCCGAAATATGGTTCACGATCAGGAGAACGGCCGACATCCCGCCGAAGAAAACCCCGGCCACCGACCACACGCTGCGGGTTACGCTCGCAAGACGCGACCCAACGTCCCGGTGCACAGCGAGAATCGCCATCGGCCGGCCCCCGCCGCCTGAGGCAGGAGGCTGGTCGAGCATGAGTCCGAAAGTCTGCATCACCTGCAGCTCGGCGGGCCTCCCGGCCAGGTCTATGACGGCAACCTGATCCGCGAGCGCAGACGCCGTGATCCCGCGCCGGGCGTCTCGAACCAACGGGTGGGACGGCGCCAGAGACACCGTTGAGGACGGGTCCGTCGTGTACAGGACCGACCCGTCAAGGCCGAAGATCTCCACCTTCACCACGTCCATTCCGAACAAGGAGCGGCGCATGAATTCATCGAACTCGGCGGTGCCGGCGAGCGGACCGATCTGCTCACGGAGGTCAGAGGGCGACCTGCCGGACAGCGGTCCGTGGTGGATCGCCTGGCCGAGGAAATCCAGTTCCCGGGCCTGCTGATTGCGCGTGACTTCCAGGAAATCCGCCCGGGAGAACTTCGCGCCGCCGATAACGATCACGGCCGAAATCGCAGCGATCGTTACCAGTCCGACGAAGGCCGGACGCTGGGCGTATTTTCCGATCTGTTCGAGGATCATCCGCATCCGGTTCCGCCACGCCGGGCGCACCGTCGCCCCGGCGCCGGGCCGTAGACGGGCCGGTGACCGGTGGGCGGCTGGACCAGGGGAGCGCGGAGAGCAGCTTCCCGTTCAGTGTTCGTATCAACCTACTCGATGCGCACGTGAAACGTGTACGCGCGCAACCGCGGTAGAAATGGGGGCTATCCCCCACCTTGTATGGCCCTGCCGGTTCCCGGACAGCCCGCCCCTCTCCGGTTTGACCGCGCTCGGCGGCGGGCGTATCGTCGCCCGGCGCTGCATACGTGTTACTCGCGTGCCGCCAGAACGCCGACCCGCACACCGGTGGAGAAGAGGGACATCCGATGAAGATGACCGGGATCAAGCTCCGGAGACTGCACGGGACGATGGAGTTTCAGAGCGAATTCTGGGAGGAACGGCTGATCCAGCCGCTCGACATCTACACGGAATACAAAGCACGGGGCGCCGGCCGGCTGCCGAAGGTCGACGACAGCCACTACGCCATGTCGAGCCTGTTCCTGGAGATCGAGACCGACGAGGGTGTGACCGGCATCGCCGGTCCGATCGACGACCTCCACGCCTACATAATCTCGACGCGGTTATGGTCCATCCTCGAGGGCAAGGATCCGACCGCCAACGAACTGCTCTGGGACCAGATGTTCCGGGCGTCCGTCCACGGCCGGCAGGGCGAGACGATGATGGCGATCAGCGCCGTCGACTGTGCGCTCTGGGACATACGCGGCAAGGTATACAACGCGCCGGTCGTCAGCCTGCTCGGGGGGCCGACGCGGACCGAGATCCCGGCCTACGCCAGCATGCTCGGATTCAACGTCGAGGACCCCGGGCTGGTTCGTGAGCGCGCCCTGGAGTACAAGCGCAAGGGATACCGCGCCCAGAAGTGGTTCTTCCGGCACGGGCCGATGGACGGGCCGGAAGGGCTCAAGAAGAACGTGGAACTCGTTCGGACCCTTCGAGAGGCGCTCGGCGATGACGACGACATCATGCTCGACTGCTGGCTCAGCTGGAACCTGACCTACACACGGCAGATCATCGAGCGCATCGAGGAGTACCACCCGCGCTGGTTGGAAGAGACGGCGATGCCGGACCGTATCGACACTTACTCGGAGATCCGTGCAAGTACGTCCATCCCGTTGTCCGGCGCCGAGCACGAATACACGCGCTGGGGTTTCAAGCGGTTCGTGGATGCCGGGGCGCTGGACGTCCTGCAGCCGGATATCTACTGGGCCGGCGGCATCACAGAGACCGTCAAGATCGCTTCTTACGCCTCGGTCCATGACCTGCAGTGCATACCGCACGGCCACTCGAGCCAGGCCAATGCGCACTTCTCCTGCGCGATGGTGCCGACGCTGACGCCGATACAGGAGTACCTGATCAAGTGGAATACCGTTCACCAGTTCTTCTTGCAGGATCCGATTACACCCCGGGACGGCGTGATCCACGTCTCGCTCCAGCCCGGGATGGGCATGGAGTTGGACGCGGACAAAATCGAATCGGAAGAGCTGGTGGAGTTTTAGCTCCGCACCGCCGGACCCGGCGCAGCCTGCGGCTTCAACCGGCCGCGACGGACGCCCTTGCTAGTAGGCGATCGGGACTATCGCTTTCTTCTTTCCGTAGATCCCGGTCACCTTCCGCACGGTGCGGCCGTCCCCGTAGAACAGCATCTCGATCAACTGATGAGCTGTGCGCCGATTCCACTGTATTGCGGCGGCATCGATCACCATCCGCATCTCGCGCCTGGCGCGGACCCGGACGAATACGTCAACGAATGGATTGAGTCCGTCGGGAAGGAAGATGTTCGCCAGGTCGACCACTCGTTGCCTGATCTCGTCGACCGTTGTCGTTACGCGTTCCACCGGGTTTCCTGTCTAAGCGAGCCTGGCGCTCGCCGGCTTAAATTTGAATATCTCCCCAAACGGCTCCAGGGACGGTTCCAGTCGCCTCTTTTGAATGTAAGCGCGCGAGTGTTACCGATGGATAACGGATACATGAAGATTCCGTAGCGGGGAACACACAATTAAGTCACAGGGATGCCGGTGGAACCACCGGCGCTCCGTGACGCTTCGCATGGCTGTAATTAACGGATACGTCACGCATCGGAGTCGGGACGTGTCAAAAACCGCCGCTCGCCCATCCCTCGCCGGTCCCCGTCGCCCCCCAGGGCGAACCGGGGTCGCCTGTCTTTCCCGCGGAGGCGAGAATCCATGAAATGCTCAGACCCGCGGGGCCCGGCCCCGCCTGCCCGGCCGCGAGAAAATCGGAATTGGCCGGCACGGCGACGGGCGAGCACCCTGCAAGCAAGCGCGGCGTTCATCGGAGCCGGCGCCGCACGCGTGAATGACGGGGATGTGGGGCAGTGGAAGGAGAAACCTGTGACGGCCCATGTCCTGAACCGATCAGGGGGCGGATTGGCTTCCGCCCCCGGCTCGACACCGATCTATCGTGCGCTTGCACGGTTGACCGCCGGCCGCACCGGGCCGTCCGCCCCTGCTGGGGGATGTGACGAGCTAGGCGGCGGCCTCTACCTCGTCTATGCCCAGCGTGTCGCGCAGGGTTGCGGTCGAGAGGTACTTTTTAGGAATGAACGCCAGCGCGCCGATCTCTCGCGCCAGCAATGAATATCCGGGTTCCGAGTTCATGCTCGTCAACACGATCGATGCTCGGGGCCTGAACGAAAGGATATGGCGCGTCGCCTCGATGCCGGTCATGTCGTCCATCTGGACGTCCATGATCACGAGGTCCGGCGATAGCTCACCGGCAAGGGCGATGGCCTCGGCGCCGGACGCGGCCTCACCGATCACGGTGAAAGTTTTGTCCAATGACAGGGTCTCTCGGACCAGGCCCCTGAACATCTCCTGGTCGTCGACCAGGAGCACCTGCAGTGGGTCGTGTGCGTCTTTTTGGGTTCGCATTGCCCGCCTTGTCGCGATTACCTGCGCAGTTACAAAACTCCCCCGTCATCACCTACAGGTGAACGTTAGACCCGGGTAATCCCAGTTGACAGACGTGCCCCCCTCAACCCGGGCGCTTCCCGTCCCCCATTTCGTGTACGGGCAAGCACGCAGGGGAATCGCGGATACGGCCCGGCGGCGGCCCCCGGAGACGGCCGGACGCGGCAGGCGGTGTTCACCCCGCCCCGTGCTAGACTCCGGCGCCGATCTTCACCGACGAACTCGCTCGTAGTTTTGGGTTGTTCCGGGCAGGTCCGGGAACCGGGGCGATATCTGTAAGTGGCCGAATCCGAAGAGACGCCCGCCATCGAAAATTCGCGCCGGAACGCACCGGGGGACGACATCGCGGCCCTCGGCGCTGCGGTGTCGGAAGGTGAGGGAGCGCACCTCATCCGGGTTGCGCGCGAGCTCGGGTCCGACACGGCGGCGCGTGTCCATCGACTGGAACGCCAGCTTGAAGACCCGGACCCTGACGCCAGGGCCCGTGCCGCGCTCGACCTCGGCGAGCTCAACGACCGCAACGCCATCGCCGTCCTCCGCCGCCTCCTCGAAAGTGACGACCCGGACCAGTGGGCGCTTGGCGTGAGCGGGCTTCGCCAGTCACGTGAACGCCCCGGGTGGCTATGCCTGGAGTCGATCGCACGCGCTCAGATCCCGGCGCTGGCCGGTAACGAGCCGGGAGCGTACCGGGCAGCCTCCACGCGCCTGCTCATGATGGGCCGCACCAAGACGATGGACCGGCTGTTCCGGGCCGCTGACGGCCACTCCCGCAGCATCCCGGTCGAAGCCGCGACCGCCTTCGTCCGCGCCGCGCTCGCGTCGCTCGATGAGCGGGAGCGTGACGTCATGGAGCTCAGGCTCGGAGCCGGGAACGGCCAGGCCGCCACGCCGGACGAGGTCGCTGAGGCGCTCGGGGCGGACGAAGACCTGGTCCGGGCGCTGGAGTCTGACGCCTGGGTGCGCATACAGTCGCCCCGGTCGTACTCCGCCATCACCGGGCGCGGCGTGTGACCGGCACGGCGGCGCGTGTCTCCGATTTCTTCCAGACCTGGAGCGGCGCAAACTTGGGGCGGGGACTCGCCCCCCTGAGGTCTCGGACCCGACTCCCCCTCCCCGGGACTCCAGATCGGCCCACGCCCAGATCGGACCTGGATCGGACAAAAGTATGAAGATCACCGAGATCAAGACGTTCAAGATGCGCGGCGGAAACCGCAACTGGTTGTTCGTGAAGGTGATGTCTGACGAGGGGGTGCACGGCTGGGGCGAGGCCACGCTGGAACGACACGAGCGTGCGGTCGAAGAGTCGATCCATGTGCTGGAGAAGGCGCTCGTAGGCCGCGACCCCACCGAGATCGAGCGCAACTGGCAGATCATGTACCGGCACTTCTTCTGGCGCGCCGGCGTCATCCTGGGCTCGGCCATGAGCGGCATCGACCAGGCGCTCTGGGACCTGACCGGCAAGGTGTACGGCCAGCCGGTCTACAAGCTCCTCGGCGGCCAGGTCCGTGACCGGGTGCGCGCCTACGGCCACTGGAATGACCTGCGCCACGACCCCGCCTTGCGGGACCCGGAAGCCGGGTTTAACGCATACAAGACCGGCGGCTGGCAGGTTGGCGAGAGCGCGTTCAGGGAGAAAGACGTCGTGGACGCCCTGCGCGAGAAGATCAGGGAGATGCGTGAGGAGCTCGGGCCGGACGCCGAGATCATGATCGACAACCACGGCCGTTCCCGTCCGACCGTCGCCATCAAGCAGATCGAGGCGGTCCAGGAGTTCAACGTCCTTTTCTTTGAAGAGCCGACGCCTCCCGACAACCTGGACACGTTGCAAACGTTGCGGGACGCCAACCTGCGGACGGACCTGGCGACCGGGGAGCGGCTGTTCTTCAGGTGGGGGTTCAAGGACCTGATCAACCGCCGTCTTGTCGACGTCGTCCAGCCGGACGTCTGCCACGCCGGCGGTATCTCCGAGCTGCGGCGCATCGCTGCGATGGCGGAGACCGAGTACATCAAGTTCGCCCCGCATGATCCAGCGGGCCCGATCTCGGTAGCCGCGTCGCTCCACGTCTGCGCCGCCGCACCCAACTTCCTGATCCTGGAGACGGCGCGAGACATGCCCTGGCATGACCTCGTTCAAAAGAATCCGCTTGTCCTCAAGGACGGCTACTTCGAACTGCCCACCGCGCCGGGGCTCGGCGTCGAACTTGATGAAGACGTGATCGCGAGCCGCCCGTATCCCGATCCCGAATACGGCGAAGGCTCATGGGACGCACTGGACGGCGGCGTCGCGGACGTCTGAGCGCGCACCGTCCCCACATTGGCGCCCCTGCGCGGAGCGTCGTCGTTACACAGACCCCGCGCTCAACCGGGTCGCTTCTACCCGGGGACAGGCCTTCGCCGTGCGGCCAGCACGAGCCGCCACAACCCGGCCAGGGCGGAACGCGCCGCGTCGTTGACCCCGCCGACGTTCTCAACGACCAGGTGGCCGTCCGCCTCAAGCGCGCCGATAGATTCGCTCTCGCCCCGATGCCACGCCAGCAACTCCGGGCGACCGTCCGAAGCCGACTTGCCGGATACATATCGCTGATGAAGTCGTGCCAGCGCCACCGGCTCCGGCACGGTGGACTCCACAATGTAGACCGGGACGCCGTGATCCCGCGCCATGGCGATGGCCTGAGCCCGGTATCGCCGCTTTACGAAAGCCGCATCCAGCACCACCGACCGGCCTCGGCGCAGCGCCTCGCCCCCGAGCCGGATCATCTCGTCATACGTGTGGTCTGACATCTCGCCCGCGTACAGTGCGTCGCGGGCTCCCTCTTCGCTGACGCGTTCCGGGTCCAGCCCGGCGAGTGTCTTGCGCACGACGTCCGATGAGAACCGTTCCATGTCCCAGCGCCGTGACAGCTCACCGGCCAGCGTCGACTTGCCCGATCCCATCAGCCCGGCCATCAGATACACGGCCTGAGGCCTTTGCGCTGCCACAACCCGCGCCGCCAGCCGTCCGTACGACCCGGCCTCGTCGATCACATCCGGGCGCCGGTTTTCAGAGCTTTCTCCAAGTTCTTCCAGCAGCAACGAGGTCACCTTGCATCGCACACAGGCACGGTGGATGACGTAGAAATCGACGAGCCGCCTCAACTCCTCGTCACCGGTCTCGGCCACGTACGCATCCACCAGGACGTCGGCGAGATCCTGGCGGCCGGCGTGCGCCAGGTCCATCGCAAGGAAGGCCAGGTCGGACGCCACGTCGATGAACCGGAACCGGTCGTTGAACTCGATCCTGTCGATCACCTGTATCCCGTCGTGTCCGTCGTGCCCGTCCTGAAGGAGGAACAGGTTCCCGGCGTGCAGGTCGCCGTGGCAGTCGCGCACGAATCCGCGTGCCTTGCGTGACTCCAGGATGTCACCGTTCACGTCCAGGAACGCCGATGTGTACGCGCCGATGTCGTCCAGGTCGTCGCGTTCGCAGGTGACCC
>JACZRO010000001.1 GCA_022574675.1 Chloroflexota bacterium
GGGTTGGCACAGCGGAAAAAGGGGCCCACCGGCGCCACTTCCAAGACTTTGTCCGGCCCGGCGACCGCAGGAGATTGATCCAGGATCGGCCTCCGTGGCCCGGAAACGTGGGAGACAAGCACTCGCCCAACTTATAATCGACCACTCCCGAGACGGCTTTATCTTCATGAGGAACGGCTCTACAGAACGAAAGGAAACGTCCGTGGCGGTCACCCTGAACAGGCGCGCTGTCGATACCGTGGACTCGCGTCTATGGCACCACCTCGCGCTCGGTGTTCATCCCGCCTGCGCCATCGCTGCGTACAAGGACGGCGAGCTCGTCATCGACCTGTACGGCGGCGAGATCAACTCGGGAGACGGCTCCAAGGTCTCGGCGGACACGTTGTTCAGCGTCTGGTCGTGCGGCAAACCACTCGCCGCGGCCTGTCTGTGGGTTCTCAAAGAGCGTGGTGAGGTGGACTGGGATGACCTGGTCGGCGACATCTGGCCCGGATACGCGTCCAACGGCAAGGAAGCGACGACGGTCCGCCACGTCCTCACACACCAGGCGGGCGTCCCGACGACGCCCGCGGCCATCACCAACATGGCGAGTACCGGGGTGGTCGACTGGGGCGTCATCGTGGACGCGCTGGAGTCCACCGAGGCCGAGTTTGAACCCGGCTCGGCGATCGAGTATCACAGCATGACCTTCGGATTCCTTGTCGCAGAGCTGGTGCAACGGATCTCCGGCCAGTCTTTCGAGGCGTTCTTCCAGGCCGAGGTCGCCGGGCCTCTGGGCCTCGTCGACACGACATACGCCCTCGACGCGGAAAGGATGCCGAGGCTGGCGCGGCTCAAGGCGATGCCCGATTTCCCGAACCCCAGTCTGGCCGACACGGGCAACTCCGAACTGTTCAAGTTCAACCCGGCGCCGGGCGGCAATGGCACGTCGACGGCACGGGACCTGGCGCGCTTTTACAGCGTCCTCGTAAACCGTGGCGGAGTGGACGGCAAACAGTGGTTGAGCCCCGAGACGATCGCCGACGTAACGGCGTGCCACGCCGAAGGGATCGAGCGCGGGTCGGGCCATCCGCACAGGCGCGGGCTGGGCCTACAACTTGCGACCGAAGGGCCGAACCGTTTCGGAGACGACCCGAGTCCCCGCGTGTTCGGACATGGCGGAGTCGGCACCTGCATCAGCTGGGGCGACCCTGATCTGAACGCCGGAGTCGCCATAGTGACCACCGGGATGCAGCCCGATGAGGTCAACAATACGAGATTGCAGACGTTCTCCCAGCTCGTCAGGGACGCGCTGACGGCGTGACCTCCAGTTTGGAACGAAAGGGGGTGTACCCGGGCGCCGAGTGGGAGCGTGGCGATGCCGAGGCGCTCGGGTTTGACCCGGCCCGCCTGGCCGCAGTCGGCGACTGGCAGGCCGAGCGGGCCGGCGGTTCTCCGTACCGGCTGCTCGTCGTCCGCCACGGCCGGATCGCGGCCGAGTGGCACGGCGGCGGGATGGGGCCGGACGAATTGCAGGGACAGGCGTCCGCGTCCAAATCGACCTACTCCACGGTCCTTGGCATCGCGATCGGTGAGGGCGTGATCGGCTCGGCCGACGACCTGGTGGCCGACTACTACCCGGAGTTCCTGGAGGTATCGCCGGAAGAGGGGCCGAAGGAAAACCGCTACGCATTCCCGGAAAACGCCGGCATCACTTTCCGGCAGTTGATCGGCAACATGTCCGGCTACATGAAGCCGGGCGAGGCGCCGGGGCGAGTGTTCAACTACCAGACCTTCGGCATGAACGTGGTGACCCACGCTCTCGCGGCCCGGTACTCGCTTTACCGGTCGGGCGACCCCGAGCGCGGCGCCGGTTTCGGCAGGCTCGCCGAATGGAAGGTGCGCAACCCGATCGGCGGGACGTGGGAATGGGTGTACTCGAACTTCGATCTGCACCCCGGCGCCAAGCTCGGCGCATACGGTTACGCCACGTCGTTCCAGATGACGGCGCGGGACATGGCCCGGCTCGGGCTGCTGTGGTTAAACGACGGTGACTGGGCCGGGACCCAGGTAGTGCCGGCCGGGTGGTTGCGGCAGGCGACACGCGTCTCCGACATGCTCCTCCAGCACGAGCCGCGCGAGATGTGGCGGTACGGTCTCGGCTTCTGGTGCAACGACCAGGGGATGCTCTGGCCGAACCTGCCGCGAGACTCGTTCGCGGCCGTCGGCGCCGGGAAGCAGTTCATATGGGTGGACCGGGAGCATGACCTGATCGTCGTGCAGAGCCCCGGCACGTTTGAGGGCTCGTTCAGCCCGGCTGCGGGAAGTGAGGCTGCGGAGCAGGTGCTAACCGCACTCGACTGAGGCCGATTCGCGTAGAAATCGTTGCGGATTCATCACTCGTCAACGCCGTGGGCGTGAATAAAATCACGGAATGATTCAGCGCCGGACTATCGAATGCTTCCACTGCAGAACACCGGTGGATGAGGCCGATCTTGACTGCTCATATTGCGGACGCGGGGTGGCGTTTGAAGCCATCGAGCGCAGGGAGGTCGCGCTTTTGCTTCGGTGTACGTCTGGCGCGGTTGCGGGCGGCGCAGTCCTGAGTGCGTTGGCCCTTGCGTTGCTGGCCGGTTTCGGCGGCCATGAGAAGACCTTCTTCCTGGCCTGGGTCCTTGCCGCCTGTATCGCAGGTCTGCTGTGGTTCGCCGGCGACTGGTTCAAGCCCCGGGTGATCGACGCCTGACCGACGCCTGACCGGAATCCGGCGCACACGACGCCCCCACAATCTCCGTGTATTGTTCACGCCGTCGACGGGCCAGCGGGTCCCACGGACGGGAGAACGAGCATGAAGATCAAGCAGATTCGCGTCGTCAGCCTGGACATTCCGCGGACGCCGCCGAAGTCCAAACCAACGCGTCCGGCGGCGAACAAGGTGTCGGCTCGACGCGCGCTCCCGATCAACTACTACCCGGAATTCACTACAGAGTTCGGAAAGATGCCGGGCACGGGCGGAGCCGAAGTCTGGGTGCAGGTGATCGCCGAGGACGGCACGTTCGGACTCGGCGCATGCAGTTACGGCGAACCGGTGGCGGCATTGATCGACTACCACTACGCGCCGCTGCTCGAAGGCCGAGACGCCCTCGCCACGGAGTTCCTGAACGACCTGATGTGGCGTTCGGTGCAGAACTACGGCGCCAGCGGTCTCGCCACGGTTGCGCGATCGGGCGTGGACCTTGCTCTGTGGGACCTGAAGGGCAAGCTGCTCGGTGTGCCGGTCTACAGCCTGCTTGGAGGCCCCTGCCGGGACAAAATTCTCCTTTACGCGACCTGCGACGACCTGGACTGGTCCCAGGAGCTCGGCTTCAAGGCGTTCAAGGTCAGTAACCCGGCTCACTACCGCATGGGCCTTGAGGGCGTGAACCTTGCCGAAGAGCACATCGCAAAGTCCCGGGAGCAGGTCGGTCCGGACGCCGAGTTGATGTACAACCCGGTCAGCTCGTTCAACGTGGAGTTCGCAATAAGGGTCGCAGATCGGCTCCGGCCCTACGGCCTGCGCTGGTTCGAGGAGCCGCTGATCTCAAGCGACCTGGAGGGCTACGTTGAGCTGAAGAAGGCGATCAACTGGGTGCCGATCGCCACCGGGGAGCACCACCACGGCCGGCAGGCTTACCGGCAACTCGTCGAGAGGCGTGCGGCCGACATCCTGCAGCCGGACATGAAGTGGTCCGGTGGGCTGACCGAGGTGATGAAGGTGTACACGATCGCCGAGGCGGCCGGTCTGATAACCGTCCCGCACACGGGCGCAGGCACGCCCTGGGGCCAGCACTTCGCGATCTCGATGCCGGAATCCCCGATCGCCGAGTACTGGATGGGCACGGACCCCGGCATACCGCTGGACGAGGTGTGCCCGATCCCCGGGATGCCGATGCCCAAGGACGGGTACGTGACGCCGTCCGACGCGCCCGGGTTCGGCATGGAGATCAAAGAAGAGTGGATCAATCCCTGGGACCACGTCGCCGCCGCACGCGCACGCGGCATCGCGTGATCTCTATATCGGCGTCAGACACGCGGGCATGAGCGTTCACGTCAAATGCTGAACCGAGTATGGAACTGGCTACGGCGGTTTCTCTTCGGCAGGGGCGCCGACCACCCGGCCGCGCCTGATCCGAGCATCAGGCCGATCCCTGCGCCGGCCCGTTCCAGCAAGTCGGTCGTGCCGTTGCTGGTATTGCCGCGGTTGCCCGACGACTTCCAGTTGGACGCCGTCCAGGAGCGCGGTGAGGACCGGTACTACACCTCGTCGCCCTGGGAACCGGACACGGAGGCGCTACGAGCCGCTATCGATAGCGCCGAGGGCTGGCTGGAGACCGCGGTCGGCACGCCGATCAAATGGGAGCCTCTCCGGCAGGTGAGTTCGGAGCGTTCGGTTGCCGAGTGGCGGGAGCTGGGCGTCGAGGCCGTGCGGGCCGAGGTGGAACGCCTGTTACTGCGCTGGTCAGACGACTACATATACCTGGCGTTTGTGCGGGGTCTCGGCGGGTACGCCGGCGGCATCGGTTTCCAGCCGGGCGCGCCGGGATACGCGGTCGTCGGCGACATCTGCATCGAGGCGGTGTGCGGCTACGCTGAGCCGACCGCCGGGTCTGTGTTGCTCGGAGGCGGCCCGTGGCCTTCTTCGGCATGGAGCGCATCCGGGCAGACCGGCGCCTTCGTCCACGAGGCGTTGCACGGCTTCGGGTTGCCACATCCGGACGGCTGGCGTGCGGACCGCCAGCCGGCGCCGGACCGCACGATCATGAACGACTGGTGGCGATTCCCGACCTACGCGCGGTCAAACGGGCTGACCAATATCGAGATGGACGCGGTGCGCGAGGCGATCGGGCCGTACGCCGTCGGCGGCCGGGGCAGGTAGGTTCGGCGCGTCGGACCTTCCCGTTGACGATCGGCTGTGGCGCCCTTCGAGAGCCTCAGGGCGCGGACCGGGAACCTTCACCAACCCCATCGGATGCTCAGAAGCCCCGCCAACAGAGCGCGCTAGCCAACCGCGTCAAACACAGGCCGCCAGTCGCCGTCGACCGGCCAGGTTAGCTGTCCGGCGATGTTGTCGTGCGGCCGGAAATCGATCTGCACGTCCTCGATCCGTTCTCCAACGACTTCGATGTCGTCCAGCGTGAGTCCGCGCAGCTCCATCGCGTAGCGCAGATAGCCGACCTGGTCCAGGCGGTAGCCCATCGCCTGCAACCCCACCACGTCCGCCGCGATGCTGTGAGCGGAGGCCAGGGTGATCCGGGAGTCGATCGGATCGCCGCTCACCGGCCCGTTGCCCTGCATCCCTTCGGTGCCATCCAGGACCGTGAGATCCGGGGCCACGTGCTGCGCCATCTTGGCCAGCGTGAGATTGATCGCCCTGCTGCCCTGGTGAATCTTTTGCTTCTCGGCGCGTCCGACCAGGGTTCCGACGAGGATGTTTTTGAGGCCGAGGGTGACTACGACATTGTTGTGCGTCTTGGTCCGTGTGACCGAGACGACGTACGACTCGGCCATCGTGCGGGACATGTTCAGGTACTGGGCGTTCAGGTCGTCATCAAACGCCGGAACGGTCACGGTATCGTCCCGGTTGAGGTCGAGCCAGGCCACGTCAAACTCGTCTGCGAGCGGCCGGTATCCATAGTTGTCGAACCCCTCGTCGGCCGTGCCGATCGCGGGCCCGGCAGCGATCGTGAAGCTCTCGACGCCCTTGTCCCTGAGGAAAGCCAGCGTCGAACGCACGGCGTCGACATGAGTGGCGCACAGCGGCACGTTGACGGACACAAAATTGGGCTTGATCAGCACCGGCCGGTCCGGAATCTCGACCTGGTCCGCTATGAGATCAAGGGCCTCGGAGACCGTGCTGGTCCGGTCCGGCCCGCTTACCAGGCTTACCCTGATCTTGCCGTCCGCCATGATCGCCTCCGTCCGGGGTGAGTAGATGAATCGATCCATGAATGGTTAACAGGGATGGTAAGGCATATTGCGCGGCCCGCCGCCCGGCCTTGCTCACCGGGCCGCGGCGTCGAATAATGCGCCTCAGTTGGCATCAAGCATCGGAGGGCGTCGATGACGCAGGACGAAAACGGCGGTAAACGCGTACTGGTGACCGGCATGAGCGGCCTCATAGGCGGGCTGGTCGGCCGGTCGTTAGCGCAGAACTACTACGTGCGCGCGCTGAACCGCCGGCCGGTCGAGGGCGTGGACTGCGTCCAGGCGGACATCGCTGACCTGGATGCGATTCGTCCGGCGTTCGAGGGGATCGACACGGTCGTCCACATGGCGGCGTACCTGGGCCCGGAGTTCTCCGGGCAGGTGTCCGGCAACCTGATAGGCGCTTACAACGTGTTCGAGGCGGCGCGCGAGGCGGGCGTGAAACGCGTCATCTTCGCCAGCTCGGGCGCGACGCAGGCCCTGTACGAGATGGACGAGCCGATCAAGGCGATGGTCGAGGCGAGGTGGGACGACGTCCCGCAGACGCCGCCGATCATCACCCCGCAGGATCCGCCCCGGCCCAATGGTGTGTACGGCGCCGCCAAGCTCTGGGGCGAGGCGCTCGGACGGTACTACTCCGACGCCCACGGCATGTCCGTTATCTGCATCCGGATCGGCCGTGTCGTCAAGGAGGATCGGCCGTATGACGCCCGGCACGCGGCCGTGTACTGCAGCCAGCGCGACGTTGTGCAGATGGTGGAGAAGTGTGTCTCGGCAGATGATTCGGTCCGCTTCGACCTGTTTTACGCGGTGTCCAACAACCGGGGCCGGTTCCGCGACATCCAGCACGCGCGCGACATCATCGGCTACGTGCCACAGGACGGCATTTCCGACTGGCCGATGGAACAGCCCGGGTAGGAAATTTTTGCCCGGGCAGAGCCGGACAAGTCATGGGAACGCGCACCGGTTCACCCGGGAGTTTCCGGGGACGCGTAACTAGAATCCATCGTCGGCGCGCTAATCCATCCGGCCCCGGCATGAGGGCCAGCCCGGGCGACAACGCGTGCTCACGCGATGCGAATTCACGCCCCAGTACCACGCGCTGCATTTGAAAAGTCCCATATCAGGGGACGGGTGCGCTCGTACCTGTTCCAGGCCGGGCTTGCGTCGCTGGCGCTGCTGGCCATCCTGCTGATAGAGCAGGGCGTGTCGAACGGAATCATCGTCGTCACGATCGCTTCGTCCACGGCGACGGTATTCGTCGTTCCGCACTCGATCGCTTCAACGCCGCGGCGTGTCGTCGGCGGTCACGTGACCAGCGTCATCGTCGGCCTCGCCCTGTGGGGCGTTCTTCAATTGATCACCGGCGACGCCAACACTGCGTCGAACACACAGATCGACATCTTCGGAGCTGCGGCCGTCGGGTTGTCTGTGCTGGTAATGGCGACCACGAACACCGAGCACCCCCCGGCCGCAGGGACGGCCTTCGGCATCATCGTCGTGGGCATGTCCTTCACCTTTATTGCGTTCATCTTGAGCGCGGCGGTGATCCTGTCACTGGTCCGCGCCCTGCTTCGGGACCGGCTCCAGAACCTGCTCTGAGCGCGATGAAATCCGCTCGCGGGCGATGCTTCCAGGTTCGATGCACGCGAAAAGCCGCCGGGCCCGGAGGCGCCGGCGGCAATTCCTGATTCGTTTATCGAATCGGCCTTAGCGTTCGCCCCTTAACGATCTGCCGGAACGCTCGGGGACTCCAGGTACCGCCACAGGTCGCTATCGACGTTCAAGACCAGGGTCGTATCCTGCGCCAGCAGCGTTCGGTAGGCTTCCAGGGACCGAATGAACGCGTAGAACTCGGGGTCCCGTCCCAGCTGTTCGGCGAGGATCGCAATCGCTTCACCCTCAGCCTCACCACGGATCCTGGCCGAGTCACCCTGGGCGGCCTGTGTGATGAAGTTGACCTCCCGGTCCACAGCGGCACGGATTTCGGCGTCCGCCTGGGCGCCCTCCGCACGCTGTGCGCTGGCAATCCGCTCACGCTCGGCTCTCATCCTGTCAAACACTGAATTGGCGACACCCGACGGGAAGTCGGCCCGTTTAATCCGGACGTCAACGATCTCGATGCCGAACCGGTCCGTCAACGGCACCCGGTATCGGAAGTTCTCGCCTTCAAGATCGAAGTCCAGTGGCGCAGGACTGTTGATGATCGCCTCCAACTGCTCCGGGGTCGGGACGCGGTCCCTGACGACCGCTTCACCCTCAGCTACCGCCCGGCCGGCAATTACGATCTGCAGACTTGGGTCACGGAGTCCGCCCGGGAGCGACTCAGCTTCGCTGCGCACAATGTCCAGGAGTTTGGATGCTTCGGTGATCCGCAGCATGATCTCTTCGCGTGTCTCGTCGATGATCTCCGACTGGAGGTCCAGCGCGACCTCACGCCGCAGGTTGGAGTTGATGATGTCGCTGATGCGCGCCTCCGCATTCGACTCCGTCCGGAGAGCCTGGAAGAACACCAACGGGTCGGTGATCCGGTAACGCGCGAAGGCGTCGATCACCAGCGTGCGTTTGTCCAGTGTGAGCAGTGAGGCGGGCGGGGCGTCGACCCGAAGCAAGCGGCTGTCGAGCTTGGTTACGGACTCCACGAAGGGAATCTTGACCGCCAGGCCGGGACTCTTCTTGGATTCCTGGAACTCTCCGAACCGGGTCACGATCGCGAACTGCGTCTCGTCGACGATGTAAAAGGTCTGGGAGCTGATCACCCCGGCGATGATCAAGAGTACGAGCAGCGGTATTGCCAGTTTGCGCATCTTACTGCCCTCCCCCGATGCTCGAAGCGCTACCCGAGGTCAGTGGCAGGAACGGCAACACGCTGCTCGCCACCTCACCGGTCACGACAAATTTCGTGGTCCCCGGCAGTATGTCCTCCATCGCTTCGAGGTATAACCTCTGGCGTGTCACTTCCTTGGAATTCAGGTAACCCTCCAGCAAGTTTTTGAAACCTTCCGCCTCACCCTGTGCCAGCGCTATGCGGCCCTGTTTGAAACCCTCTGCGGCCTCGGTAATGCGTGCCGCCTCACCACGGGCCCTCGGCAGCTGGTCCGCCTGGTACGCCTCAGCCAGGTTGATTAACTGCTGTTTCTCCTCCTGCGCCCTGACCACGTCTTCAAACGCGTCGCGCACCTCTTCGGGCGGGTTCACGTTCTGTAGCAGGACGGAGATCACGCTGATGCCGGTATCGTAGAAGTTGAGCAGGTTCTGCATCTGGAGGCGCGTGTCCTCCTGAATCTGCTCACGGCCTTCGGTTAGCGCATCGTCAATGGTGCGTGCGCCAACAACCTGGCGTAACGCCGTTTCGGCGATGTCGCGCAACGTTCTGCCGTCTGGCCTTCCGGCGATAATATTGCGGTCCAGGTCGCCCGGGTCGTCAACGCGGAATAGATAGGCGCCGATATCGGTAATCCGGTACTGGATCACCGCCCCGACATCCACGATGTTTTCGTCGCCCGTGATCATCTGGGCCTCGACGGGAATCTGGATGCTTGCGGCTCCGCCGTCGCCGCTCCGGAAACCGAGCTCAAGCGTCCGTGTCTGCGTCACCTGGATCACGTCGCGCTGGCCTATCGGAGCCGGCCACCACCAGTTCAGGCCCGACCCGGCGGTGCTGTCGAACCTCCCGAACAGGCGCAACGCCGCCTGCTCGTCAGGGTCAACGGTGAAGATGCCGGACGCCAGCCAGATGACTGCTGCGACGATCATGCCGATCAATACGATCAGGCTGATGCCGCCGCCGCCGAGAAATCTCATCGGTGGCAGGCTGTTTCTTATGCGCCCGATAAGGTCTTCGAGCGACACCTGCTCACGGCCGGCCCTGCCGCCGTCGTTTCCGCCGCCGTTATCCGGAGGGCGGTACATCTCGTCCCGCCCGGTCCGAGGTATGGGATCGCTGCCAGCGGCCATTGCTACTCCTGCCGGCGGCGTTCGATGATGTCGCCGCCTGGCGGTGGCACGATGGCCCCGCCTTGATTCCAGCCCGGTGACGCCCTGCGCGGCACGGGTTCCGCGCAGCACCGGGAGTCGTGAGTTTTACGGACCCGGCGAACGCTTTTGCGGCGCTTCGTCAGGCCATCCGGAAGTATACCCGAGACACGCGTGCCTGCCCGTTCGCTCTCCAGATCCCTCATCCTGGACCCGCACGCTCGCGCCGGGCTTATCCACCGGATTGCGCGCCGTGGGCAGAGCGTTCCCGGTCAAGGCGTTGAACAAACTTCTCGTAACTGTCTACTCCCTGTATCGCCTTTACGAGTTCTCCCGCGTTTTCGACGTATGTCCGGAATTCCTGTATCTGCGCTCCAATGGGGCTTACGGAGGCCGGGTCGTCGCCGTAAGAGCCGGTAAACGCGAAGTAGGCCTGATTGATCTTCCTGATGAAGATCCCATGGTCCTGGAGTTCGACCCGTCTTCGCTCCATGTATGCCTCTGCGCCGTCGATGTCCGCCTCTGCGAGCAGATCATCCGTGTGGAGACGCGTTTCGCGCATGAACGCCCGGTAGTTGAAACCGCCGGGATCACCGTCGCCGGCGTTCGGCGTCATCTCCGGAATGAACGGCTCCGGGGGAGGCAGCGTCTCGCCCGTCACGCGCTCATATGCCGCGCGCCCCACCTCCTCACCGAACATATTCGCCAGCGTCTCGTTGAGCGTTGTCAAATCGTCTCCGTCCCAGTACGCCCGGCCGAGGGGCCTGAAGATGAGATACGCGTGGAGCCACTCGTGGGCCGCCACGTCCAGGGTGGAAAGCAGGTCACGGTCGTCAGGGATGACGGTCGGGAAGGTCGCGACGCCGCCCGTACCGAGCACGATCCCGGACAGATCAGAACCCTCGTGAATCGTTTCCTCGATCGTCTCGCGTTCCGCCAGTGTGATGCCGGGATCGATCAAGATCGACTCGATACGGCTAATCCGGTCACGGGGTGACGTGATCAACACGCGTGGAGTTGAGTCCAGCCGGAAGTCGACGGGCGGCCAGGTGAGCGGCCCGAGCTCGCCGATGTCCAGCTCCTTGAGGATCGCGTCGATGGCGGATTCCAGGAGCTCCTCGACATCGTTGCGCAATTCCCGCCGCTCCGACTCGAGATCGTCCACACGCTCCAAGAGCGTGACGAGCTCATCATCGTCCTGTTCGGCCGCCGAGGCGCCATCGAGATCGTCGCGCGCCACCTCGATTTCCTCGTTCAGCATCAGGTAACGGGCGAGGGCTTCACGTTTTTCCTGCGTGGAAGAGCCGACGCCGGGAAGTAACTCCCGGACGCGATGGACCCACTTGTCCAGGAAGTTAGCGACCTCCCAGCCCACGAGGCCGTATTCGTACCCGCGGGCGGCGTACTCGGCAGGGCTGAGTACGCGCGTTGACCGCGGAATGGCAAGCAACATAACGACCAGGACAATTACAAGGAAACCCTTCCAGAAGCGCCGTTTTCTCAAGGCCCGATAGGAAATCCGCCACGGCCAGGTCACGACCCGCAGCAGGATGAGCAGGAGTCGAATCACCCGGATCATGGGGCCGAAAAGGTGGCCGCGGTTGTGTCTCGTGAGGGTTGCCAGCGGTATGGTCCCCGGGTAGTTAACCGGTGAGAAGGGCGAGGGATGGCCGACGGGCGCAGCCTTCTGTTACCGGTATATACGTTCGACAGCCGCCCGGGAGGCCCGGCCATGCGGCCGGCACGTATAACCTCATGCAGATGAGCTTGAATTCCGTTGCCGCCCGACTGCTTGTACCCGCCGCTATCGTAGCCATCGCAGCGGTGGCTTGCAGTTCATCGAGTCCTTCGAACGACCCGGTGAACTCCGCGGTAGAAGCGACGACAAGTGGCCCGGCAAACTCCACAGCGGAACCGACGACGAGTGGACCGGCGAACTCCACGGCGGAACCGACGACGAGTGGCCCGGCGGCGGCCAGGGAGCAGGCTGATGCACCGCTGATCTCGGAGCCGGAATGGGTACGCGGCAGGTTGCAAACCATCCAGGGCGTCTGGGGCTTCACTCCCGACGGCATCGACTGGCAAAACTCGTACGACCTCCGGCAGATGCGGGGCCAGCCTGCGTGGTTCGGTAGCACCGGGTCCAACGGCTGGGCCGGCGCCGGCCAGGCGATACCGCACTCCGTGATGCACGAGCTCGGGCATTCGTACTGGGGCCGGTTCCCGGTGGACGGCCGGCCGGACCTCGCTCCCGGGCCGCCCGGACAAGAGGAGGGGGACATCCAGAGGATCGTCGAGGCGTACCGGGGTGATCTGCTCACCTTCATGCGACAACCGCCCGACCGGTTCGAGCCTCTGCGGGACCGTTTTCGCAACCTGCCAAATCTGGATCGCGGCGACCTGCCGGACCTGGCGCACTTCGGCGAAGCGGAAATCGTCTACTTCACGGGCGGGGACATCGACCTGGTCCCGCCTATCCTCCGGAAGTACTACTCGTCTTACCTGACCTCTGACGGTGTGGCCGGCGACCTGCCGGACTGGGCGGCGGCGCTCGCCTGGTGGTTCGGTCTGGACGACGAGCAACGGGACGACGCCGGTCAGGTGTTCGGGTTGCAGCACTTTCCACTGGATCCGTACGAGAACGTGGCCGGGGCGGAGGACGCCGAGCTGAGCGCCGCTATCTCTTCCCTTCTTGAGGGTGAGGAGAGACAACGGCTGGTCGACTTCGCAGACCAGTTCGACGAGATCAAGACGCAGCGCAGCGCGTTGACCGACGCGACCGGTACGGACCGCGGGTTCAACTTCTGGGCGCGCTACCTGCGCGACATGTTCGAACTGCACTCCGAATATCCCGACGTGCTTGCCGGCGGGTCAGGAGCCCGGGGCCGAGAGCTCGGCGCCACGCTCGACGCGTATCGTGATCTAGACCCGCTTCCGCCCAACGAGCAAGCGGCACGATACCGGGCGCTCTCCGGCGAGTCCGGCGCCCGAGACTCCGCCACAGTTCGGGATTTCAGGGATTTCGCGCCGCTTTTGAAGGCACGCACGCTGCTGGAACTGTTCCCGGCGGGAAGCGAGGCGGGTACAGAAAGCGTCGAGGCGGCCGCCAGCGCCTACGCCGATGAGTTGCGAGCGCTCGTCGCCATTGCCGACGCGGCCCTCGATAACGGCTCGACGGACCCTGTGGCGGCGGCGGCGGCGCTGGCCGATCAACTGTCGGAATTTTCGGACGACGAGCTGGCCGGGCGTATCGACACGATCTTCGACACGATGAGGGAGTCGGAGCCGGAGATCGCCCGGGAAGTGATTGCGGAGATCCCGGACCTGCTTTTGCTGCGGTTGCTGGACGTGCGGCCGTCTGCGGCGCGAGCCGTGGAGATCCCCCCGGAACGTCTGCTGAACGCCGCCGGCGTCACTCCCGGAGCCTCTCCGAACGCACTGGTGAAAGGAATCGCACTCCTGTCCGAGAACAGCTCGGGCAATTTCGCCATCGACAAACCGTTCGATGAAGCGATGTACGCGCTGCTGGACGGTATCGCCGGGACCGACCCGGACCTCGTTCTCCGCGTCTTCGCCGAAACGGACCTCAGGCCGTTGCCCTGGGTGGCGGGCCACGGCGAACAGGCGGTGACCGTTCTCGGAGCTGACCCGATCCGTTCCGCTGTCACGCTGGGCAGCTATGACGGGCCAGAGCCGACTGCGGAACGGATCGTCCGGCGGCTGGCGTATGCAGATGCTGAGACAGCGGCCACGTTGCTGCTCGCCTTCCTCGAGGTCGGGCGGGCCGACGTATTGACCGGTACGCTCAATTCGATCGCGTACGACGCGTACTGGGACGGTCTCGGCGCCGGGCCGGCAGGCAGGCTGGAGTCGGCGGCGGCGCTGCTGCTCGCTCTGCGCGACAGGCTCGGCGAGGGCCAAACAGCGGGACTGGTTGGCGGCGGCGTGCCGGACTACCTTGCTGCTGTCGCGGCCGGCGAACTGGAGCCAGAGTACCGATCGCGACACCTGGACACCCTGCGGGAGCTGGCCCGCGCGGCATCGAGCATCGAAGACGAGCGGTTCTTCGAGTCACTGTCCGTCGTCGTCCGGGACGCTTAAGAGGCGCCCCGGTACTTCGTCGGGCGCAAGGCTTTCCGACCTACCGGCTGGCTACGTTCAACGTTCCCGGAAGTTACGTTCGCCGGTGCTATACTCGCCGCCAAGTTCAAATACCCCCGTTTTGCCGGTAAATCAACCCTCGACCGGCACGCTTACATGGATCTGATCATGCCTGGAGGGACCTATGACGGGATTCACCACTGAACAGATCAGGAACGTCGTGTTCCTGGGCCATTCCGGTTCCGGTAAGACCTCGCTCGCGGATTCGATGTTTTACAAATCCGGCGAGACGAACCGGCTGGGAAGCGTGATCGGTGGCACCAGTTCCTCGGACTTCGAGCCCGAAGAGCAACGCCGTCAGTCCAGTGTCATGACCGCTATCCTCCCCTGCCCGTGGAAAGACACCAAGATCAATGTGCTGGACGCGCCGGGCTACGCCGACTTCGCGGGCGAAATGCTTTCCGCACTGCGCGTGGCGGACGCGGCGATCCTGGTAATCGCCGCCCCGTCCGGCATCGAGGTCGGCGCCGCGCAGGCGTGGGTGCGATTGGAAGAAAAAGCCCTGCCGCGAATCCTGGTCGTGAACAAGCTCGACCGCGAGAGCACTGATTTCAACCAGGTCGTCGAGGACCTTGCAGAGACATGGGGCCGCAAATGCGTCCCGATCAATGTGCCGAACGGCGTCGAGTCGTCTTTCACAGGGGTCGGTTCGCTAATAAGCGACTCGACCCTCCAGGAGGGCGATGGCGCCGACCTGTTCGAACGTCTCGTGGAGGCGGTGGCGGAGACCGACGACGCGCTGGCCGAGAAGTATCTGGAGGGTGAGGCGCTGACTGCGGACGAGTTGATCTCGGGACTGCGCAGGGGCGTGGCCGCCGGAGAGATCGTGCCGATCGTGGCGCTGGCGGCGACCGAGGAGATCGGCGTGACCGACCTGATGGACATCATCGTAGATTTGCTTCCCTCGCCGGACGTCACGGCGAAACGGGAGGATGCGCCGGAGATCCCCGAAGGCGCCGAAGCGAATCTCGTCTTCAAGACCAGCGCAGACCCCTTCGTCGGCAAGCTGTCCTACTTCCGCGTATACGGAACGCCGTTCAACGGGAACTCCGAGCACTGGAACGCCAACCTGGAAGAGTCAGAGCGCGTGGGCCAGGTGTCCGCCCCCAGGGGCAAGGAACAGGAGAATACGGACGAGGTCGTATTAGGCGACATCGGCGTGATCTCGAGGCTCAATGTGACACGCACCGGCGACACGCTTACGAACCGCGATAACCCGGTAACGCTCGAGGGCATCGACATGCCGGAGCCGTTTTACGGGCTCGCGGTGACACCGAAAACCCAGGCCGATCTGGACAAGATGTCGGACGCCCTGGCCAGGCTCGGGGAAGAGGACCCGAGTCTGCGCATCGCTCGCGACCCTGATACCGCGGAGACGATCATACGCGGCCTCGGAGACGTACACGTCGAGATCGGTGTCGAACGCGTTATGCGTAAATTCGGCGTCGGGCTTGAGACGTCGTTGCCGAGGATCGCGTATATGGAGACGATCGGCTCCACGACGCGGGTGGAATATCGTCACAAGAAGCAGTCCGGCGGCCACGGCCAGTACGGACACGTGGTTATCGAGCTGAGTCCGCTGGCGCGGGGCGAAGGGTTCAACTTCGAGAGCAAGGTGGTGGGCGGGAACGTCCCGAGGGAGTACATCCTGTCGGTCCAGAAGGGTGTGGTGAAGTCGATGGAGGAGGGTCCGGTGGCGGGCTTCCCCGTCGTGGACATCGGGGTCAAGCTGGTGGACGGCAGCAGCCACTCCGTGGATTCTTCCGGGATGGCGTTTGAAATCGCCGGCGGGTTCGCACTCCGGCAGGGCATTCCGCAGGCCCGGCCGGTCTTGCTCGAGCCCATCATGCATCTCAGGATCATGACGCCGGACGAGCTGACCGGAGACATCATCAGTGACCTGAACACGAAACGCGCACAGATCCTGGGCATGAACCCGGCCGCGCCCGGATACACCGTCATCGAGTCCGACGTGCCTCTCGCGATGGTGCAGCGCTACGCCACGGATCTCCGGGCGATGACGCAGGGGCGGGCTTCGTTTGATTCCAAGTTCACGCGGTACGGCGAAGTTCCGCAGCAGGAGATGGACCGGGTGGTCCAGCAGTACAAGAAAGAAGAGGCCGCGGCGACCTGATTTCTCTCCTGCGGCCTGCTCGGGGAACGATTGTTCGCGATGTCTACGCGTTTGGGCGGCCCTTCGAGAGCCTCAGGGCGCGCCGTTTCCTGATCCTTCCGTCGTTAAGGAACGGGCGGGTGGGGCAAGCTCCGCCCCTACGTGTTGCCGCGATGAACGATCTGTGTTTGCTGCGGACCGGCCTATCTTTACACCGCAGGGGCGGGCCCTGGTCCGCCCGTTAGTCCTTCCCCGGTAGGACGCCTGCTGCGTTACGGCCGTTTTTCCTGCGAGCCGTTGTAGCGCCGGATGACCGTCTGGATGGCCCGGGCGCCGAACTCCAGCGAGTCGACGGGGATCCGCTCGTTTCCGGCGTGGAACATGGCCGTGAAGTCGATTTCCCGCGGCAGGTTCATGGGCAGGAAGCCGTAGGTCTGGATGCCGAGGCGCGAGAAGAACCGGGCGTCCGTGGTCCCCGGGATGAGAGCCGGCACCGCGACGGAGCCCGGGTCGGCCTCTTCGATAACCGATGCCAGCGTCCCGAACAGCCCCATGTCGGGGTCTGCCGGCCCCGGGTCGTAATGCCGGACCTCGATCTCCGGGGCGACCGGCCCGTCGCAGAGATCGCCGAGCACGGACCGGAGTTCGCGCACCAGGTCTTCAGGGGTGAAGCCCGGCAGGATCCGGCCGTCCAGTTGAAGGCTCACCTCTCCGGGCGTGACGTTGGGCCGGCTCCCACCGGCAACAACGGTCGGGGCGACGGTGTTGTGGAGCATGGCGTCGAACACGGCCCCACGCTCGCCGATCCGCCCGAGCGTCCAGTCCGTCAGGCGGCGACGTAACAGCATCCTGACGAGCAGGCTGTTCGGGAAGGGAAGCGCCCGGGCGAGCGCCGATAACGACTCCCTTGCCACGGGGGTGATATGGACGGGCAGTCGCGCCGCCTCGATCCGCCGGACCGCCTCGGCCATGTGCGCCATCGCCCCGCCGCGCCGCGCCAAAGAGCCGTGCCCCGATGGTCCGCGGAACGTGAGTATCAACAAACACGACTGCTTCTCGGCGACCATCACCGGGTAGACGCGCGACCCGGAGACCTGCGTGGCAAACCCGCCGACCTCGCCGATGGCGTACCGGACCCCCTCGAACTCCCCCGGATGTTGTTCGACCAGGAACCGGGACCCGGCGTCACCCCCGGCCTCTTCGTCGGATACGGCTGCAAAGATCACATCGCCGGGCGGGGTCTCGCCCGCCGCCTTCATGCGCAACAGGGCTGAGGCCATCATCGCCAGCCCGCCCTTCATGTCGACGGCGCCGCGGCCCCAGACCAACCCGTCGGCGATCTCGCCCGAGAAAGGCGGGCGATCCCAAACCTGGCCATCGGTCGGAACGACGTCGACGTGGCCGTACAGGAGTAGCGGGGCGGCGCCGCCGCCGGGCAGGCGCGCCAGCAAGTTCGGGCGTTCCGGGTCGCGTGCGAGGAGTTTCGTGTCAAACCCGCTCCCGGCGAAAAGCCGTTCGAGGTACTCGATACAGGCGCGCTCGTTGCCCGGCGGGTTCGTGGTATCGAACCTGATCAATCGCTGTGCGATATCCAGCGGATCCGGCGGTGCGGGCGGCGTGTCAGACATGAGTATCGGCCCACCATAGCGGATGCCCGTTAATCGCCGGTAACTGGGAGACAGCGCGATGATCGTCGTCCTGACGGTCAGGTCCGGCGTGGCGCCCGGCCCGGTGGAATCCGCCCATCAATTCAGGAGCACACGTGTCCAGGCGTTTCGTCCGTTACCGATTGATCGGCATCGCTGCCGGCCTGATGCTTCTCGCAGCCGCGTGCGGCGGCGGCAGCGCTGGCGGCGACGTTCCTCCCACGCGCGATCCGTCGCTTCCGCCACACGTCGCAGACGCGGTGAACGGGGAGCGGCTGTTCAACAGCGAGAGTTGCTCGGCCTGTCACTCGACGGGGGACCGGCGCCTGACGGGCCCCGGGCTTGCGGGTATCGGCGTCGCAGCGGCAACTCGCGACCCGGCGCTCACCGCCGATCGGTACATCGAGCAGTCGATTCGGGACCCGGGCGCGTTTGTTGTGTCCGGTTACAACAACCTGATGCCGAACGCGTATGGCCGCCTTCCGCAAGATGACGTGGACGACCTGATCGCCTATCTGAAGACGCTTGAATAGAGATCAGACGGACGCCGAACTACACCTACACCGGGGGATGCAGGTTGTGGAAGTCCGTCGCCTGCTCAAAGGCGTGTCCGGCCTGCACCAGCAACTGTTCCGACAGGTGATGCCCGACAAACTGGAGACTGAGCGGCAGGCCGTCTCCGTTCAATCCGCACGGCAGTGAGATCGTCGGCAGCCCCGAGAAATCGGCCGGCACCGTGAATCTGAAAAAGTCCCATGGATCAAGCTCTTGCTGGATCGTCCCGTACATTTCGTCCGGGGTAACGGGGCCGGCTGCCGCCCCGGTGGACGGGCAGGCGAGAAGATCGATTCCGCGCATCGTGAGGCGAAAGTCCCCGACGCACGCTGCACGGAGCACGTTGGCCTGCGCGTAATCGGAGGCGGTGCGTGACGCACCTCTCGTAAGCCACTCACGGAACCACGGACCGTATTCGTCCGACCGCGTCGGGAAGGTCTCGGCGTGGGCGGCGGCAGCCTCGGACGAACAGATCGTCTCCCAGGCTCCCAGGTACTCCCGCAGGTTGGCCGGCATCTTCACAGGAACGATCTCGGCGCCGAGACTCTCCATAACACGCACTGACTCGGCAATGGCGGTAGCGAGCCCCGGCTCCACATCCTCAGTTGCGTATTGCTCGTCAAAGCCGATCTTGAGCCCCCTCACGCCTTCACCGAGGGTCGCCGTCATGTCCGGAACCGGATGCGGAAGCGTGGTCGGGTCGTTGGCGTCCAGCCCGGCGATGGCCTGCAGGACTATTCCGGCATCGGCGGCGGAGCGTGTCATAGGGCCTATGTGATCAAGTGATTCTGCGAGCGCCATCACTCCGTATCGACTTACCCGGCCCCATGTCGGCTTGAGTCCGACATTGCCGCAAGCTGCTGAAGGGAACCGGATAGAGCCCCCTGTGTCGCTGCCCAGCGTTCCAAACGCCAGTCCGGCGGCGGCGGCGCATCCAGAGCCGCTGGACGATGCACCGGACCAGTAACTCTCCTTCCACGGATTCTCCGGGACATCCAGCCTCGGGTTGTATCCGGCCATAGCGCCTTCGGTCAGGTTCAGTTTTCCGAGCAGTACCGCGCCGGCCTCGTTGAAGCGCGTCACGACCGTTGAGTTGAAGTCCGGTACGTTGTTGGCGAAAACGGCGCTGCCGCCCATCGTGCGCACGCCGTTGGTGGCGCACAGGTCTTTGACGGCCACAGGGATGCCGTGGAGCGGGCCGCGGTAGACCCCGGCGGCGATCTCATCATCTGCGGCTCGCGCCTGCGCCCGGGCGCCCTGCGCCATCACCGTGGCGTACGCCTTCAATTTGCCGTCGAGCCGGTCGATGCGATCCAGCTGTGACTCGGTAAGTTCGAGTGACGATAGCCTGCCGTCACGGATTAACGGGGCGAGTTCAGAAATCGTCTTGTAGTGAAGTTCGTCCGTCATGGAATGCTCCTTGGACCCCTCGTATTGGAACCTCTACACGGGCGGGTGCAGGTTGTGAAAGTCCGTCGCCTGCTCGAAGGCGTGACCGGCCTGCACGAGTAACTGCTCGGACAGATGGTGACCGACAAACTGGAGGCTGAGCGGCAGGCCGTTCCCGTTGAGCCCGCATGGGAGGGAGATTGTCGGGAGCCCGGCGTAGTCCGCCGGCACGGTGAATCGTGAGTGCCATATGTCGCGATCCGCTGGGATAGGTCCATACAACTCTTCCGGGGTCACCGGGTAAGCGCTGCGGTGGGAAGACGGACAGGCGAGGAGATCGATCCCTCGCATGGTGAGCCGGAGGTCTCCGACGCATGCCGCCCTGAGCACATTGGCCCGGGCGTAATCGACGGCGGTATGTGACGCACCGTTGGCAAGCCACTGACGAAACCAGGGCCCGTACTCGTCTGAACGAGAGGGGAAGGTCTCCGCGTGGGCGGCGGCAGCCTCGGACGAACAGATCACGGGCCACGCCGCCATGTATTCACGCAGGCGAGCGGGCATCTTCACGGGAACGATCTCGGCGCCCAGCCGCTCCATCACGCGCACGCCCTCGGCGATGGCCCCGGCAATCTCCGGTTCGAGGTCTTCGGAGGCGTACTCCTCGTCGAATCCGATTTTGAGTTCCCTGACGCCCGCATCGAGGGTCGATGTCATGTCCGGGACCGGGTCTCGCAGAGTTGTCGGGTCGTTCGTGTCGAGACCCGAAATGGCCTGAAGTACGATCCCGGCGTCGGCCGACGATCGCGTAAGCGGGCCCACATGGTCGAGCGATTGGGCGAGGTTCATCACGCCGTACCGGCTGACCCGTCCCCACGTCGGCTTCAGACCGACGGTCCCGCATGCAGCGGCCGGGTATCGGATGGAGCCGCCGGTGTCGCTTCCCAGTGTGCCGTAGGCCAGTCCCGCAGCAGTTGCGCAACCCGACCCGCTCGATGATTGGCCGGCCCAGTGACCGTCTTTCCAGGGGTTCTCGGGGATGTCCAGCTTCGGGTTGTAGCCCCCCATCGCGCCTTCGGTCAGGTTGAGTTTGCCGAGGAGGACGGCCCCGGCATTGTTAAACCGTGTGACGACGGTAGCGTCGAAGTCCGGGACGTTGTCGGCGAAGACGGCGCTGCCACCCATCGTGCGAACACCTTCGGTAAAGCACAGGTCTTTGACTGCCACGGGGATTCCGTGGAGCGGGCCCCGGTAGTTGCCGGCCGCGATCTCTGCGTCGGCGGCCCGGGCTTGCACCCTGGCGCTGTCCGCCATCACGGTCGCGTAGGCCTTCAAACGGTCATTGAGCCGGCCAATGCGGTCCAGTTGCGATTCGGTCAACTCGACCGACGACAGCTTGCCGTCACGAATAAGCGGGGCAAGCTCCGAGATGGTCTTGTAGTGGAGGTCGTCGGTCATTTCGTACTCCCGCGGCGAAGGTCTGACGGCTACTCGAACCCGGCGGGCTTCTTGTCGGCCCAGGGCCGGGCGTCCTCGAACGCTTTAGACGCCGCGAGAACCGTCTCGTCATCGCCCCACCGGCCGACGATGTGAAGTCCGATCGGCAGCCCGTCGCTCGAAAACCCCGCCGGGGCGGTGGCCGCGGGATTTCCGCACATATTGAACGGGTAGGTAAAGGGCGTGAATCCCCACAGTTTGTCGGGCACGGGCTGACCGCCTATCACCTCCGGGTGCTCCCCCACTTTGAATGCGGTTGTGGCCAGAGTGGGGGTGAGCAGCAGGTCGTAATCCTTGAAGAACTCCCGCACGTAATGGCGGTAGAACTCGAGCCGGGAGTATGCGTCCCACAACTGTTCGCCGGTGATCTCCTGGCCGCCCTCCAGCCCGTCGCGGAAGTAGTCGGTTAACAACTCCCTGTGCTCCAGGAGGTCGCCGTTCACCGCGTACGTGCGGCAGCGCCAGATCGTAATAAGCAGGTCGAACATCGCTTCCGGTGAGTCGATCTTGAACCCCGGCTCCTCGACGGTCGCGCCCATCTCCTCGAACGCCTGCGCCGCACGGCCGGCGACCTCACGGACCTCCGGGTCGACCGCCACTCCGCCGATGTCCGGCGACCACGCGATGCGCAGGCCTTTCACGCCCCGGCCAAGCGCGGCGACGAAGTCCGGCGGGTCTTCCTGGATGGTCAGGTGCTCGGCGTCCGGGTGCGGCCCGGCGAGGACCTGGAGGAGGATCGCTGCGTCCGTAACGTCTCGCGCCAGCGGGCCGACGTTTGAGTAGTTGAACCAGTGCCAGCTATCGATACCGGAGGAGTACCGGGGCACCCTGCCCTGTGTCCCTTTGATGCCGTAGATTCCGCACAGTCCGGCAGGGATGCGGATCGAACCGGCGCCGTCGCTGCCCTGCGCGAGTGGCGTGATTCCGGCTGCGACGGACGACCCGGCGCCGCCGCTGGACGCGCCGCTCGTTCGCTCCGTGTTCCAGGGGTTCCGGCAGGCGTCGCCGAGCCGGTTCTCGTTAGTGCCGATATGCCCGAACTCGGACGTATTCGTCTTGCCGAGGATTACGGCGCCGGCGTCCTTGATGCGTGTCACGGAAAGCGAGTCGCTGTCGGCCACGCGGTCTTTGTAGACGAGAGATCCTGAGGTGAACCGGACTCCCTTCATGGGTTCCAGGTCCTTGATGGAGGTCGGAACCCCGTGGAGAGGGCCAAGCTCGTCGCCGCGCATGACCGCCTGCTCGGCGGCCCGGGCGGTTTCCAGCGCCTGTTCCGGGATGACGGCCAGGTACGCGTTCAGTTTGTCGTTGAACCGGTCAATCCGATCCAGCGCCGCCGCCGTGACCTCGACCGGTGACACCTCACGCGACGCGATCATCTCCCGCAAACGGTGAGCGGGCGTCCAGGCGAGTTCGTTGGTCGCGTAAGGCAAGGGTCTCTCCTCCGCTGGCCGGCGCCGGTTAGCTGCGCCATTATGGCGCGCTCAGCGCCGGTAAGCCGGCGACCCCTGTCTTGAGCCGGGTTACGGGAATTAGGCTGCGGCGGCGGCGGGGCGCGGCGAGTACGCCTGGCGAAGGTCGGCTTCCTGGAACTCCAGGGGCTTCTCGCCACGGGCGTAGTCGTACAGGGCGGCCTTGAAGATGCCCTCCATCGCCATCACACCTCCGATGCCGACGGCGAAAACGACCACCCCGACCGGAATTCCGATTATCGGTGAGATGGCGCTGAAGATCGCTGTGATGAGACCGGCCACGAACAGCACGCCTATCTGGATAATCCCAAAGCCGAAGTTCGCCGTAAGTTGCCGGCCCCATGTTGCTGTGAACAGACCGGTCGACCGCTTCATCGCTTCGATCGGTCCTACCCCTTCGGTAACCAGGATGGGCACAACAAAGAAGGTGATCATCGCCCAACCGGTTGAGAGCAGCCCCGTCCCGATCTGACCCATCATGCTGCCGCGTGAACGACTCCGCAGGTACATCAAGATCAACGCAACCACGGCGGCGATAATGGCCCAGCCGAGGATGGTGTGGACATGCTTTGCCGCGTGCGATAGCCCGGAGCCAACGTTCGGATCGCCCCCTCGCAGGCGTTCCTGCGCCGCCGATATGAGCGCCGCATTGAAGAAGATGACGATGAAATAGGCGGTGAAGAACACCGATAGGGCGAGGATTATGTCTACGGCCACGATCTGGCTCTCTTCGAGCCCGGTCGCAGTGTTGATCTTCGTCGGCTCGTTGAAGTGGTCAATAGTGCCCGTGGCGCTGCCTATCAAGAAAAACACGCCGAGGAGGATGAGGACACCGATCCCGGCCATGATCGGGAAGAAGATCAGCTCCTTGTCCTTCATGAGGACGTGCCAGCTGGTTTTGATCAATTCAAACGTGTGGCGAAGCGTTCGGAACATGCGCACAGTATACCGGCGAAGGGTTGAGTTTCGAACGCGCGCTACCCGGACGGCGCGCCTTTTCCGGCTCGGCCGGCGTGGCGCCGACGGCCGATTTGACGTGTCGCGACCGCTTGATTACTCTTGCGACGTATTTCGTAGCGCTTGTGGCCGGGGGGCCGCAGTCGCCCGGGCCGGACCGCCCTTCCCTGATTGAGACGGAAGGGCAGAAGCAAACTTCGTTTCGGCCTGCACATGCGAAATACGCGGGAACGGGATTTTCGCGGCCCCTTGACGGTCGCGGCCGGGACCCGGCCAGCCTGATTGGCGAATCGGTCGGAATCGAACGCCACATTGATGACGCAACCCACGCGCGTCCCGCCAAAAGGCGCGGTGGTTGCGTGCAATCTGGAGGAAGCGTATGAACCAGTCGATCACACAGGGATTGACACAGACACAGGATCATTTCGCAGGCGTCGCGTCGGCGTACCGCGAGGCGCGCACGACCGACCTGGAGCCGATCGAGTTCATCAGCAAGCACGTCCGGCGAATGGACACCATCATTGCCGCGGACGTCGGCCGCGGGCGCGGGCCGCTACGACCTGTTGCTGCTCCGCGAGCTGGGCAGCCGTCTGCGGTTGCGTTGCGTGGACGTTACGGTCGAAATGCTCGCCGAGTTGGACGAGTATCTGCAATCCGAGGGAGTCACCGGGTACTCCACACACCTTGCCTCGGCCGATGGCCTGCCCTTCTCTGATCACGCGCTGGACTACGTCTTCACGTTCAACGCTTGCCATCACTTCGACCTGCCGGCCTTCCTGGCCGAATCAAGACGCACGCTGCGCATCGGCGGCAGAATGTTTATCTACACCCGGACGCGGGCGCAGAACGAGCGCGGCAGCTGGGGCCGTTACTTTCCTGAGTTCGCGGAACGGGAGACTCGCCTGTACACGCTCGGGCAGATGGCGGCGGCAGTGGCGGGCACGCCGGGACTGGAGTTGACCGGGATCGAGGAGTTCCAGTACGACCGCGTGGTAGACATGGACCGGCTCGTGTTCCAGGCCGAGAATCATCACTACTCAACGTTCAAGCTATACGACCCCGACGAGTTCGAGTCGGCGATGGAACACTTCATTAACAACGTGAAATCGGCGTGCGACGACACGGAACGGATCCCATGGCGGGACGAGAACATCATGTACGTCGTAGACCGAACGGAGTAATGCGACGGGAGCGGCATGCGAGCGATGGCATCGGAACGGGTGGGCGTAGGCTTCATCGGCGCCGGGCAGATCGCAGGACTGCATGCGCTCGCATACGAGGACGATCCTAACGGGCGACTCGTGGCCGTGGCGGACATCGCGGACGGCGTGGCGGAGCGGCGGTCGGCGGAATGGGGCGCCGGCCGCTGGTATTCGGACTACCGCGAGTTGCTGGCGGACCCGGAAATTGACGCCGTCGAGATTATTCTGCCCCACCACCTGCACCTGCCGGTGACGCTGGAGGCGCTGGCGGCGGGCAAGCATGTCTCGCTCCAGAAGCCTATGTGCCTGTCACTCGCCGAGGCGGACGAGATCGTCGCCGCCGGAGCACGCTCAGACCGCGTGTTCCGCGTGTTCGATAACTTCCGGTCGTACGAGCCGTACCGACTGGCCAGACGGCTAATCGACGAGGGCGAGATCGGCGAGCCGCTGTCGTTACGGATGAAGAACATCTCGGGCCGCGGCGTTGGCGGGTGGACGCACACGCCCGAGGCCCGCGCATGGCGGGACGACACGGCGCAAAGTGGCGGCCACCTTGCGATCCTTGACCACGGGTACCACATGGCGTCGATCGCGATGTACCTGATGGGACCGGTCGAATCGGTCCACACCCTCTCAACGTCGGACGACGACGCACCGTTTTCAGCTGCGCCGGCCATGATCTCGCTCCGATTTTCGGGCGGCAACCGGCTGGGCTCGTGGGAGATCGTGCGCGCGCCGGACCTACAGGTGCGGACGAAGTATTACGGTGGCGACGAATGGGTGGAGGTCACCGGAACCCGCGGCGTGGTGTGGGTGAACCGGTGTTCCGGGAACCTGCTCGGCGTCCCGCCCGTGACGTTGTACCGCGATGGCGTGACGCGGCAGTTCAGCGACGTTGAGGCGGAGTGGGACGCCAGTTTCCGGGCCGGCGGCCGGGAGTTCACGCAAGCGATTCGTGAGGGGACGCAGCCGGAGCTGGACGCCTCCGAGGCGAGGTCGGTGCTGGCTATCTGCCTGGCAGCGCTCGACAGCAAGCGTACGGGCGGCACAATAACGCTGGCGGAGCCGGAGAACGAGGAGGTGAAGGTATTGTGACGGAACGCGTCAGAGTAGGGTTCATCGGCGCCGGCGCGATCTCGACGTTGCACGCGCGGGGGTATGTGGACAATCCGACCGGTGAGTTGTACGCCGTGGCCGACCCGGCGCCGGGCGTCGCGCAGGCGCGAGCGGACGAATGGGGCGCGCAGAAGGTGTATACGGACTACCGCGAGCTGCTGGCGGACCCGGACGTCGACGCCGTCGAGATCCTGCTGCCACACCACCTGCACCTGCCGATAACACTCGAGGCGCTTGAGGCGGGAAAACACGTCTCGCTACAGAAACCGATGGCGATCACCGTCGACGAGGGCCGCCAGATCGCGGCGGCCGCGGCCGGTTCCGATCTGACTTTCCGGGTGTTCGAGAATTACCGGACTTACGAGCCCTACATGCGCGCCCGGTCGATGATCGAGGCGGGCGAGATCGGCGATCCAGTCTCGATACGCATCAAGACGATCTTCGGGAAGGGCAAGGGCGGCTGGACGATGTCCGAGGAGTCGATGGAGTGGCGGCTGGACGCGGCACGCGGCGGGCCGGCCTGGATGATCCTTGACTACGGCTTCCACATCACATCCATCGTCACGTATTTCATGGGTCCGGTTGAGACGGTCCACGCGATGGCGGACACATCTGCCGGGATCGACAGGTTCACAGGAGCGCCGTCGGTGATTTCCTGGAAGCACGAAGGGTCCGAGCGGTTCGGCAACTGGGACATGCTGACGCTGCCGGAGTTCATGGTGCGGACCTCGTACTACCCGGTCGATGAATGGCTGGAGATCACGGGTACCCGCGGCGTGGTCTGGGTGACTCACTGCACGGCAGACCTGCTGGGGCAGCCGCCGGTGATCGTGTACAGGGACGGCGAGATGCGCAGTTACAGCGACATGGTGACGGACTGGGGCGACAGCTTTCGCCGCGGCGGGCATGTGTTCACGGGAGCGATTGCGGCCGGAACGCAGCCGGAGTTAGACGGCGAGGAGGCGGTGCACGCACTGGCGTTCGCGCTGGCTGCGGTGAAGAGCGCAGTCGAGGGCCGCGAGGTGACGATCGCGGAGATGTGAGGGGGTTGGCCCCAGGGTGGGTCAGATGGGAGAACGAGCGGCAGTGTCCACAGAACAAAATATTTCACGACGTGCCTGGAAACGGGACGAACTTTTACTTGCGTTGCGACTGTACATTCGGACGCCATTTGGCCGGTTGCATCGCACCAACCCTGAGATAGTGCAACTTGCGATCGATCTTGGTCGCACGCCGAGCGCCGTAGCAATGAAGACATCAAATTTCGCAAGTTTGGATCCGGACCACGCGGCTCGGGGAGTTGTGGGCCTACGGGGAGCCAGTAGAGCCGACCGCGAAATTTGGGCCGAGGCCCATCGAAATCTCGGGGCGTTCGCAGTCGAGTCGGAATCGGCGCAGACGCGAACTCGCGACGCGAACGAATCGAAGGAAGTACGTGCACGACCATCCGGCCCGACAGAATCCGAGGTCACGAGAAACGAACGTCTAGTTCAATCGTTCTTCCGAGCCGCTGTACTGGCCGCATACGACGGCAGGTGCGCAGTCACAGGACTCTCCGTGCTGATGTTGTTGAATGCCAGCCACATCATTCCGTGGAGCGTGGACGCGGACAGACGGGCCGACCCAAGTAACGGAATTGCTCTGAATGTCCTTCATGATCGTGCTTTCGATCGCGGACTCATCACCTTCGATCAGTCTCTCCGGCTGATCGTGTCGTCGGAACTTCGTACCCGCAAGACCACGACGTTTCATCGTTCGGCGCTACTCGACTTCGAGGGTTCTCGCTTGAACGTTCCAGAACGGTATCCCCCGGATGAGGATGCCCTTCGTTATCACCGAGATACGGTGTTCAGGCCTTAGGCCGAGTCGTCCGGATGAATCTCGCTTAACCTCGCCCTTCAATAAACGTCTCCGTTGTCTTTGAGCTTCTCTATCTCCGCCTCTGAGTAGCCGGCCTCGTGGAGAACCTCAAGTGTGTGCTCGCCGAAGGCCGGGGCGGGGCGGGTTATCTTGAGCGGAGACTCGCTCATGATGGACAGCGGGCCCGGACCTCGGACGTTGCCGGAGACCGGGTGACGGGTCTCGACGATCATGCCGTTGGCGAGCGCCTGCTCGTCGTTGACCATCTCCTCGATGAACCGGATCGGGCCGCATGGCACCCCGGCAGCGGTCAATAGCTTGAGCCATTCCTCGGTGGTCTTCTGCTTGAACAGCTTCTCGTAGGTCAGGATCAGGTTCTCGGCGAACTTGATCGCCTCCGGGGTATCGCGCACGTACCCGGGGTCGAATCTGGTGTCGTGCACGCCCATCGCGTCCGCCATCTTCTGGCGCAACGGACCACTGAGACAGCCGATCGCTATGACCCAGTCGCTGGTCTGATACACGCGGTAATAGACCCTGAACTCCGGGTTGTACCGGAGTCCACGATAGGCGGCGTAGATCTGATCGAACTCGACGCCGGCCTCCTTGAGGCCGGGCAAGGTCTCGTTACGCCAGGTCTGTCCGGGCGTCAGGTAGTCATCCAGTTGCGTCAGGCTGCTGACCTGCATCGTCAGCGAGTTCTGTAGCAGGGAGTTCTCGATCTTCTGGCCCTTGCCGGTCCGCTCCCTGTAGTAGAGCGCCGCGCTGACCGACATCATGATCGAGTAGCCGGTGGCCATGTCGGACACGGGTGAGACGTTCACGGTTCGCGGGACGCCGCCATCGTCATGACCTTCAGACGTCATCATTCCGCTGAGGCCCTGCACGATCACGTCATAGCCGGGAAGTTCGCGGTTCGGACCCTGGCGGCCGTATGCGGTGACCTCGCAGTAGATCAGTCGCGCGTTGACGGCGGACAGGGTTTCGTAATCGATGCCAAGCTTGGCGGGAACGTCCGGCCGGTGATTGAGCACGACGACGTCCGCACCTTCCACCAGCCGATGTACGACCGCTTTACCGGCGGGCTTTGTCAGATCAACCCTGATGCTCCGCTTGCCCCGATTCACGGCGATAAAGCCGCGACTCTCGTTCGGTCCCACCGGCCCGGGCGAGCCACGCCAGGGGTCGCCCCACGGCGGCTCGACCTTGATAACGTCAGCGCCGAAGTCGGCCAGCAGCATCCCGCCAACCGGGCCGGCGATGATCTCCGAGAACTCGATAACGCGCACGCCCTCTAAGGGACCGGCCATCTACGAAACCTCCCGATTGTTCGCTCTGACAACACCTGCGACGATTCCAAGCACGGCGCCGGACTCTATCAGGGATTCGATCTCAGACTTCGTGTATCCGAGCCCGCTCAATACTTCGGTACTGTGCTCCCCCAACATCGGCGATGATTTCTCGGCGACGTTCGGCGAATCGGTCATTTTCAGGATCGGCCCAACGGTGCGCACCGTTCCGGCAATCGGGTGATGCTGCTCCACGATCATCCCGTTCGCGATCGCCTGCTCATCGAACACCATCTCCTCGACAAACTTGAGCGGCGCAACCGGCACCCCGACGCGCTCGAACAGTTCGATCCAGTGCGCCGCCGGCTCTTCCAGGAACATCCGCTCGGCTTCCAGCACCACCTGCCGCGCCGATTCGAGACCTGCCTCGCTTTGCTGGTCGTAGCCGGGCTTGAAACGCGGGTCGTCCAGCCCCATCGCATCGGCCATCTTCTTCCGAAGCGGCTCACTAAGGCAGCCGACGGCGATCACCCAGTCTTTCGTCTGGAAGGTGCGGTAGTAGGGCCGGTAGGCCGGGGAGCGGTCATTCTGCTGATATAGCGCGTTTACTTCCGGGTACGGAAGCCCGGCTTTCCGGATCGCGTGAAGGTCTTCGCGAACCATGCGGGACTGGGCTGACGGCGAGTCCGGGACGTACGTGAGCGAGAGCATCTGTATCGCGAGGGCGTTGGCCATTAACGAGGTCTCGATCTTTTGCCCGCGCCCGGTGCGCTGCCGATGGAATAATCCCGCCAGCACGCCCTGCGCCACGGCGTACCCGGTCGCGAAGTCGATGAGCGGGCTGCCGCGTATGACGCGCGGCACGCCGTTGTCGATCATGCCGTTAGTCGCCATCAACCCCGTCCGCGCCTGCAGGATGATGTCGTAACCGGGCTTCGCGCGTTCCGGGCCGGACCGGCCGAACGCCGTAATTTCGCAGTACACGAGATCGGGCTTGACCTCTGACAGCGTCTCGTAGTCGATGCCGAGCTTTGCCGGGACGTCCGGCCGGTGATTTGTGACGACTACGTCCGCGTGGGCCACGAGGCGATGCGCCACTTTCACGCCATCGCTCTTTGTGAGATCGATCCGGATGCTGCGCTTGCCACGGTTGACGGCTATGAAGCCCCGGCTCTCCCTGGCGTCTGGAGGTCCGATCCGGCTCGGTGAGGTACGCCAGGGATCGCCCCATGGCGGCTCGACTTTTATCACGTCCGCGCCGAGGTCCGAGAGCAACACGCCGCTTACCGGCCCGGCGATAATCTCGGAGAACTCGATCACCTTAATACCGTCAAGCGGTCCGGCCATCTGTCAGTTGCCTCCGCCCCTGATGAACGTTGCCGGGTAAATCTTGCCCGGCGAACGTGGGGCTGGGCGCAGTGTACGCCGCGTCGCTACCCGGTCACGGCGGCGCCCGATTCCACGAAGCCCTGTATCTCAGCGTCCGAGTAGCCGGCCTCCGACAGCACTTCAAGCGTGTGCTCGCCAAGCCCCGGCGACGGCCGGACAGCCTCGGGAGATGTCTCCGACCACCTCGACAAGGGTCCCGCTCCCCGGACCTTGCCTCCGATCGGGTGTTGCAGCTCGTAAATCATCCCGGTAGCGCGGGACTGCTCGTGATCGAGCATTTCTTCCACGTAGTGGAGGGTGGCCGCCGGGACTCCGGCCTCGTGGAAGATGCGCAACCACTCTGCCGCCGGCTTAGCCCGGATCACCTCCTCGACCCGACGGGACAGGTCGATCGCGAATTGGATCGACTCCTCGGAAGCCGGGTCGTAGCCCTCGTTGAACCTGATGTCATCGACGCCGAGGCAGTCTGCGGCCTTTTTCCGGAGAGGCTCGCTCAGACAGCCAAGGGTGATCACCTGGTCCGCCGTCTGGTAGGACCGGTAGTAGACGAAGGCGGCGACCGGCAACACCCGGCGCTCGCGATAGACGGCGTCGATCTCGGCGTAGGTCAGGCCGGCTTCCCTGAGCAGGGGAAGCTCTTCGTTCACGAAGTCGACCGTCGGCGCCGGAGCGTTCTCCACATGGGTCAGCGAAAGACCCTGGATCGTCAGGGCGTTGGCAAAGAGGGACGTCTCGATTTTCTGCCCTTTCCCTGTCCGCTCCCGATAGAAGAGCGCCGCGCAGACCGATTGGACGACCGAATATCCGGTCGCATAGTCGACCATCGGCATAGCCGTGAGGTAGCGCGGCACGCCTTCGTTCATCTTGAAATCGCCGGACTGGTAGCCGCTGAGGATACCTTCGGCCGCCATCACCCCGGTGAGTCCCTGCATGAGAAGGTCGTAGCCAGGGGAATTGGCGTACGGTCCCTCCCTGCCAAATGCGGTGATCTCGCTGTAGATGAGGTCCGGTTTCACCTCCCTCAACGTCTCGTAGTCGATGCCGAGATTGGTGAGGACGTCGGCCCGGTTGTTGGCCGTGACGACGTCGGCCTGCGCCACAAGCTTGTGGACGATGTCCCGGCCCCGGTCCGAGGTCAGGTCGAGCGAGACAGACCTTTTGCCGCGGTTGACCGCGATGAAGCCCTTGCTCTCGGTATCGCTGATCGGCGCTATGCCGGCCCGCCAGGGATCTCCCCATGGAGGCTCGACCTTGATCACATCCGCGCCGAGGTCGGAGAGGAGCATGCCGCTAACCGGGCCAGCGATGATCTGCGAGAACTCGATAATCCGAATGCCCTGGAGCGGACCGGTCATGCCTGCACCTGCCTGAAACTGTCCCGCGCGGCAACGTCGCCCGCCGCGATGGCGCAGCTTATCCCAGCGCGGCCCCGGATTCGAGCAATCTCGCGATCTCGCCGGCCGAATAACCGATCTCGGCCAGCACCTCTCGGGTGTGCTCTCCCAGGGCGGGGGACGGACGCTTTGCCTCGGGAGGGGTTTCCGACCAGTTCGACAGTGGTCCGACGAGCTGCATTCTGCCGGCGGCGTGGTGGTCCTGCTCGATCACCAGGTCGTTGGCGATCACCTGCTCGTTATCGAGCAGTCCTTCGACGAACTGGACCGGCATCGCCGGAACGCCGGATTCTTTGAAGGCGCGCAGCCACTCCTCCGCGGACCGTTTCCGCATCTTGTCCTCGACCTCGACGAGCAACTTCTCGGCGAACTCCACGGCGGCCGGATCCTCCTGGTCCCAGCCCGGCTCGAACCGGATGTCATGGAACCCGACGCAGTCCGCCATGCGCTTGCGGAGCGGCTCGCTCAGACAGGCCACGCTGATCACCGCGTCGGCGGTCTGGTACGGCCTGTAATAGACCAGCAGAGCGGGCGGGAACCAGCGGACCTCGTGATACAGATCGTTCAGCTCGCCGTACGAAAGGCCGGCTGCCTCAAGGGCCGGGAGGTCCTCATCATGCCAGCGCTGGGGCGCCGTCGGCTGGCCGGGAATCCGTGCGAGGTGGCCGGACTGCAGGGCAAGAGCGTTGGCGAGGAGGGAGGTGCCGATCTTCTGGCCGACACCTGTCTTCTCCCGGTAGTACAGCGCGGCACACACCGACTGGACGATGGCGTAACCGGTCGTGAAGTCCACAAACGGCGTGGTGCGGATCATGCGCGGCACGCCCCGCCACATAATCCCCTCGGACGACATGATGCCGCTGAAACCCTGGGCCAGGACGTCATATCCCGGCGCTCCGGCGTACGGCCCCTTGAGCCCGTACGCGGAAGCCTCGCAGTAGATGATCCGGGGGTTCACGCCGGCGAGGGTCTCGTAGTCGATGCCGAGCTTTGCCGGCACGTCCGGGCGGTGGTTGGTGACGACGATGTCCGCCGCGGAGACAAGACGGTGGGCGACGGAGCGCGCTTCCGGCTTCGTCAGGTCGAGTTGTATCGATCTCTTGCCGCGGTTGACGGCGATGAAGGCGCGTGACTCATGATCGGCAAACCGGCCACCGCCCTCGCGCCACGGGTCTCCCCACGGCGGCTCCACCTTGACCACGTCCGCGCCCAGGTCCGACAGGAGCACGCCGCTAAAGGGCCCGGCGATGATCTCCGAGAACTCGATGACCTTTACACCGTCAAGTGGACCTGCCATGCGTCCTACCAGCCTTCCTGTGCGCCAGGCCGTTACGCCGACCCTTCGAGGGCCTCAGGGAGCGGCCGGCCTAGCGGCGCGGCGGCGTGATCTGTGCGCCGCGGACCCCGGCGTCAAGACGTTCAATGCTGTGGCTGCCGGCCACGGTCACATACACCGAGTCCTCCCACCAGCACAGGTTCGTGACCCGGTCGCCGCGCATCGGGTAGCTGCGCACCAACTTTCCAGCTTCTACGTCGATCACGTCCATCGTGCCGTTAACCCAGCGGGCGACCCACAGGCGGCCATGCTCGTCAAACTGGCAGCCATCGACCATCGGGTTCGGGAACTGGTAGACGAGCTGTTCGTTGGAGGCGTTGCCGTCGGCGTCAAGGTCGTACGACACGATGCTGTTGGTGCGCGACATCGCTACGAAGAGCCGACGCTGGTCGGGATGGATGGCCAGGCCGTTCGGGTACTCAAGGTCCCCGGCGATGCGGGTGACGGCGCCCGGCGCGTCCGGCTCGGGCATCGCGATCCGGTACACCGCGCCGGGCAGCGGGTCAGAGCCGGCGCCGGGGTCGGTGAAATAGACGTTGCCCTTCAAGTCCAGGCAGACGTCGTTTGGCGCCATGTACGGCTCGCCCTCAAAGGAATCGGTCAGGACCTCGATCAACTTCCGGTCGATATCGATTCGGGTGATCCGTCTCCCGTCGTGATCGGCGCATATCAACCCGCGATTGCCGTCGTACTTGAGGCCGTTGACGACGCCCCCTGTGTCGATCCACGCTTCCACCAGCCCGCGCGGCGCCATCCTGCCCAGCGTGCCACGCCGGGCGTAGTTCACGAAATACAGGTATCCGTCATCGTCGAAAATCGGCCCTTCGGCAAACTCGATGTTCGCCACCACGGGGTAGGGCGTGAGGGTCTTCGGCAGCTCTGGCGCTTCGGCCACGCAATGCTCCTCGTCTACTGTCCGGTGTCGCCCCGTGTCCCGAGCAGGACGAATGGGCGGTTCGTGCCGATCGGTGGCCAAACCTAGCACTAGTTCCAGGGTCGTACAACTTCTGCTGCGCCCGGGCCAGCCGCCGCAAAGCTCCCGCGCGGTGAGACGCAAGCGGCGGACCGCGTCACAGACCCATCACGACCCGCGATCAAGAGCATCGATAACGGTGTCCAGGTCTTTGTCCCCCCGCCCGGACAGCAGCAGCAACACGATCGCATCAGGGTCCAGGGTCGGAACAAATTCCGACAGATACGCGAGCGCGTGGGAGGGCTCCAGCGCCGGGATGATGCCTTCAGTACGGCTCAACAGTTGGAACCCTTCGATCGCCTGGGCGTCGGTCACGGCGACGTACTGCGCCCGTTCTGTGTCCTTCAGATAGCTGTGTTCCGGCCCCACGCCCGGGTAGTCCAACCCGGCCGAGATGCTGTGCGCTTCCTTTACCTGGCCGTGCTCGTCCTGGAGCAGGTAGGACATGGCGCCGTGCAGCACGCCCGGGCGTCCCCTGGTCATCGTCGCGGCGTGCTTGTCCGTGTCCACGCCCTCCCCTGCCGCCTCGACGCCGATCAACGACACTTCGTCATCGTCGACAAAGCCGCTGAATAGGCCGATGGCGTTGCTGCCCCCGCCCACACACGCGACGGCGTAGTCGGGGAGACGTCCCGTGGCTTCAAGAATCTGCGCCCGCGCCTCGCGGCCGATCACCGACTGGAAGTCGCGCACGATCATCGGGTACGGGTGCGGGCCGACGACGCTGCCGATGATGTAGTGGGTTGTCTCGATGTTCGTGACCCAGTCGCGGATCGTCTCGTTGATGGCGTCCTTCAGCGTGCGGCTGCCCGAGGTCACGGTCTCGACGCTGGCGCCGAGAAGCTCCATGCGACGGACGTTGGGCGCCTGCCTGCGGATGTCTTCCTCGCCCATGTAGACGATGCACTCCATGCCGAACATCGCGCAGACGGTCGCGGCGGCGACGCCGTGCTGGCCGGCCCCGGTCTCGGCGATGATCCGTTTCTTGCCGAGACGGCGAGCGAGGAGCGCCTGGCCGACGGCGTTGTTGATCTTGTGCGCGCCGGTATGGATCAGGTCTTCACGCTTGATGTAGATGCGTGCGCCGCCCAGTTCCCGGGTCAGGTTGGCGGCGAAGTAGAGGGGCGACGGGCGGCCCACGTAGTCGGACAACAGCCCGTCCAGTTCTTCACGGAAGGCCGGGTCGGAGCGCGCCGACTCGTACTCGCGCTCCAGTTCTTCGAGCGCGGCCATAAGGGTCTCGGGAACGAACCGCCCGCCGTAGTCGCCAAAACGGCCGCGGGAGTCGGGTAGGGTGGGGCGTGGTGTCTTGCCGGTCAATTGGATTTCCTGGCCCGGACTGCGACCACTCGTCACACACCGGGCGGAATCGGGACGGTAAGCGTTAGGGCTGAAGCTAGAATAGCAGCCCGCTGATCCTGCCACTCGCCAGCATTTTAAGGTCCTGAGTCTTCTGAGACGGCCTGTTATCGCCTCCGAAACCCCACGTATACGCCCCGATCGAGACCAGTACTACATGGGCATCGCCCTGGCGGTACGGGCGCGGGCGAACTGCCGCGGCACCAGGGTCGGCGCCGTAATCGTTCGGGACGACCGCATCGTTTCGACGGGATACAACGGCACGGCCGAAGGCGCCCCGAACTGCGAGGAAGGCGGATGCGACCGCTGCGCCAACCGCGGCGGCCGGTACGCGTCCGGCGAGGCGTACGACCTGTGCATCTGCGTTCACGCCGAGCAGAACGCCATCCTGTCCGCGGCGCGGTTCGGGATCCCGGTCGAGGGGACGGACGTGTATACGACGGTGCGGCCTTGCTTCAACTGCACAAAGGAACTGGTGCAGGTAAAGGTGCGATCGGTTCGCTACCTGTACGACTGGCGGCATCCCCGCGACGATGTCCGCGACGAGTACGACCGGCTGCAGGGCCGCATCGGCCTCGTGGAGCAGGTCGATGCGGCCGACGAGGACGCCGCGTGGGCGATGCCCGGGCTGCGGGGCCCGAAGGAAACGGACCCGCCCGGACCGGGCGCCCAGAGCGGGTAGTGGACGCGTTCGGCGTTGATCGCGAACGGCCGCGTTTGCGCTCTGTCCTTCCGCGGAAGGACCCCCTCACCCTGCACCCTCTCCCGCCATGGGGAGAGGGGACGACTGCAGGCGCTGCCAGGGCCAGCAGAGGTAGAGGCCCGACGGAGGTGACCATATCCCCTCTCCCGCCATGGGGAGAGGGGACGACTGCAGGCGCTGCCAGGGCCACCAGCAGAGGTAGAGGCCCGACGGCGGGTGACCATATCCCCTCTCCCGCCGGGAGAGGATTCAGGTGAGGGGAACAGGGTCGGATCGAAATCCGATCCTGAGACGAGTGCGCTTGCCAATGTCAGCCCGTCGAGAACCCCGGTGTGGTCTCCCGGCTGATCTCGACGCCCACAGAGTCAACGCCGCGGAGAGCGCCCGGCTTCTGCACGCTCACGTCGGCGCGGATGACGCTTTCCGGCTCGAGGCAGATATTCGCGATGCTCTGCGCCATCGCCTCGATCAGCCCGTAGGACGAGGCCTCGACGTGCTCCTGGACCGCTTTCGAGACATCACGGTAGTTGACGGTGTCCGCGATGTCATCGGACTCCCCGGCGCGGCTGAGGTCAGCGTGCAGGGTGATGTCGATAATCACCTCCTGCTTCACCTCCCGCTCCCAGTCGTTGATCCCGATGATGCATTGGACGTGGAGCCCGGTGATGTGGATCTGATCGGAAGTCACTGGCCCTCCTCTTCGCTCAGGCGCCGACGTGATGCCGGGACGCGAGGTTCTCCCTCTCCGTTGCCCCCGTATCGAGTACGGGGCATGCACTCTCCCGCTGCGAAAGGGGAACACGGAAAGATGTCATGCCCGGTTGAACACGTGAATCCGGTCGCCCGAGATACTTGCCGCCTCATCGCCGGCTAGGAACACCATGGTCGCCGCAAGCTGCGCCGGAGGCACCCACGTGTCGAAGTCAGCGTCCGGCATCCCGGCGCGGTTTCCGGGTGTATCGATGACCGAGGGCACCACCGCGTTCACGGTGATCCCTGAGTCGCGCGTCTCGTCCGCCATCACCTCGGTCAGCGCCAGCACGCCGGCCTTTGCTACCGAATACGGGCCGTTGCCGCCGACGCCGCGCTCGCCCTGTCGGGCGCCGACGTTGATGATCCTGCCGCTGCCCCGCTCGATCATGTGAGGGAGCACGGCGCGTGACATGACCAGCACGGATTTGAAGTTAATGTCGAACAGTCCGTCCCAGTCTTCGTCGCTGATCTCTGACACGGGGGGTTGCGGCCGCCATGCGCCCACGAGGTTTACCAGGACGTCAATCCGGCCGCGGTCGGCAATTATGCCCCGGACAGCGGTCGCGGCCGCGGCGGGGTCGGTCACATCAAATCGCATCGCGGCGTCTGGATGCGCGGCGTCACAACCCACAACGCTGTATCCGGCCGACTCGAACGCCGGCACGACCGCCGATCCGAGCCCGCCCGTCGCGCCCGTGATCAACGCGACCCGGGCGTTGGATTCATGTGTCATCGTGGTCTCCAATGCGTCATGTGCGGGACAGTCTCTGGCCGCCATCGACATAGATCGTCTCGCCGGTAATGTAGTCGTTCTCTACAAGGGTCATGACCACGTGCGCGACCTCCTCGGGAGTCCCGAGGCGTCCAAGAGGCGTGCGTGCCGCAAGCTTTTTCGCAAGCGCCTCATTCTCGTCCGGCTCGGCCGTGACCGGCAGCAGTATGGCCCCGAGCGCCACCTCATTGACCTGGACGGTCGGCGCGAGTGATGCGGCAAGAGAGCGCGTAAGTCCTCCCAGCGCCGCCTTACTGACGCCGTAAGCGAACCGCTTGGGCCGCGTCGTCTTCCAGTCGGTGAGGTTGATGATCTTGCCGGGCCTTCCGTCGAGGTGTTCAGACATGGCCCGGGAAAGGATGAACGGCGCCGTCACGTTCACCGCAAAGTTCTCGTCCCAGTCGGCATCCGTGGTCTCGTTAATTCCCCGGTCTCGAAATACCGACGCGCTGTTGACCAGGATGTCCAGCGCGCCGAACCGATCGACCACGGCCGTGACCAGCGATTCGACCTGTGCCCGATCAGTGAGATCCGCGCGGAACAGATCTGCCTCACCGCCACAGGCGTTGATCTCATCTGCAAGCTGACGCGCCTCCGGTTCCGAGCTCCGGTAGTGAACCGCAATCCGGGCGCCGGCGTCCGCCAGCCGGCGCGCTATGACCTTGCCGACACGTACGCCGGCGCCGGTTACGAGGGCGACTTTCCCTTGAGGTCTCATCTGGAAGGACTCATCCGGTCGCGAGGCGCTGCGGTCCCGCTACATCAGCGGGTCAGAACCCGGGCGGATGTGCATCATGAACTCCGCGCGCGTGGATGGATTGTCCCGGAATGCCCCGAGCATGGCGCTAGTGACCATGCGGGAGTGATGCTTCTTGACGCCGCGCATGGCGGCGCACAGGTGGGTGGCCTCAACCACCACCGCGACACCGCGCGGCTTGATGAGATCCTCAAGGAAGTTGGCAATCTGTTGCGTCATACGCTCCTGTACCTGGAGCCGCCGGGCGAACATATCCACCAGCCGCGGGATCTTGGACAGGCCGACCACCTTATCCTCCGGCAGGTAGCCGACCGACGCCCGGCCGTAGAACGGAAGCATGTGATGCTCACACATGCTGTAGAAGTCGATGTCCCTGATGACCACCATCTCATCGTATTCGACGTCGAACAGGGCGTTGTTGAGCAGCTCCACCGGGTCGGTGGCGTAGCCGGACAGGAGTTCGTCGTACATCCGTGCGACGCGCGAGGGAGTATTGGCGACGCCGTCCCGCGAGGAGTCTTCACCGACCGCGTCAATGATGGTGCGGACAGCACCCGCCACGACGGCCTTGCATTCCGCGCTAAGAACGGGACCGTCCTCGAACTCGGGGTACTCGGTCTGGCTTGCATGTCCGTCGCGGCCTGCGAGAGATTTCTCTTTGATCATTAAGGTCCTTCCTGCCGCGGCGACAAGGCTGCGACCGGCGTCCAACTGTAAGAATTGGCAGTTTATCAACCAGAAACGTTGCGGACGCAATGGAGCCGGCGTGGGCGGCGCACAGCGTATCCGAGGGCCGAGGATTGTCCACCGGCGATGGCCGGAAGGAAGTGGATCTCGGTCTCGTCGTCCTCGATCTTATGGAGCAAGCCCTGGCGGGTGGCCTGTTCTCCGACGATCGCCGCCAGACCAGGTTTAAGTTCGCCGTCCTTCAATATGTATTCCGCCGCGCCCGGGATTTCCTTCTCCAGGTTCTCGATCACCTCCCGGAGGTTTTTGCCCGGGATCTGCACCTCAATCCGGCCTCCGGCCCGTTTGCGCAATGGTTGCGGGATGAAAACGCGGGCCATCTGGACTTTTCCTTCTGATTAAATTGCTGGCTTCTCGCAGCCTGGCGCCGCCGGCACACGCCATCTCTCTGGATCGTGCCCTGATCGTGTTGTTCTCCAGCGATCATAGCTACCGACGATCATAAACGGAAAGAAAGAGAAGGGGCGCCCCGTTTGTCTGGGGCGCCCCAATGTCTTCACTGACAGCCTCTGGACCGAAATGCTGACTGCTACTCTTTAGCTTCAAGCGCCGCCCGAATCCGGCCGGGGTTTATCGGAGTCTCGCGGAACCGTATGCCCAACGCGTCATGGATGGCGTTTGCTATCGCCGCCACCGGCGGAACGATCGGCACTTCACCGACTCCGCGGACGCCAAAGGGGTGACCCGGGTTCGGGACCTCGACGATGATCGTCTCGATCTCCGGCAGGTCGTAGGAGGTCGGCATCCTGTAGTCCAGGAAACTTGAGTTGACCATCTGGCCGTCGTCATTGAAGAAGTACTCTTCGTTCAGCGCCCAGCCGATGCCTTGTGCGGCTGCGCCCTGCATCTGCCCTTCGACATAGGCCGGGTGTATCGCCGTGCCCACGTCTTGAACGACGGTGAAACGGATCACGTCAGTCTTCCCGGTTTCCGGGTCGATCTCGACATCCGCGATCTGGGTCGAGTACGCGCCGCCGGCTCCCTCAGGGTCCACCGAAGCGGTTCCCACTACGGGGCCTCCGGTCGAGCCGAGCTTGCTGGAGAGCTCCTTGTGCGACAGCCGCAGTTCAGGGTCCGACTTCGACTGGTAGCTGCCGTTTGAGAACTCCACCTCGTCGGGTTCAACGTCCCAGAGCTTCGCCGCGCGCTCAAGGAGCTGCGTCACGACGTCCTGCGCGGCATCATGTGCCGCGTAGCCTGTGGCGTAGGTCGTGCGGCTTCCGCCGGTGACGTCCGTATAGCCAATGCCCTCTGTGTCCGCAACGTGCGGACGCACATCTTCTACCGGGATGCCGAGCACCTCGGCCGCCATCATGGCGATGGACGCACGCGAGCCACCGATGTCGGTCGAGCCCTCGGTCAGTGCGACGGTGCCGTCCTCGTTGACGGCAATCGTCACGACGGATTTGAGGCCGATGTTGAACCAGTACCCGGTGGCGACTCCGCGGCCCCGCAATTTCCCGTCCGGGGCGTTTTCCAGCGGCGTCTTCCAGTGATCTGACTGCATCGCGGCCTGGTGGGTCTCGATCGCTCCAATCTTCGGGTGGATCGGTCCGTCAGCCCTGCGTGTCCCCTCTTTCGCCGCGTTCTGTATGCGGAACTCAAGCGGGTCCATCCCGATCTTCTCGCAGATTTCGTCTACCACGGTTTCCATGGCAAAGGCAGCGTGGGTGGCGCCGGGAGCGCGGTAGGCGGCCGTCTTCGGCTTGTTGACGACGATGTCGTAACCGTCGATCCGCGTGTTCGGAATATCGTAAGCGGAGAAGACGCACATTGCCGCGGCGCCGACCGGAGAACCGGGGTACGCGCCGGCGTCAAAACGGAGATCGGCTGTGGCGGCGGTAATTGTGCCGTCATTCTTCACGCCGACTTTGACATGCATCCATGAACCCGGTGTGGGACCGGTCGACTCGAACACGGACGTTCTTTCCATGAGCAGCTTCACCGGCCGGCCGGATTTGCGGGCGAGGATCGCCGCGACCGGCTCAAGGTAGGTCGGGATCTTGCCTCCGAAACCTCCGCCGATCTCAAGCGGGATGACTTTGACCTGGGAGTCCGGAACGCGAAGGACCCCGGCTATCTGCCGGCGCGCGGCGAACGCGCCCTGTGTGCTTGTCCAGACGGTGATGCGGTCATCTTCGTCCCATGTAGCGGTGGCGTTGTGCGGCTCGATATAGCCCTGGTGCACCATCGCCGTGTCGTACTCGTGCTCGATAACAAGGTCCGCCTGTGCGAAGCCCTTGTCGACGTCTCCGAACTCGTGACGGAAGTGGTTGGCCTGGTTCGTCTGGCCGTCGATCTTCTCGCCGAGGTCCTGGCCTTCCAGGTCCTCGAGCACGATCGGCGCGCCAGGCTTCATGGCGTCCATCACCTTCGTGACGGGCTTCAGCACTTCGTACTCAACCTTGATAAGGCTGGCCGCTTCCAGAGCCGTGTTTTTGTCCACCGCGGCCACGGCCGCGACGGGGTGGCCCCTGTACAGGACCTTGTCACCCGCCATCACGTTATTTGAGGCGTAACGGAAGTTAACCGCGCCCTCACCGAGGTCGACCAATGTATCTTCCGCAGCAGGGAAGTCGGTGTGCGTTATCACGGCGTGAACGCCGGGCATCGCCGCCGCCGCGGATGTGTCGATTGACTTGATCCGGGCGTGCGCGTGAGGGCTGCGCAGGATCGCGCCCTGCAACAGGCCCGGGAGCGTGATGTCAGCTCCGTAGATCGCCCGGCCGGTGACTTTGTCGTAACCGTCGTGCCGGATAGGGCGGGTGCCGATTACGTTGTACTTGCCCTTAGTGGTGTCAGTGACCATCAGGACCTCCCTAGGCCGATTCCGCGGCCTTCTGGACCGCCTTCACAATCTTGTCATAACCGGTGCAACGGCACAGGTTCCCCGAAAGCCAGAAACGGATGCGCGTTTCGCTGGGATGCGGTTCTTTTTCGAGCAGCGCCTTGGCGGACACGAGGAACCCGGGGGTGCAGATGCCGCACTGAAGCGCCGCCTCCTCGAGGAAGGTCTGCTGGAGTAGGTGCAGTTTGCCGGGCTCGGCCATGCCCTCGATCGTCTCGACCGTGCTGCCGTCGATCTCGGCGCCGAGCACACAGCAGGAGTCGACGATCCGGCCGTCCATGTTTACGGTGCAGGCGCCGCAATTGCCGTCGTTGCATCCTTCTTTCGTTCCGGTCAGTCCCAACTCGTCGCGCAGCGTGTCGAGCAGGCTCGTATACGGTGCGACCAGGAAGTCGACCGGCTCTCCGTTGAGTGTTGCCCGGACTCTTACTTTCTCCACCAACTTAGTTGTTCTCCCGGGCGCGTTCTACGGCCCTCTCAAGGGTGCGACGGGTCAGAACGCCGACCAGATGTTTGCGTTGTTCAACCGTTCCGCGCATATCGCTGATCGGGCTCGTGTCCGCGATCGCCGCCTGCGCTGCGGCGGAGAAGTTCTCCGCCGTGGCCTCTTTGCCGGCCAGCTGGTCCCCGGCGGACGATAGGATCGGCGTCGGACCAACTGAGGCGAGTGCGATGCGGGCGGATTCGATGATGTTGCCGTTCAACTGGACCGAGCTGGCCACACCCGCGATAGCTATGTCCATCTCGTTTCGGGGCGTAAACCGCTCGTAAGCCGCTCCGAAACCCTTCCGTGGGATCGGCATCTTCATTTCAACCAGGAGTTCGCCGTTCCCGATCACCGACCGGCCGGGGCCGGTGCAAAAGTCTTCGACCGCCACTTCCCGTGTGCCGTTAGGACCGGCAATAACGCAGGTGGCGTGGTGGACGATAAGCGGGCCGATGCCGTCTGCGCTTGGGGAGGCGTTGCAAAGATTGCCGCCGAGGCCGGCGCGTGACTGTATCTGGATGCCACCGATGATAGAGGCGGTATCCACGAGACACGGGAACTTCGCCGAAATCTCATCGTCCTCGTAAATGCGGTAACACGGGACGGCGGCGCCCAGGCGGAACTCGCTCGCACCCAGTTCAACAATGTTTGTCTCGGGAATGTGTTTGATGTCGACGAGCGCATCGAGTTCCCATCGGCCGGCACGCGCCATGACCAGGACATCAGTTCCGCCAGCCAGCGGCCGGGCGCGCTCACCGTGTTTGGCTAGAGCCGCCACGGCTTCGTCGACGCTTTTCGCGCGGACATACTCAAACGGGTGCAAAAGTTGGGCTCCTTTACGACTCTTGTCGCATACCAGGTACATGGCCAGGCCGGAAATTTCTGTTCAAAACGCGCGCCTATGCGCCCGGCAAAGCGGCGGCCCCGGGAAAGGCATTATGCCCCCGCCCTACACGAGCCGCAACAGTCATCTTCAGAGAGCGCAGCAGGACAGGGTCAACGCGATGAGCCGAGGTCACGGCGGAGGTGGTGAGCCCCGGCTCCGCCGCCCGGTCGGCCCCGTTAGAATCCGCCCGACCCATGTGAACGGCCCCGTTCCCGGCTCACGAATCCCGGCCGTTCGCCGACCGGTCACCGGGAGTTCATCAGAGGAGCGTAACTTGCCCGAGCCCGCCATTTTCAAAGCCAGCCGGATCGCCAACTCCGATACCGACGGCTGGTTAAATGAACACGCCGTTGTGACGGACGATGCAGGCCGCATCGAGGCCGTGGTTCCCGCAGCAACCCTCGGTGACGCGTCGGGCATGCGGGTGTACGACCTGGGCGATGTGTCGCTGCTCCCGGGGCTGGTCGAGGCTCATTCCCACCTTCATTGCAGCGCGGACCTGGAGGCGTACGCCAACATCACGTCCGAGAACGACGACAGATTTGTTATGCGGGCCGTCGGCGCGGCGCGAAAGGCCCTGCTTTCCGGGGTCACGACGATGAGGGACCTCGGGTCCCGCAACCAGGTGGCGTTCCCCGTTCGTGACGCTATCGAAGCCGGCGTCGTGCCCGGGCCGCGGCTGTTGCTCGCCGGAACGCCCATCACCACGACCGCCGGCCACTGCTGGATGTTCGGAACCGAAGCTGACACGGTCGACGAAGTGGTGAAGGCGGTTCGCGGTCAGGTCAAGCTGGGCGCCAACCTCATCAAGATCATGTCCACGGGCGGGAATTTCACCCCTACCTCCAACCCTCGCACGCCGCAGTACCCGGTGGAAACGCTTCGCGCGGCGGTTGTGGAGGCTGAACGCCTGGGCGTGTACGTCGTAGCCCATTCACATGCCGCGGCCGGGATTCGCCACTGTATCGATGCCGGCGTTCACCAGATCATTCACTGCCGTTGGCTATCTTCAGATCCGACGGTTCCGATGGATTACGACCCGGAAGGCGCAACCCGCCTTGCCGCCGAAGGCAGGTGGGTGGATCCCACGATCGGCCTCGCAACGCTTGGCGAAGAGGCCCGCGCCGCCGGAGCCCCACCGCGGAAGACGCACTGGTCGGTCGCGGCGGCGAGGCCCTCCCGTGAGCAGATCGTCGAGATGTTGCAGGACATGCGCGACAGGGGCGTGCGTTTCACCGCCGGGCTTGACATGGGTATGGCGTATGCAGACTTTGACAAGTCCAGCTACAACGCGATCACGTTCGTGGAGTCGCTGGGCTACACGCCGTGGGAAGGGATCGCGGCGGCGACTTCGGTGACGGCCGGGGCGCTCCGGGTCGAGGACACGGTCGGCTCGCTACAGCCCGGCAAGTACGCCGACATGATGTCGGTCGCGGGCGACCCTTCCACGGATATCCGGGCGCTGGCGTCGTCGGTCGATGTGGTGAAAGGCGGCGTGCCGGTGAAGCTCGGGGGCAAGGCGCTGGTGTAGGAGAGTGCGTGTTCCGTCCAATGCCTGTCGGGCCGTCGCGCACATTCGCGACCTCAATCGACAATCGATAGTTTCTCTGTAGCGATCAACCGGGGATCTCACTGGTGACAGAAAACGCCGTCTTCACAGCCGCCCGCGTCGCCAACGCCGACGCGAACGGGTGGTTGCCAGACCATGCCGTCGTCGTCGAGGACGGCCGTATATCTGACGTGGCGCCGCAAAGTTCGCTCGCTATCGGCATAGCTGACACGCATGCGGTCCATGACCTGGGTGACGTATCGCTGCTGCCCGGCTTGATCGAGGCGCACGCACATATGCATGCCGCGGCGGGCGACGACCCGGTGTACACCCAGTACGCGGCGTTCAACGACACGACGGAGTTTTTCATCATGCGCGCCGTCGATCACGTCCGGACGGCTTTGCTGTCCGGCGTGACGACTATGCGTGATCTCGGTGGTCCGGCGGACGTGGTGTTCCCGGTCCGTGACGCCGTACGCGCGGGCGTCATCCCGGGTCCGCGCCTCCAACTGGCCGGCGCGCCGATAACGACGACCGCCGGCCACTGCTGGTTCTTCGGCGTCGAGGCGGACACGGCGGATGAGGTCGTACGCGCCGTTCGGAACCAGGTAAAGCTGGGCGCAGATGTGATCAAGATCATGTCCACGGGCGGGATGTTCACCCCCACGGCGAATCCGCGATCGGCCCAGTACCCGGTGGAGACGCTGCGCGCCGCCGTGGTGGAGGCGGAGCGCCTGAATGTGCAGATCGTGTCGCACTGCCTTGCGGCGGACGGTGTGCGCAATTGCGTGGAGGCGGGAATCCACTGCCTGATCCATGCCCGCTGGTACGACTCCGATTTCAGCAAGGGCCTCGCCTATGATCCCGAGATCGCCCGGATGGCCGCCGACAAGGGCATCTGGGCCGATCCGACGACCGGCCACATCATGGTTGGCGACTTGCGGATCAAGGCCGGCGATGTTGCGCCGCGCGTGCCTCACTGGGCCGTGTCCGCCATCACGGTCCCCGAAGATGAGCATGATGCCGCTTTGCGCGATATGCGCGAGCGGGGCGTGCGGTTCGTGACCGGGCTGGACATGGGAATGGCGCACGGAGAGTTCGACATGTCCGCCGCGAACGCATGGTCGTTCGTGGAGCTTTTGGGCTTCACAAACTGGGAGGCGCTCGCGGCGTCGACGGTCGATACGGCCGAATCGTTGCGCATCGGATCTGAGACCGGAGCGATCCGGCCCGGGCTGAGCGCGGACCTGATGGCGGTGTCCGGAGACCCGGCGGAAGATATCCGAGACCTGCTCAACTGCACGGACGTCGTGATGGAGGGGCGGCTCGTCAAGCGGAACGGTCGCGCTCTGGTCTAGGCGGCCGGCGTATCCCGGCCGAGGGGCTCTTCCGCCGGTTGCTCGAACGGCAGAGCGAATGAGAAGACCGAGCCGCGACCGGCCTCGCTTTCGACCCACATCCTGCCGTGGTGTCTCTGGACAAGCCCGCGGCTTACGTAAAGGCCAAGTCCGGTCCCCCGGATGCGTCGCTTCACCGGGTCACTGCCCCGGAAAAAGCGCTCGAACATGCGCTCCTGGTCTTCGGAAGAGATCCCAAGTCCTGTGTCCGTGACGGAGACGATGACGTCTTCGTCACGGACCTCGCAACTCACTTCGACCGCGCCGCCCTCGTGGCTGTATTTGATTGCGTTTGATACCAGGTTGCTGACGACCTGTTCAATGGCCTGCCGGTCCCCCTCGATCAACCGCAGGTCGTCGAATCCCACCGTCTTGACCTCTACGCCGGCCTGTGCCGCGGACGGTTGGAGCAGGTCTATAGCCCCGGTCACGAGCGTCCCGATGTCGAACATGGTGACCATTAACGGAACGGAGAGGTCCTCCGCCATCTCCAGGTGGGAGAACACGTTCAGTAAATTCTGCATTCGGGTCGTCGATCTGGACGCTTTTATCAGAAGTTCGAGCTGCTTTTCCGGGACGTCCCCTGCCGTGCCTTCCAGTACCAGGTCCATGAAGGCACGGAGCGCTGTCAGCGGACTTTTCAACTCGTGCGCGACCGTGGTCATCAACTCGGTTTTCTGGATATTGATGTCCTTGAGCTCCTCACTGGCCTCGCGCAAAGCCGTGTGGAGGCGGGCGTTGGCCACGGCGCCGGCCACCTGGCTGCCAACGCGTGTGGCGATCTCCAGTTCCCGGCTCCCATACACATCGGGTTTCGAGGAGGTCAGCGTCAGACCCGCGATGGTGCGGTCATCGGACACGAGGGGCACGACAATCATCGATCGCGCCGTGGACTCGTTGGCCCAGGGGAGCCGGCCAAGAAACTCGACGATTTCGGATTCGTCGAGGACGGCGCCCCGGCGCCTGCGCATGAGCGTCCCCAACCGCGTGCCACGGAACGCCTTGATCGGTATTTCTCGCCCGATGCCGAATCCCGTTTGAGGTTCGCCTTCTGCCCATGCGTAGATCACCGAGCTACGGCGAGGGTCTACGTACGAGATCGATATCCGGTCGAAATCGATTAGCTCACGTACCTGGTCCGCGAACCGGGCGTAGACGGAATCGATGTCCAGCGATGAACCAACTATTCGTCCGATTTCCGCGAGTACGGCGCGCTCTCTCGCTTCGGTCTCGGCACGTTCGTACAGCTCCGAGTTCGTGATCGCCGTCGACGCGAGCGCGGCGATCCGACGCGCCAGGACCGCGTGTGCCTCCGTGTAGGCCTCTTCTTGATTGATCCTCAATGCGAGGAACCCTATGGGCCGATCACGCGAGATCAACGGAACGAACAGTGACGAAACGAGCCCCTGGGCCTCGCCCGGTATCTGCGAAGTCCGTTCATACCCGCGCCCGCCTTGTTGGAACAGCGTCTCGCCCCGCTCCAGGACCGGCGCCAGGTTGGTGTCGGAGATAACGCGGACCGTTCCAACTTCCAGCCCGGGGACGACCACACCGGTCACATGCGAGACCGAGGCATGAATACCGTCAGGGTCGCGGACGCCGATCACCAGGCGATCAAATGGCAGGATTTGCCGGACCTGCTCGGCGAACTGCTCGTAGACCGTCTCAATATCAAGAGACGAGTTCACGATCCGGCCGATCTCTCCGAGCGCCGACTCTTCACGAGCCTGTTGGTCAGACCGTTCGTGCATCCTTGCGTTCGCGAGCGCACCCGCTATCTGCGCCGAGATACGCTCAAGCAGCTCAAAGTGGTAATCGGTGTGAGCGTCGACCTCAGTCGATACCACGCACAGGAGACCGATCACCTGCCCCTGTGCTCGCAGTGGCGAATAAAGCAGAGAGAACACACCGGAATCGAGCACGGGCTGGGCATCCGGGAAGTCTCGGATCCGCGCTCTGAGGTCCGGAATGGCAAGACCCTCCCCCGTCCGAACAACGAACTCCATTAATGCGTTCGGACTCCACTGATCTGTCGTACCGTAAATGGAGGACTGTGGTGAAAATTCACTGACGTGCCGCATGGACAACTCACCGGTACCGGGCTCTACCTCGATCACGGAAACCCGATCGGCCGGCATGAGGGTGCACAATTGTTCGGCAAATCGGTCGTAAACATCTTCAATCTTGGGCGTCGAGGTGATGATCCGGCCGATCTCTCCGAGCACCGCCTCTTCCCGGGCTTGCCGGCCTGAACGTTCCAGCAGCTCTGCATTTGTGATCGCCGATGAGACCAGGGCGGCGACGCGACGGGCGAGCACCGCGTCCGCCTCGGTGTAGGCGTCCTCTACCAGAGCACGAACACTGAAAAATCCGACAGGTCGATCGCGCTCGATGAGCGGCACGACGATGCTCGAACGAATCCCGGCCGCAACTCCTTCAGCCATCCCGGGGGTGGCGGCGGCACGTTCGTTCATCTCAGCGCCCTGGAGGAACAGCGTCTCGGCGTCCTTCAGAACCGGCCCAAGCGGACTTTCCGCCAGCTTCCAGATCGAGCCCACCTCAAGCCCCGGGATCTCGACGCCGGTGACGTGAGAGATGGTGAACTCTCCCTCCCCCGGTCCGATCCGCGCGATGGCAAGCCGGTCGAAGTTGAGAATGCGGGCCACCTGTTCGGAGAACTGCGCGTAAACCGCCTCAATGCCGAGCGACGAGTTGACGATACGGCCGATCTCAGCCAACGCGGACTCTTCCCGCGCCTGGCGATCAGCGCGCTCGTGAAGCATGGCGTTGGCGAGCGCGCCGGCGATCTGTGCGGAAATACGCTCGAGCAACTCGAGGTGATAATCGGTGTGGACCCCGGCCTCCGTCGAGGCGACACACAGGAGGCCGATAACCTCACCCTGGGATCGTAGCGGGGAGTAGAGGACGGAACGCACGCCCGCTTCGACGATCGGTCGAACACCCGGCGAGCTGCCGATAAGCTCAGCAAGGTCTGCGACCGCAAGGGCCCGCCCCGACTGGACGACGGTCTCCAGCAGACCGTTTCGGCTAAGCCGCCGCCTGGTCCCGGCGCCCGAAGAAGGTATCGTCAGCCCGCTCACATACCGGATGGACAACTCGGCGATCGCCGGATCAATTTCGATCACCGAAACCCGCTCGGCGGGCATCAGGGCACGTACCTGCTCGGCGAACCGGTCGTAAACGTCCTCGATCCGGAGCGACGAGGTGATGATCCTGCCGATCTCGGCGAGCGCCGCTTCCTCGCGCGCCTGCCGCTCCGTCCGCGCCCTGAGTTCGGCGTTTGCGATGGTGCCGGCAATCTGACCGCCGATGCGCACCAGAAGATCAAGGTCAGCCTCTGTATAGGCGCCCGGCGTGGCGGCGCCAACGGCGAGGGTCGCCACAAATTGCCCGTCGGAGATCAACGGCACGTAGATTCCGCAACGGATCCCGGCATCCAAAATGTGACGCGCGTCCGGGAAGCGGTCCAGGGCTTTTTTGATGTCGGACACGAGAATCGGACGTCGATCACGGACAACGGCATCCAGGATCCCGCGATTGCTTTCCGGCCTCAGGCCGCCCCTGGGCAGGGTCGGCACCGGCTTGCCAGACACGTAGCTTGTTCTAAGCCGGCCGCTGTGGTGGTCCAGGGTGCAGATCGAGATCCTCTCGAACGGCAGGACACGGGAGACCTGCCCCGCGAACGCTTCGTATACGTCGTCAATGTTTGGCGAGGCGGCCAGGACCCGCCCGATCTCGGCAAACACGTCACGCTCACGCGCGCTCCGCTCCATGTCCGTGTACAGTCGGGCGCTGGCCACTACGGGAGCGATCTGCCTGCCGATCCGGTCCAGAAGTTCAAGATGGGCACCGGTGTACGCTTCGGGATCCCGGGCTCGGGCGCTGAGCGTACCTATCACGTCGCCCCGGTGCTCGAGCGGCACGATGATCGCTGTGCGCAGCCCCACCGCCAGCCCATCCGCGACGGAACTGTAAGTCGATCGCGACCGGTACGCCTCGCCATCCAGGAGGAGGCCCCGGCGCTCCTCGACGACCTGCTGGAGTGGGGACTGCGAGGGCGAATGCCGCGAGCCTTGCTCCCAACCCGGCACGTCGAGTCCGGACACGTGTGTCGTGGTGAACGTCCCGTCGGCCAACTCATAAATGTTGATGGCGACGCGGTCGGCCGGGAGGACGGATCGAACTTCGTCTGCGAATCGCTCGTAGGTCTCTGAGATGTCCGGGGAGGCGGATATGATTCGCCCGATCTCGGCGAGGACATCGCGCTCGTCGGCGCGGCCCTCGGCCTCGTCGCGGCGGCGGCGAGTCTCGTCGACCTGGCGCTCGAAGCCCGAGCGCGTCCGTTGCATAGCCCGGCCCACGATCGTGAACACTACAGCCGTAGCGGCAAACGTAAGAACGTCCCCGAGTACGCCTGTGACGGGGGTCGCTTCGGCGGTCAACGCCCACGCCAGGCTCGCCGGGACCAGGGCCATAAACGCGCCGACAAGTATGGCCAGCCAGATTCTCAGCCGCATCGTGGCTGTCACGACCACCAGAGTCACGAGTGCGACGGCGGGTTGCGCGGCGTAGGACAGGTTCTCCGGGTCGTTCCGTGAAACGAGGTAGTACACCGCCGGAAACACGGCCGTCGCAAGCGCCAGGTCGGCAGCAATCCCGAGCGCGATCGCTCGCCGAACATACCCCCGGGCAAGCAAGAGGGCGCTTGCCCCCGCGTACAACGCGACGACAATTACGACTACAGCCCACAGCGGCCGCACGGACTCCATGCCGTCCGACAAAAGCGCCAGCAATAGCACCGCAACGGCCAGTGCTATCCGCACCGGGATCACCGACCACTCGAGCAGGGCGCCCGGCAGGCCGATCACACGATCCAGTTCGAAGGCGCCGCGGCGCGTGTGGCCCGCGACTATTTCGGGAGCCGTCCCACTATGGCGATCCTGAACCACGGCCATTTCAGAAGCCGTCCCCACTACGGTCGTACTTAATCGTGTTCGTGGCCGAGCCTACGGGGAGTTATCCGCTACGGCAAGCGCAAAAGGTCATGGGTCGAACACACACAGGCCGGCATACGCCGTCCAGATCGATGGGTCTAGGTCTCGGAAGCTCGGAACCGGTAACCGACGTTCCAAACGGTCTCTATGAACCGATGTTCCACATCGTTGATCTTGCTGCGCAAACGCCGGATGTGCACGTCCACGGTTCGCGTGCCACCGTAGTAGTCATACGCCCAGACCGTTTGTAACAACGCCTCACGAGAGTAGACGTGGCCAGGATTGGACGCCAGGACGCGAAGTAGCTCGTATTCCTTGAACGTCAGATCAACCTTGCGGCCTGATACGGTCACCTCATAACGGTCGAGATCTATCCGGATTTCGCCCTGCTGCACGACGTTAGCGGAGTCATCGCCGCCCGAGCGCGCAACCAAGATGCCGATCCTGACAGCAAATTCTTCGGCGCGAAACGGCGGAAAACAGAAGTCGACCAGCCCCCTGGACACGTCCACATCCCCGGCCGTAACGCCCGGCATGAGGACCATGACCGGAAGTGAAAGGCCGAAGGCTGTCTCGACGCGCGAGCGTAGTTCTATGCCGCTGGCCCCGGACAGGACCGCAACGGCATGACGCCGGTCAACTCCGTCCGGTATCCGGACTTCAGTAAGGCGGAACGGTGTGATATCGACGCCGGAAGCCCCAATGGCGACCTCCAACCGGCCAACTTCGTCGTTCGGGATTCCGACGAACAACACCGTGATCATGTGGCTGGCGCCCCGTCATACGGCCACCGCGATAGGGAGAAACGGCGATATCGAGCCTGTTCTTTGCCCGTACGGCTACTGCCAGAGGTGATCGGCTTCATCAAAACGACAGATCAGAACGTGAAACATCACACAATGGTATTACGGGATGTCGGGCCGAGAATGGGACTGATCCGGCCCAATTCTGTGGTCAGTAAGACAGGCGTCCGGCATTTCCGTTGACGTGGACCGCCGAGGATTCTTATACTTCTCGTTTGTCGTTTGTTGCGAGTGAGGCGGCGCGGCCCGGATAAATCCCGGTCGCATCGTACCTGAAACACCTGCATGAACACGGCGCTGGGAACAAATCCAGGGCGGGGTAATGCCGACAGCGAATCAACTGATGCGCAATCCGCGCAAGCGTACGCGTGCAAAGTCCAAGACGCCGGCGCTCGGGTTCGTCTATAACTCGTTGACGGACCGGTTGCGACGCGGCAAAGGCAGTCCGCAAAAACGTGGCGTGTGCCTACAGGTGAAAACCGTCACACCAAAGAAGCCCAACTCGGCGCTTCGCAAGGTGGCACGCGTCAGGCTGACCAACGGTATCGAGGTCACGGCGTACATAGGCGGAGAAGGTCATAACCTGCAGGAACACTCGGTCGTCCTCATAAGGGGCGGAAGGGTCAAGGACCTCCCGGGTGTTCGATATCACATAGTGCGCGGGGCGCTCGACACTTCGGGCGTCGATGCCCGCCGCAGGGGCCGTAGCAAATACGGCGCTGCGAAGCCGCAGAGTTAATTACGAGGGCCGGCTGTCCGAAAGACAAACCGGCACAACCACCCCGACATGACGGGCCAGGTGGAACCCACGCAGGGCGCCAGACCCAAAAGAAGTCGGGGTTTTTGCTGGAAAGGAAATAACGCTTCCATAAGACGGACGCACGCCCGGGTCTCCGAGTCACGAGACGCAACGGGCACCGATCGGAAGCTGATTGACAGATGGCAAGGCGAAGACGCGCAGAGCGACGAATAATTGACCCGGACCCACGTTATGGAAACGTGGAACTGGCGCGTTTTACGAACCGTCTTATGAAGGGCGGCAAGAAGACGGTGGCGCAACGCGTCGTCTACAGCGCCCTGGAACTGCTGGAAAAGGAAACCAACCGGCCCGGTCTTGAGGTGTTCGAGCAGGCGATCCGCAACGCGACGCCGATGCTCGAGGTCAAGCCTCGCCGGGTGGGGGGCGCCACCTATCAGGTGCCGACGGAGGTCCGGCCGGAACGCCGGGTCTCCCTGGCGATGAGGTGGCTAATCACGGCGGCGAGAGCCCGCCAGGGAGCGCCGATCTCGCGGCGTCTTTACAACGAACTCCTCGACGCGTCACGTGGCCAGGGCGCAGCGGTGCGCCGACGCGAAGAACTTCACCGCATGGCAGAGGCAAACCGGGCCTTCGTCCACTACCGCTGGTAATCACACCAAACTCAGCTCCGGGGGGTTGACCACTCCACCGGCAAGAAGGCCGGAGAGTACAGGCTTAACGCGAATGGCTACAAAAGTGGCTTCCAAAGCATCCTCGCAAATCGATCTCAAGAAGATCCGCAACATCGGGTTCATCGCCCACATTGACGCCGGCAAGACGACGGTGAGTGAACGCGTCCTGTTCTTCACCGGCATGACGTACAAGATCGGCAACATCGACGACGGCACCACGGTGATGGACTTCATGGATCTTGAGCGGGAGCGGGGGATCACCATCGGGTCGGCCGCAACCGCCACGGTGTGGAAGGGTTACCAGATCAACATCATCGACACGCCGGGCCACGTCGACTTCACGGCCGAGGTCGAGCGCAGCCTGCGGATCCTGGACGGCGGTGTTGTGATCATCGACGCGGTCGCCGGCGTGCAACCGCAGTCCGAGACGGTCTGGCGGCAAGCCGACCGTCACTCAGTGCCCCGACTCATCTTCGTGAACAAGATGGACCGCGCCGGCGCCAGCTTTACGCGAGCCATCGAGTCGATCTCCCGCCGGCTCAATGCCAACCCGGTCCCGATACAATTGCCGATCGGCGCAGAATCAGAATTCCGCGGCGTGGTCGACCTGATCGAGCAGAAGGCGTGGGTGTACGAGTCCGACGAAGCCGGTGACCCGATCGAGTGTCCGATCCCGGCCGACATGGCGGACGATGTCGTGGCGTACCGCGCCCACCTCGTAGAGAAGGTGTCGGAGACCGACGACGAACTGCTGATGGCATACCTTGGCGACGAGGAGATCTCAGATGAGGCGCTCGTCGCCGCGTTGCGCCAGGCGACGATCGATCTGAAGATCACGCCCGTGCTTTGCGGCGCCGCCCTGAAGCACCGCGGCATTCAACAGTTGCTCGATGCCGTCGTGGCCTACCTGCCGTCCCCCGTGGACATCGAAGACGTCAAGGGAATTAACCCGGCCGACGGGTCTGAGATCACGCGCCGCGCATCTCCGGATGACCCGGTCAGCGTCCTGGTATTCAAAGTCGTGTCCGACCAGCATGTGGGCCGGCTGGTTTATATCCGCGTCTACTCGGGCGTGCTCGAGTCCGGCGCCACCCTTTACAACCCGCGAACACGCAGCCGGGAACGTATCGGACGGCTGCTGCGCATGCACGCCGACCGCCGCGAGGAGATCTCCTCCGCAGGCCCGGGCGAGATCGTTGCAGCGATCGGCCTCAAGGACGCTTTCACCGGTGACACGCTGGCTGCAAACGACGCCCGCATCATGCTCGAATCGATCGAGTTCCCCGAACCCGTCCTCTCGGTGGCCGTTGAGCCGAAGTTGCGGTCGGACCAGGACAAGATGGACGTAGCGCTAACCAGGCTTGCGGATGAAGATCCGACACTCCGGGTCAGTACCGACGAAGAGAGCGCACAGGTCGTGCTCGCCGGCATGGGCGAACTGCACCTGGAAGTAATCGTGGAGCGAATGCGACGCGAGTTCGGCATCGACGTGAATGTCGGCACGCCGCACGTTGCCTACCGTGAGACGATCTCAAGAGTTGCCGAGGCGCAGGGACGTCTCGTACGGCAGACTGGTGGTCACGGCCAGTTCGGTGATTGCACACTTCGACTGGAGCCGCTCGCCGTGGGTGAGGGACTTCAGTTCGAGTCCGAAATCACGGGCTCAACCCTCCCCCGGGAGTATTTCCGGCCGATCGAGCAGGGAGCCCGAGAGGCGGCCGCCAACGGAGTGCTAGCCGGGTATCCGGTGACCGACGTGAAGATAGTCCTGACGGACGGATCCCACCACGAAGTCGACTCGTCCGAAATGGCGTTCACGATCGCTGCCTCGATGGCCTTCAAGGCAGCGGCGCAGAAGGCCAGGATGGCGCTTCTCGAGCCGATCATGAAGTTGGAAGTAGTCACGCCGTCCGAGTTCCTGGGCGATGTACTCGCCGACCTTAACTCCAGGCGCGCCCAGATTCAGAACATGGAAGGCCACAACGACACGCAGGTCGTCACCGCCTTCGTTCCGCTTGCGGAGACCTTCCGCTACGCGACCATCCTCCGCTCCCGCACGACCGGCCGGGCGTCCTTCGTGATGTCGCTCGACCACTACGACAAAGCCCCGCGACACATCGCCGAAGAGATCGCCGGGGGCAAAACCTAAGCAAGTCAGGACCCTCACCGCCCGGTGAGGGTCCGTTCACGTTAAACCGTGAACAGAAGGAAATATGGCCGGACAAAAAATAAGGATCGTGCTGAAGGCATTCGATCACCGGGTGCTTGACCAATCCGCATCTCAGATCGTTGAGACGGCTGAGCGTACCGGGGCGAATATCGCCGGACCGGTGCCGCTACCAACGTCTATTCGCCGGTTCTGTGTGATCCGGTCACCACACATCGACAAGCGCTCCCGCGAGCACTTCGAGTTGCGCATACACAAGCGCCTCATCGACGTTCACGAGCCGACTTCCAAGACAATTGACGCCATGACCCGACTCAACCTTCCGGCCGGCGTTGACATCTCGATCAAGCTGTGAACAAGCGCAACAGAACGAGCAGAGATCAATAATGGGAATCCAGGGCCTACTGGGCCGCAAGGTCGGAATGACCACGCTGTATAACGAAGACGGGACCGTGGACGCCGTGACGGCGATCGAGACGGGACCGTGCGTCGTGACGCAGGTGCGGACCGACACGCGTGACGGCTATGAGGCGGTGCAGATCGGCTTCAGGGACGCCAAGCGCCTGAACAAGCCGGCGGCGGGCCACCAGCTTCGTTCCGGGGGCAGGTTCAGGCACCTGCAGGAGTTCAAGGCGTCCGACCTGAGCGAGTTTGAGGTCGGTCAGTCACTGGACGCCAGCGTGTTCCAGGTCGGCGAGACGGTCAGCGTGTCCGGCAAGACGCGCGGGCGCGGTTTTGCCGGCGGCGTGCGCCGGCACGGGTTTGCGGGCGGGCCGAAGACGCACGGCCAGTCGGACCGGCATCGCGCCCCGGGGTCGATCGGCGCCGGCAGCTCGCCGGGCAAGGTCTGGAAAGGCACGCGGATGGCGGGCCACATGGGCAATAACAGGGTGACCACGCGCGGCCTCAAGATCGTGATGGTTGACCCGGAGCGCAATATCGTGATGGTGCGCGGCAGCGTGCCGGGAGCGCGAAACTCCCTGGTCCGTATCGAACGTGCGAAAGGCAACTACTAGGCCGCCCGAACGACAATCGCGGCTCTTAGATTTGGTTCATCGTGGAACTTGAAACAAAAAATATGGCTGGTGAAGCGGTCGGCACCGTAGAGGTGAGCGACTACGTCTTCGCGGAGCCGATGAACGGACCGTTGCTGCACCAGGCTGTAGTGGCCCAGCGGGCGAACCGCCGGCAGGGAACCCACAGCGCTCGCACCCGCGGGCAGGTGGTGCACTCGGGCCGAAAGCTCCGTCCGCAGAAAGGCTCTGGACGCGCCCGCCTGGGCGACGCCGGGAACCCGGGTCTCCGCGGCGGAGGTGTCGCGCACGGTCCGCATCCGCGGAGTCACTCAAAGCGTCTGCCGATACGGATGCGGCGGCGAGCGTTGCGGATCGCGCTGTCGGACAAGGTCCGGAACGGGTACATCACCGTTATCGAGGAACTCGCTGTCAGCGAGCCCAGCACCAGGGTGATCATCGACATGGTGAGCGCGCTGAACGCCACCGGCACGACGCTCATCATCACGACCGAGCCGACCTCTGAGCTCCGCAGGTCCGTGAGAAACATCCCGGGCGTCGACACGTTGGCGTCCCGCCTGCTCAGCCCGCTCGAGGCGACCCGTGTCCGCAATATCCTGATATCAAAGCACGCGGTCGAGAGGATCGACGAGATCTGGGGCCACCCGACCGAGAAGCCGGGACGGGCCGCCCACGGCGCCCCAGAACCCAGCCAGGAAAGCTCCCGGAAAGCGGGTGCGCCGGCATGAGCCTCTTTGATGTGCTTATCAGGCCGATCGTGACAGAGCAGAGCACCCTGCTGCAGGAAAGCGGAAAGTACGTGTTCCAGGTCCAGAAGCGCGCCAACAAGGCCGACGTCAAGGCGGCGGTCGAAAAGGCGTTCGACGTAACCGTGCTTGACGTCAACACCATGCGGATCAAGGGCAAGAACAAACGCTTCGGCCCGCGGCCGGTGCGAAGGCCTGACTGGAAAAAGGCGGTCGTCACGCTGCAAGCAGGCGACACCATCCAACTGTTCGAGGGCGCCTAGATGCCGCTACGAAGATTAAAGCCAACCTCCCCGGGTCGCCGAAATACGATCATCTCGGACTTTTCCGAGATTACGAAGACGACGCCGGAACGCTCTCTTCTGGCGCCCCTTCGCAAAAAGGGCGGGCGCAACAACACCGGCCGCCTGACGGTCAGGCACCGCGGAGGCGGCCACAAGCGTCGCTACCGGATCATCGACTTTGAGCGGTTACGCCGCGACGTGCCGGCCAACGTGCTGGCTATCGAGTACGACCCGAACCGGTCAGCGCGCATAGCACTCGTCCAGTATCACGACGGGCCGAAGGTATACGTCATCGCCCCGGAGGGGGTCGGCGTTGGCACGACCCTCATCGCGGGCGACGGTGTTGCCGTGGTCCCGGGCAACGCGCGCAAGCTCGGCACCCTGCCGACGGGCACGTACGTCCACAACATAGAAATCCAGCCCGGCAAGGGCGGGAAAATGGTCCGTTCCGCCGGCACGGTCGCCCAGGTGATGGCGCACGAGGATAAGTACACGCAGGTTCGCCTGCCGTCCGGCGAAGTGCGCCGGCTCCTGTCCGAGTGCATGGCCACGATTGGCCAGGTGGGCAACACCGATCACAAGAACCAGAAACTCGGCAAGGCCGGACGCAGGCGCCACCGCGGCTTCCGGCCGACGGTGCGTGGCGCTGCGATGTCGCCGCGCGACCACCCGCACGGCGGTGGTGAGGGCCGGAACGGTGTCGGCATGCCGCACCCGAAGACCCCCTGGGGCAAGCCGGCGCTGGGTCCGCGGACCCGGCGGAATAAAGTGGGCGACAAGTTCATCGTCCGCAGGCGTTACGAGAAATAGCCGCTTAACCGCAAGACAACAGGAACCTTATGTCACGCTCCATCAAAAAAGGGCCATTCGTCGAAGAGAAGCTAATGCGGCGCGTACGGCTCGCGCAACGCGGCTCGTCGCGCACCGTCATCCGGACCTGGTCCCGGGCCTCGATGATCATGCCGGAGATGGTCGGCCTGACGATCGGCGTTCACGATGGGCGGCGGCACGTTCCCGTGTTGATCAGTGAGAACATGGTCGGCCACCGACTTGGCGAGTTCGCTCCGACGCGGACCTTCCGCGGGCACGTGGGCCGTTCAGACCGGACGACCTCGGTTCGATAGCCGGGAAACTTCATCGGACCCAAACTTTCAGGACATTTGAGACAGATAGATCGAGACGATGGCAGTCAGGGCATATAACAAAAGCGTAGGCATTTCAGCCTCCAAGATGCGGAGGGTCGCCGACCTCGTCCGCGGCCGGGCGGTCGACGACGCGCTCGACACGCTCCGATTCATGATCAGCCCTTCCGCGACGGTGATGTCGAAGACGATCGCCTCGGCGGCCGCCAACGCGGAAAATAACGAATTGATGGATCGCAGCACTCTACGCATCGTCTCAGTAACGGTCGACCAGGCCCCGACCCTCCGACGGTTCCGTCCGAAGGCGCGTGGCCGCGCCGGAGCCTTCAACCGGCACAGCAGTCATCTGACCGTCGAAGTCGACGAGCGAGAAGGAAACTAGGTTGGGTCAGAAAACTCACCCGATTGGGTTCCGCCTGGGCGGAGTACATCCCTGGCAGGCTAGATGGTTCGCCGATAAGCAAGCCAGTTACCGCGCGCTGGCGGTCGAGGATCAGGCCATCAGGAGCCTGATCCGAGATAAATATGAAGAGACAGGCGGCATAACGCGCGTCGAGATCGAACGCGGCACCCAGGACCTTGTCGTCTCCGTATTCACCGCCCGCCCAGGCATCGTGATCGGTCGCGGCGGACAGCGGGTGGACGAGCTTCGTTCCGAACTGGAGCAACTCACCGGCAAGCGCGCCCGCCTGAATATCCAGGAGGTCCGTAACGCCGATATCGACGCCTATCTGGTAGCGCGGAATATCGCCGATCAACTTGAACGGCGCGTCGCGTACCGGCGTGCGATGCGGCTCGCTGCGCAGCGGACGATGCAGGCGGGAGCGCAGGGCATCAAGATCATCGCCTCCGGCCGCCTCGGAGGCGCCGAGATCGCCCGCTCCGACAAGGCGATCGAGGGACGGGTCCCGCTGCACACCCTCCGTGCGGACATCGATTTTGCGATCGCCGAGGCGGCCACGACTTTCGGCCGCATCGGGGTCAAGGTCTGGATTTACAAGGGCGACATTCTTCCAGAAGGCCGCGCCGGCAGGACGTTGAACGTCGCAGACGTGGTCGCCGAGCAGGAGGCCGCCGCAGCCCAGACGGCGTCCATCGGCGTCGCGGTCGCGACATCCGCCGAGGCGCCGGTGGAGACCGAGGCCGAAGCGCCAGTGTCTCCGGCCGCGCAGGAAGTGACGCCCGCTGCGGCTGAAGAAACCGTTCCCGCCACCGTCGCTTCGGAAGAGTCATCTTCCACCCCAGCCGCCGAAGAGCCGGCGTCCGAAGGCGAATCCGACACAGACACGGAAAAGTCGGAGGGCTAGACGATGCTTCAGCCGAAGAGGGTCAAGTACAGAAAGCACCACCGCGGACGGATGAACGGCTCGCCAAAAGCCGGCAGCACTCTGGAGTTTGGCGCGCTCGGGCTCAAATCCCTGGAAGCGACCTGGCTCACTTCCCGCCAGATCGAGGCGGCGCGTCGTGCCATCGTTCACAAGTTGAACCGCGGCGGCCAGGTCTGGATCCGCGTCTTCCCGGACAAATCCGTCTCCGCCCGGGCCGCCGAGACCCGCATGGGCGGCGGCAAGGGCGCAGTGGATCACTGGGTTGCCGTCGTACGCCGCGGCCGGGTGATGTTCGAGATCGGCGGCGTGCCGATCCAACTCGCACGCGAGGCGCTCGTGAGCGCCGGTCACAAGTTGCCGGTTCGGACCGTAATTGTTAACCGCGACAACCTGGTCTAAACGGAGATACAGGTGAATATTGACGAAGTAAGAGGGCTGAGCCACGCCGAGCTTCTTAAAGAGCTTGCCGGACAGCAACGGGGGATGATGAATCTCCGGTTCCGCAAGGCGACGCTGCAGCTCCCGGACCCTACCGAGATCAAGAACACCCGGCGCACCATCGCCCGGATCCGGACGGTGCTGCGCGAACGCGAGATAGCTGAGGCGATTCAGAGTTGACATCCGGTCTGCAGAAACAGAGGACGGGCACCGTCGTCAGTGACAAAATGGACAAGACCATCACGGTCGAATTCCGTTGGAGTCAGCGCGACCGGCTCATCGGGAAGTCACGCCACCGCGCGACCAAGTTCCTGGCCCACGACGAGAATAATCAGGCCCACCTCGGCGACGTTGTGCGCATCGAGGAAACACGTCCGTTGTCGCGGCGGAAGCGTTGGCGCCTGATCGAGATACTGCAGACGGGGGACGTGGCCGATTTCCAGCCATCCGAACTGCCGACCACCCTTGAGAAACCCGAAACCTCAGACTCGACGGGGACTGCGTAAGTGATTCAGGTTCAAACGCGCCTGCGCGTCGCAGATAACTCCGGAGCCCGGGAGGTGATGTGCATTCACGTCGATGGCGGCAGTGGCCGCCGTTACGGCGGGCTCGGTGACGTGATCACCGCGGCGGTTAAAGAAGCGACCCCGGGCGGCACCGTGAAGATGCACGAGGTCGTCAAGGCGGTCATCGTCCGCGTCGCGAAGAACACGCGTCGCCCGGATGGCTCATACATAAAATTTGACGATAACGCCGTCGTCATCATCGGCGAGAATCAAAACCCCCGCGGCACCCGCATCTTTGGTCCGGTGGCCCGGGAGCTACGCGAACGAGACTACATGCGGATCGTCTCACTGGCCCCGGAGGTGCTGTAAATATGGCGCAGCGAATTCGGCGGGGTGACCAGGTGAAGGTGATCTCCGGCAAGGACCGGGGCAAGCAGGGCGAGGTGGCGCGCGTGTTCCTGAAGAAGGGGCTCGTCGTTGTCGAGGGCATCAACCTGGTAACGAGGCATGTGAAGCAGCGGCCGGGCATGGCGCAGGCGGGGATCATCCACCAGGAAGCGCCAATTCAGATTTCAAACGTGGAGTACGTCGATCCGGAAACAGGCGAATCCGGCAGGGTCGGGTTCCGCATCCTTGAGGACGGCACCAAAGTAAGAGTTGTGAGAAATAAACGTGAGTCCTGAAACCGCCGTGGCAGTAGAGCCCCGGCTCAAAACCTTGTATCGAGATGAGGTCACGCCCGGTTTGCTGCGTGAGTTCGGTTACACGAATCCGATGCAGGTGCCAAAGCCAACCAAGATCGTCTTGAACATCGGCATCGGCGAGGCGATAGACAACCGCAACGCGCTCGACGCCGCCCTCGGGGACCTGACCACCATCGCCGGCCAGCGGCCGATTATTCAGCGTGCCCGGAAATCGATCTCCAACTTCAAGCTCCGCGAGGGGATGCAGGTCGGCATCACGGTTACGCTGCGAGCGCAACGCATGTGGGACTTCCTGGACCGTCTCGTCAACCTGACGTTGCCCCGTGTACGTGACTTCCACGGCATCTCGAGACGGTCGTTCGACGGACGCGGCAACTACTCACTCGGCATCGTCGAACAGATCGTGTTTCCGGAGATCGACTACAATCTAATCGACCGGCTGCGCGGCCTCCAGGTCAACATCGTGACCTCCGCGAAAACGGACGAGGAGGGTCGTCGGCTGCTTGAGCTTCTCGGCATGCCCTTCGAACGTATTGAAGACGCCGCGTAGCTCTTTCTGTTTATCAGGGAATTCCATTTGGCCAAGAAGACAAAAGTAGAGAAGTGGAAGCGCCAGAAGCGCGAACTGGCCGCGGGCACGATGAAGTACCCCGTCCAGTTCCACAACCGGTGCGAACGTTGCGGTCGCCCGCGGGGCTACATCCGATTCGTGGGCATGTGCCGCATCTGCTTCCGCTCACTGGCCCTCAGAGGGGAGCTGCCGGGCATCCGGAAAGCGAGCCTCTAGAGCCATGCCCGCCCCGCCACGTGGCGGCCGACGGTAATTGCCGGAAGGTGCCCCGGAGAGGACCTTAGGAAGGATCCCCCGGATAGCAAACCACCGGCGCAGTCAGTAACAGGAACAATGAAGTGCCCGTCACCGACCCGATATCCGACATGTTGACCCGGGTTCGCAACGCGATCCAGGTCAGACATGACACCGTTCTCGTCCCCGCTTCCAAGTCGAAGCGGTCACTCGCACGTTTATTGCAGCGCGAGGGCTTCATCTCCTCGGTGGAAATCGAGGAGGCGGAGGACAAGAAACAGCCGATGATGAAACTGGGCCTCAAGTATTACGAGGACGACACCCCCGTCATCAGCGGACTCAAGCGCGTCAGCAAGCCCGGCCTCCGGGTGTACGTCGGCCGACGGGAGATTCCCCGCTACTACGGCGGACTCGGCGTGTCTTTCCTTTCAACGTCCGCCGGTGTGATGACGGGCCGCGAAGCATGGCGGCGCGGTATCGGCGGTGAGCTCTTGTTCTACGTCTGGTAGCGGCGGGAGTACGTAACGATGAGCAGAATCGGCTATTCCCCTATCCAGGTGCCGGCCGGCGTCGACGTCAAGATCGACGGCGTGGCGGTCACGGTCAAAGGAAAGAACGGCGAACTCAACGCCGAGTTTCACCGCGACATGACGATCGCACTTAAAGACAACGTCCTCAGGGTGACCCGTCCCTCGGACGAACAACAGCACCGCGCACTGCACGGTCTGACGCGCTCGCTCCTGAACAACATGGTCATAGGCGTGTCGGACGGATTTGAGCGTGCCCTGGAACTGGTCGGGACCGGTTACCGGGTTCAGCAGAACGGCAAGGGCCTTACTTTCCAGCTTGGATTCAGCCACCCGGTCGAAATCCAACCCCTGGAAGGCGTCACGTTGGAAGCAGACGGCCAGACCCGCGTCGTCGTAAAGGGCGCCGACAAACAGGCGGTCGGCCACCAGGCGGCGGTAATCCGCAAGCTCCGGCCACCGAATGCCTATACCGGCAAAGGTGTGCGTTACTCGGGGGAACAGATCCGCCTCAAGCCCGGCAAAAGTGCCGCCAGGGCGGAATAATCAAGATGTCAAACAAGAGGTTCCACCAGTCAAGGCGTGAGATGCGCCACCGCCGGCTGCGCAAGAAGATGTCCGGCACGCCAGAGCGGCCGCGGCTTGCTGTATTTCGCAGCAACCACCACATCTATGCGCAGGTGATCGACGACGCGGCCGGGCACACGCTGGTCGCGGCGTCCACGCTCGATCCGGATCTCAAGGACCAGTTGCCCACCAGCGGCAAGATCGGCAGCGCGACAGCGGTCGGCGCGTCGATAGCGAAAAAGGCGAAGGACGCCGGAGTCGAGCGCGTAGTGTTCGACCGCGGCGGCTACGCGTACCACGGCCGTGTGAAAGCGCTCGCCGAGGCGGCGCGCGAAGTGGGTCTGGAGTTTTAGATGACTCAACAGAGAAGGACGGGTGGACCGCCCGGGGCCCGTGGTGATCGCGGCCGAGGACCCGGTGATCGCGGCCGGGGACCCGGGGATCGCGGCCGAGGCCGCGGCCCACGGCGCGACCGGCCACAGGAGCGAGAAGACTCAGGCCTTGAAGAGCGCGTCATCAAGATTCGCCGCGTCTCCAAGGTCGTGAAGGGCGGTCGCCACCTGAGCTTCAACGCGCTCGTGGTGGTCGGCGATGGTGAAGGCAAGGTTGGGATGAGCCTGGGCAAAGCCAAGGCCGTCCCGGACGCAGTCCGCAAGGGAACCGCCGGCGCTCGACGCGAGATGAAAGCCGTGGTGCTGGCGGGGACGACGCTGCCGCACGAAATCCAGGCCAAATTTGGCGGCGCCAAGGTGCTGCTCAGGCCGGCGTCGCCGGGCACCGGCATCATCGCCGGGGGCGGCGTACGCGCCGTTATGGAAGTGGTAGGGGTCAAGGACGTGCTGTCCAAGACGTTCGGCTCCAGCAACACGCTCAACATCGTGCGAGCCACATTGCTCGCGCTCAGCCTGCTGCGCGACCCGAAGACCGAGGTCGCCCGTCGGATGGGCGTCACCATTCCCGCCAGCGTTCCGCAGCCCGACCCGGTCGCAGTCGCGGTCGCGTCGGCGGCGACCGAAGGGTAGGGCCCATGGCGGACTTACGCATCACGCAGATCAAAAGCAAGATCGGCTGCCCGGAGGACCAGAAGGCGACGTTACGATCGCTCGGGCTCCGCAAGATCCGGCAGCAGGTCATCCGGCCCGACAATCCCGCCGTACGCGGGATGGTCCACAAGATCCGGCATCTCATCACGGTGGAAGAAGTCGAGTAGAAACTCACTTCACGATTCAGACGATTGCAGGTAATTTAGGCAAATGGGACTACATGACCTCAAGCCCGCGCCCGGTTCGGTCCGCCCCCGGCGCCGCGTCGGACGGGGCGACGGAAGCGGACGCGGCACTTACTCCGGCCGCGGCTCCGGCGGCCAAAAGCAGCAGACGAGCATAAAGCCGTTCTTCGAGGGCGGTCAGCTGCCGCTGGTGAAGCGCCTGCCGTACATGAGGGGCTTCAACAACAAATGGCGAACCGAGTACGTCCCGGTCAACGTGTCGCGCCTCGACAGGTTCGGGGACAACGCGGAGGTCGGCCCCGCGGAACTCTCATCTGCCGGCATCGTCACAAAGCCCGGCGTGAAGATCAAGATCCTAGGTGATGGTGAGATAGCCACACCACTCAAGGTAAGCGCGCACGGGTTCAGCAAGTCTGCACGGACGAAGATCGAAGCGGCCGGCGGCAGCGTAGTCGTAATCGAGTAGCCGCCGCTTACGCCCTGGATATTGTCAGGGCCCGGGGTAAAAAAAGGTACTTCGTTGATCAGAGAGGCGCAGGCACAGCGAACGGAATCCAATCGTCCCGCCTTACTTCAGGCGGTGATCGATTCGATGCGGATACCGGACCTCCGGTTCCGCATTCTGTTCACGTTAGCGATCCTGGTGATATTCCGGTTCACGGCGCACCTTCCGGTGCCGGGTGTGGACCGTGACGCGCTGGCGGCGGCGTTCGAGGCCAGTCCGCTGCTCGGCTTCCTGGACCTGTTCAGCGGCGGCGCGCTGAGGAACCTCAGCGTAGCCGCGCTCGGCGTCTACCCGTACATCACGGCGTCCATCATCATCCAGATTATGACGCCGCTCATTCCGTCGCTGAAAGAACTGGCGGCGGAGGGTCAATACGGGCGCCAGAAGATCAACCAGCTGACGCATTACCTGACGGTTCCGATCGCCATCCTGCAGGGTTATGGCCAACTGAACCTGCTGCAGAGCGGCGGGCTGGCCGGGTTCCAGGGCGGAGCCATCAGCGGGATCGGCCTTGGTAGCGGCGAACTGCTCGGGACTCTTGCCATCCTGTCCGCCTTCGTCGCCGGCACGATGTTCTTAGTGTGGCTGGGCGAGTTAATCACTGAAAAGGGGATCGGCAACGGCATATCGCTGATCATCTTCGCCGGTATCGTGTCGACGTTGCCGCAGATCATCGGACAGGGCGCGCTCATCAGGGACCAGGGATTCCAGTTGCTGTTACTCGGGGGCATCACGCTGGCGATGGTCTATTTCATCGTCATCTTCAATGAAGCGCAGCGCAGGGTTCCTGTGCAGTACGGCCGCAACATATTCCGCGGCGGCCGGATGTACCGGCAGGCCGGCGCGACTCATATACCGTTACGCGTCAACTCCGCGGGCATGATCCCGCTGATATTCGCGTTCTCGATCTTAATCCTGCCACCGACCCTGGCCAGCTACTTCGCCGATCCGGCCAGCGATGGAATCGTCGCGAGCATTTCGACGTTTTTCACCACCGCGATGAGCCCGACGAGCCTGTTCTACTGGATATTCGTGTTCGTCCTGGTGGTGGTGTTCACGTTCTTTTATGCGTTAGTCACGTTCAATCAACAGAACCTGGCGGAAAACCTGCAGAAAAACGGCGGATTCGTGCCCGGGATCAGGCCCGGCAAACCGACGCACGAGTATCTGATGCGCGTGATCTTCCGGATCACCTGGGGCGGCGCGCTGTTCCTCGGGTTCATAGCGATAATGCCGTATCTGGCGGGCCAGATCACTACCGTGTCCGCTTCTACGAGCATCGTGAGCGCGACCAGTCTCTTGATCATGGTCGGAGTGGCGCTCGACACGATGCGGCAACTTGAAGCCCAGTTGTTGATGCGTAACTACGAAGGCTTCATCCGTTAGCCTGGTCCGGCCGGTCGGAGGCGCCCACGCTTTTGCTCATCGTATTTCTTGGCGCGCCCGGCGCAGGCAAGGGCACCCAGGCCAAGGCGCTCGCAGAAAAGAAGAACCTGACCCACCTCGCGACAGGAGACATGCTCCGTGCGGAAGTTGCGGCCGGGACTGAGCTGGGCCTGATGGCCCGGGCGTTCATGGACCGCGGCGACCTGGTGCCGGACGATGTGATGATCGGAATGATCAAGGGTCGCCTCAAGACCCCCGTCTCGGGCGGGATCCTGCTTGACGGGTTCCCGCGCACCGTGGCGCAAGCGCGGGCACTGGATGAGGCCCTTGACGCCGCGGGTACCGGCGTTGACCGGGCGATCTTCTTCGAGGTGCCCACAGAGGAACTTGTGCGCCGGCTTGCCGGCCGAGCCACCTGCTCCGGATGCCAGCGCGCTTACCATGACACGTTCCACCCACCGCGTAATGCCGACGAGTGCGACGATTGTGGAGCGAAGCTCGTCCGGCGGGAAGACGACCGGCCGGAAGCCGTGCGAAACCGGCTCGATGTGTACAGGACGCAGACAACTCCCGTCCTGGATCATTACCGGGCCGCCGGCAAGCTCGTGGAGATCGACGGAGGGCAGGCGATCGATGCCGTACAGGAAGAACTTATCGCGGCGGTGGAGTAGCCCGCCACGTGCGGCGGATTCCAGCTTCAGCTATACTCTTCGGGAGCATTCTTGAACCTCAACTCAACACTCGGCTCAGGATCGGATCCAATGTTTCGGGTGCCGACGATTAAGTCCGCCCGGGAGTTGATTTCGATGCGCGCTGCCGGGCGCGTTGTCGCGGAGGTGATAGAGCGGCTCAAAGAAGTCCTCGAACCGGGAGTGACCACGGGCTACCTGGACCGGGAAGCCCGGAAGGTGATCTCAAAACGGGGCGCCGAACCGTCGTTCCTCGGATATACGCCGATCCCGGGGGCGATTCCGTTCCCGGGTGTGATCTGCACATCCCTGAACGAAGAGATCGTCCACGGCATTCCGGGCGACCGGGTAATCCAGGACGGTGACCTGGTGAAGTTGGACGTCGGCGCAATCGTCGATGGCTTTCACGGTGACTCGGCGGTCACGCTGATCGCCGGCGATGGGGATAAGACGGAACGGGAACTCGTCGAGGTCACTCGGCGTGCACTGGAACAGGGCATTCTGGCCGCGAGATCCGGGGCCAGGGTGGGCGACATCTCCGCCACAGTGGAGGGTTTTGTAAGGCCGCGAGGCTACGAACTGGTCAGGGAGTACACCGGACACGGAATCGGCCGGCGGTTGCATGAAGCGCCGCAGATCCCGAACGTGGGCGTCGGCGGCCAGGGTCCACAGCTCCGCGTCGGGATGGTTATCTGTATCGAGCCGATGGTCAATATCGGCACATGGAGGACCGAGGTCCTCGACAACGACTGGACGGTCGTGACGGCGGACCGGAAGCTCTCAGCACATTTCGAACACACCCTTGCGATCACACCCGACGGCCCTGAGATTTTGACGGCCCTTTAGCGGATTGGCCGGAAACGGAGAGAATTTGGCGAAGAAGGAAGGTATCGAGGTAGAGGGGACGGTCATGGAAGCGCTCCCCAACGCGAATTTCCGCGTGGAGCTGCCGACAGGACACAAGGTACTGGCTCACGCGTCCGGAAAGATCCGGTTGAACTTCATCCGGGTACTCCCGGGCGACAAGGTGCTGGTGGAACTTTCCCCTTACGACCTCACTCGTGGCCGGATCACCTACCGATTCAAGTAGACCGGCCGGCGTGTAGTCGTCCGGGGTCGTCCAGGTCAGGTTTATAGAAATGAAAGTAAGAGCATCCGTGAAGCGACGGTGCGCCAATTGCAAGGTGATCCGACGCAAAGGAACGGTACGTGTGCTGTGCAGTAACGGGCGGCACAAGCAACGCCAGGGCTAGTCTCATTCGCGGCCGGCATTTCCGCCGGTGGGCTTTGATTTAAGGAACCTCACATGGCTCTCGTCGCCGGAGTGAACATACCGGACAACAAGCGGGTAGAGATCGCGCTGCAGACTGTTTACGGCGTAGGTCCTTCCGTGGCCAAGCGCGTGATCGAAGATTCCGCCCTTCCCGGCAATCCGCGTGTCCGTGAGCTCAGCGAGGAAGAGTTGAACCGCCTTCGCGGCGCTCTCGACCGTAGCGGAGCAATTATCGAAGGAGACCTCCGGCGAGAGGTCCAGATGAACGTCCGCCGGTTGATCGATATCGGGAGTTACCGCGGTCTGCGCCATCGGCGCGGCCTGCCGGTGCGGGGACAGCGCACGAAAACCAACGCCAGGACCAAGCGCGGTCGCCGGCGAGCAATTGCCAACAGGAAGAAAGTCACCCATTAGGCCATCCGTCGTAGGCCGGTCCGCAGGGGCCGGGAGTCGGGAACGCAGTCACGGACGTGACGGCAATGCCGGCCATTCGTCCGCCCGGAGGCGGTACTAAAGTAAAGAATGCCGAGAAGAGTTCGCACACGACGTCGTGAGAGGAAGTTCGTCCCGCAGGGGCACGCTTTCGTTTCCGCCACGTTCAACAACACCATCGTGACCCTGACCGAGCCGAATGGCAACGTGCTGTCATGGGCGAGCGCCGGGACTGTCGGGTTCCGCGGTTCGCGCAAAGGAACAGCGTTCGCCGCGCAGCGCGCCGGAGAGGCCGCCGCCCGCAAGGCGATGGACCACGGACTGCGCACCGTCGATGTGATGGTCAAAGGTCCAGGATCCGGCCGTGAGGCGGCGATCCGATCCTTGCAGTCCACGGGCCTGCGTATCACGAGCATTAAAGACGTAACACCGGTGCCGCACAACGGATGCCGGCCGCCGAAGAAACGCCGGGTTTAGCCCCCGGCGGCACGGAGCGCCTCGTCGCACCGGTGACGCGCTTTCCAAGACAGGGTCCGGCAATCACCGTTCACGTCCAGATCCGCCCCAGCACGCCCCGTACAGGGCGAAAGGATTCATCAGGCTTAAATGGCGAGGTATAACGGCCCGGTCTGCAGGCTTTGCAGGCGGGTAGGAGAAAAGCTTTTCCTCAAGGGTGAGCGCTGCTACACGCCGCGCTGCGCCGTAGACAAGCGCAGGTCGCCCCCGGGCGAGCAGGCGGCCAACGCAGGATTTCAGCGACGCCGTCGAATTTCCGAACACGGCACGCAGTTGCGGGAGAAACAAAAGGCTCGTTACGTGTACGGCACCCTTGAGCGCCAGTTCAGAAACTACATGAAAGAGGCGTCTCGTTCGACCGGCGTGACCGGCGAGCGGCTGATGCAACTCCTTGAACGGCGGCTAGACAACGTCGTGTACAGGCTCGCTTTTGGCGATTCCCGAAGCCAGGCAAGGCAACTGGTCAATCACGGTCACTTCCAGGTCAACGGGCGACGGGTTGATATTCCGTCGTACCTTGTGAAACCGGGCGACGTGATCTCGTGGCGTGAACAGTCGCGTTCCAACGAATACTTCAAGACAATGAAAGAGACCTTGCCAAAGCGAACGGTTCCCGGCTGGCTCCAGTTGAACGCCGAGAACGCGATCGGCACGGTCGCCGCGCTGCCCGACCCGTCCGAGATCGACACCAAGGTCGACACCCGGATGATCGTCGAGTTCTACTCCAGGCGCTAAGGGGTCTCCTCGATGCTAGACAATCTGTACGGGCTTCCGACAACTGAAGAGCTTCAACCCGTGGTTCCCGAGATCCCGCAGCTCGCCATCTCGATCATCGAGATGGGCGACACTTACGGGAAGTTCTCGGCCGAGCCACTTGAGCGGGGATGGGCGACAACGCTCGGCAACGCCCTCCGGCGTGTGCTTTTGAGTTCGCTGCCGGGTACAGCCGTTTCCTGGGTCAAGATCGACGGGGTGCTGCATGAGTACTCGACGATCCCCCACGTAAAGGAAGAGGTCACCGAGCTCTTGATGAACATCAAGAGCATGCGTCTCCGATCGCTCGCTGACCGCCCGGGCCGCCTGCGGCTTGAGGTGGACGGTGAGGGTGAGGTAAGGGCCGGCGATGTTATGGCGTCGTCGGATTTCGAGATCGTCAACCCTGAGCTTCACCTGATGTCGCTCGACTCGCCCGAGGCGCGCGTCTCGATCGAGATGAATGTCGAACAGGGCACGGGTTACGTTCCCGCGGCGCACGAGGCCGGCCTCCCGATCGGCGTACTCCCGGTCGATGCCGTATTCACGCCGGTGCGCAAGTGTGGATTCAAGGTAGAGGCCACGCGGGTCGGCCAGAAGACCGACCTGGAGCGCCTGATCATCGAGGTCTGGACCGACGCCACGCTGACGCCGCTGGAGGCGATACGCGCCGCCGCGTCGCAGTTGATGGATCGGTTCTACCTGTTCGCCCACCTCGAGACGGAGCCGGCAGAGGGCGATGCTCCGGCGCACGGCGACGTGGCGCCCGAGGTGTACAACACGCCCGTGGAGACGCTCGACCTTTCGGCGCGCACGCTCAACTGCCTGAAACGGGCCGGGGTTCACCGGGTCGGTGAAGTGCTTGAGATGCCGCGCCGTGACCTGCTCAAGATCAGGAACTTCGGCCAGAAGTCTCTCGACGAGTTGTATGAACGACTTGAGGAGAAGGGGTTCTGGTCGCCTGAAGGGCCTGCCGAGGAGTCCGGGACCACTGATGACTCCGGGGATTCTGGAGAAGCCGCCAGCGAAGAGGGCCAGGAAAAGGTCGTCGCGGTAAGCGCCGGGGAGACTGAAGATGAGGCATAAGGTCTCAGGCCGGGCGTTCGGACGCCCCGGCCACATCCGGCGCGCGATGTTCCGCAGCATGGTGACCGACTTGCTTCGTCACGGCCGTATCAAGACAACGTTGCAGAAGGCCAAGGAATCTCGGATCTTCGCCGAGCGTATGATCACGCACGGTAAAGAGGGATCGCTCCACTCTCGCCGACAGGCAGCGGCCTTCATTACGGACGCGTCAGTCGTGAAGCGGTTGTTCGACGAGATCGCGCCGGAGTTCAAGGACCGCCAGGGCGGCTACACCCGCGTGATCAGGCTCGGGCCCCGCAAGGGCGACGGCGCCGAGATGGTCATCCTCGAACTGGTTTCCTGACCCGAACCCGTGGACCCCGGCGCTTCCTGAGATTTCGGGAGGCTTCCGGGGCTTTGACTTATCAATAATGCGGATCGGGCTCGTAATCGAATATGACGGCACGGACCTGCACGGTTCACAGTTGCAGGCCCGGGACCGGACAGTACAGGGAGAGATTGAAGCCGCCCTGCGGAAGGTATTTGGCCGGCCGGCGAGGCTCAGCCTGGCCAGCCGCACCGATGCCGGGGTGCATGGAACGGGCCAGGTGGGGGCGTTCAACGTCGAGACGGACCTGGACGATCAAAAGATCCGGGACGCATTGAATCACTACCTCCCCGACGATGTTGCGATCGTCTGCGCCTCCCGGGTCGCGGATGATTTCGACCCGAGACGGGATGCCGTAAGCAGGGAGTACAGATACACAATCAAAGATAGGCGCTCCCGATCGCCGTTTGCCAGGTACCGGACGGCACACGTCCGTCAGCGGTTGGACGAGGCGGCGATGGACGAGGCCGCGGCCCGCTTGAACGGTGAACACGACTTCGCGGCGTTCGCCGGTCCGGCGACTCCGCCAGATGCGATCACCGTCAGACGGGTGGAACACGCGAAGGTCAGCCGCAACGGCGACGAGGTCGAGTTCGACATCCGCGGGAATGCGTTCTTGCACCAGCAGGTGCGGCGCATAGCAGGCGCCCTGGTGCGCGTGGGTCGCGCTCAGATGGACGGCGATCAGTTCCAGGCGCTGATCGACCAGGCCGAACGCGGGCGGGCAAAAGACCTCGCTCCAGCACGCGGACTGTGTTTGACGAAGGTAAACTATCCAGGCGCAGATGTAACCGGACTTCCCCGCGCCGCCAGAGATTGAGCAACGTTTAGATGGTCACCAGGCTTAAGCCTTATAACCCTAGCGCCTCGGACCTTGAGGCGGACTGGCACGTAATCGACGCCGATGATCAGGTCCTCGGCCGACTTACGACGAAGATCGCAATACTGTTGATGGGCAAGCACAAGCCGGAATACGTTCCGCACCTGCTCAGCGGTGATTTCGTCGTCGTGATCAATGCCGACAAAGTGAAGATCACCGGCAACAAGGCGACGCAGAAAGAGTATCTGCGGCACAGCCAGTACCCGGGCAATTTGAAGCGAATATCGTACGAGATGATGCGGGAGCGCCATCCCGATCGGATCGTCCAGCACTCCGTCAAGGGGATGCTGCCGAAGACGAAACTTGGCGCCCGAATGTTGTCCCGGCTCAAGATCTACGCCGGACCTGAACACCCGCACGAGGCGCAGATCAAGGGCGCCGAGAAGGCGCGCTCAACAAAAGGGGATGCCTAGTTGACCACGGATCAGCACTACTACTACGGCACGGGTCGCCGGAAAAGCGCGGTCGCGCGTGTGCGCGTTTACGCGACGCCGGGCGGCATCACGGTCAACGGCCGGCCCGCAGAAGAGGCGCTCCCCGCTGAGAAGATGATTCACGAGGCCACCGCCCCGCTTCGCACCTGCGAGTTGCTGGATAAGGTCACCGTTGTCGCCAAGATCTCTGGCGGCGGAACTTCCGGCCAGTCCGGCGCGCTGGCGCACGGCATCGCCCGGGCGCTTCTGGTCATGGACCCGAACCTGCGCGCTCCGCTGCGCGCAGGAGGGCACCTGACCCGGGACGCTCGTGTCAAGGAAAGCAAGAAGTACGGCCTGAAGAGGGCCCGCAAGGCGCCGCAGTACACCAAGCGGTAGAGAGTCCTTCGGCGCTCCTGTCACACCAGCGACACCCCCGATTGAATCCGGGGGTGTTTCGCGTTCGGAATTTCTTCGCCGATCGAGTTCACCTCGAATAGCCTTTTTACCACCCGGCCCGAACACGCAATGCGTCCGAACGGCGTCAGGCGAGTTCCGCCGCCACGCAACGTTCCAGCCGGGCGAGGTCGAGCTCGACCCGCACTCGGGCGCCCGGTAGCGCGGCGGCGATAGTTTCGGCAGCGCCGCCGGCCGTCAACGGGTCGACCTCGAACAATGCCAGCGAACCTGCAGGGTCCATGATGTCCGGAAGCATCGGCGCAAAGCGACGGATCACGTCAAGCCCGTCCTGCCCGCCGAGCAGCGCAAGCACAGGCTCCCTGCGCACCTCGGCTTCAGCCCGGGTCAGCGTGTCGGACCGCACGTACGGCAGGTTGGCGATCACGAGTTGATACCGGCGGCCTTCCAACGGGCCGGCGAGGTCACCCTCCAGGAATTCGATACGGTCCGCTACACCAAACTGGCGAGCGTTGGATCGCGCCACGTCCAACGCGCGCGGCGAGAGGTCCACCGCGTCGATCGCCGCATCCCTCATCTCGGACGCCAGCGTGACCGCAAGCACCCCGCTGCCCGTCCCGATGTCCGCGATCTGAAGGCCGGAACGGCCGGCCGCCCATCGGAGCGCCAGATCGACGAGAAGCTCGGTCTCCGGCCGTGGAATCAAAACGTCCGGCGTGACGCCGAACTCGCGACCATAAAAGGTTCTCCGACCGGTGATGTAGGCGAGGGGTTCCCGGTCCGCGCGACGGTCGGCCGCCCGGCGGAGCGTCGTCTCAGCTTTCGACGGCACGGAATCGCTGAGCCCGGCGAACATGCGGGCTGCGTCGATCTCCAGTACGTGTTGCAATAAAAGCTCGGCTTCGAGCCGGTACTCCTGGATACCGGCGGCGGCGAGCCGGGCGCGCGTCCGTTCCAGCAGTTGACGTACGGAGACGCCGGGCCCGGCCACGGTGTCCTTCAGGATCCGGCGCCGACCGCCGCCAGCTTCCGGGCCTGCTCGTCCCGGAGCAGGGCGTCGACGAACTCGTCCAGTCCACCTTCGAGAAATCGTTGCAGGTTGTGGCTGGTCATGTTGATCCGGTGGTCGGTGACACGGCTCTGCGGGAAGTTGTAGGTACGTATCTTCTCCGACCGGTCCCCGGTCCCGACCTGGGCCCTGCGGTCCCCGGCGATCGCCTCCTGCTGCTCACGCAGTTGCATGTCCCACAGGCGAGCGCTCAACACGTTCATAGCGTTCTGCCGGTTCTGAAGCTGAGACCGCTCTTTCTGGGACGTGACGACGAGCCCTGTCGGGATGTGCGTCATGCGCACGGCGGTGGCGACCTTGTTCACGTTCTGACCTCCGGCGCCGCCGGAATGGTAGATATCCACGCGGATATCCTCGGACTTGATTTCGATCTCCAGCTCGTCGGGCTTCGGCAGTACCGCCACGGTCGCCGTGGAGGTGTGGACGCGGCCCTGCGACTCAGTGGCCGGAACGCGCTGGACACGGTGCACGCCACTTTCGTACTTCAACCGGTTGAAGGCGCCCTGGCCCCGGACCTCGAAGATCACTTCCTTGACGCCACCGATGCCGGTTTCGTTGATATCGACGAGAGTAACGTTCCAGTGGACGGACTCGGCGTACCGCTGATACATCCGGTATAGCTCGGCAGCGAACAACCCGGCCTCATCTCCGCCCGCTCCGGCCCGGATTTCGACGATCGCGTCGGCATCGGCGGTTACGTCGCGCGGCAGCAGGGCCAGCTCTAGCTCCCCGGTCAGGCGGACCTCCTCCGCCTCGAGCCGCTGGACCTCCTCGCGCGCCATTTCCGACAGGTCAGGGTCCGCCTCACCGGACAGAATCTCTCGCGCGCCTTCAAGCTCATCCACCACCCGTCCATGCTGCCCCGCAAGCTCCACGATGGCCTGGAGTTGTGCGTACTCCTTGCCGAGCCGCCGGATCGCATTTGGATCGGACGCGACAGCCTGGTCGGACATTTCGCGTTCGACTTCGCCATGACGATCTACGATCGCCTTGATCTTCTCAAGAGTAGATTCCAGCACGGACTCAGAATATCACGGGGTGGTTGCGCCCCTGGGCCGGTGGGGAATCATAACGAAAGACCAGAGCAGCCCGTCATTGCGACCCAGTGTCGGCGGCGCTACGCCCCCCGGACAGCCCTTGCGATCGCCTCTACGTCCAACGACACCCCGGCCTGGCCGGAATCCTCCTGGAGCGGCCTGAGGGAGCCCTCTCCAGACTCAAGCTCACGATCGCCGATGATCAGGGCGTAACGGGCGTTAAGGGCGTTGCTGTACCTCATCTGGGCGCGCATGCTGCGGCCGGCGGGAGCAACCAGCACGGCAACACCGGCGGCCCGCAACCCGGCAGCGAGCGAGGCGCCGCGCCGTCCCGCGGCCTCGCCCAGGTGGACGATGACAACATCGGGGCCGATCTCCGGAGACTCGAAGTCTTCCTGGGACTTGACGTGGGCGACCAGGCGGTCCAGCCCGCTGGCAAATCCAATGCCCGGAGTTGGCTGTCCGCCGATCTCCTCGATCAGTCCGTCGTACCGGCCGCCACCTAGCAAGGTGCTCTGCCCTGCGGCGTTCTCCGGCTCGATCTCGAACACCGTCCGCGTGTAGTAGTCAAGCCCGCGGACGAGCCGGTGATCGACGTAGTAGTCAAGGTCCGGGTACGTTTCCTTGAGCCCTTCCAGCAGCGCAAGAACCAGAACCCAGTGCGCTTTGCAGGCGTTGCACAGGTAGTCGGTCGATTTAGGGGCTGTGTCGCCTATCGACTGGCACTGCGACTTCTTGCAGTCAAGCAACCTCAGCGGCGCACGTTCCAGGCGCCGTCGGTCGTCGTCGCAGATATCGTCGATGTGATCCCGGTAATAGTCGCGTAGCGCGTCAAGGTAGGCCGGACGGCACTCGGAATCCCCGATGCTGTTTACTCGAAGGCTCGCGCCGGAGATGTTCAGAGCCCGGACAAACGACCACCCGAGCTCCATCACCTCGACATCCACGTACGGAGATCCGTCCCCTATCGCCTCAACGCCGAACTGAGAGAACTGCCGGAACCTTCCAGCCTGAGGCCGTTCGTAACGGAAGAAGTTCGCCTGGTAGTACATGCGCACGGGCTGCGGTTGATTGTGCAGTCCGTGCTCGATGTATGCCCGGCAAACGCCCGCGGTCCCTTCCGGCCGCAGGGTCATCGAATCCCCGCCATGATCCTCGAAGGTATACATCTCCTTCTGGACGATGTCGGTGGCGTCGCCCACACCCCGCTCGAACAGGTCGGTGGCCTCGAAGACCGGGGTGTCGATACGGCCGTAACCGAATCGAGATGCGACTTCTGCCGCTGTGCGCATGGCGAACGACCAGTAAGGCTGATCGCCGGGAAGTATGTCGTAGGTGCCGCGGGGCGCGCGGAAGGAAGGCATCAGGCCCGCTCCTTCATCTGCCGACTTCCGGGTTCATTCCCGGTACCGTCGGCGAGGATAGCCGTGATCGGTGTGTATGCCGGGCCTGCCGCCCCCTGATTACGAGGACTACGAGCCCAGCCCCGCATGCTGGAAGATCTTGCCTTCGGTCTTAATGGACGGGGCGAAGATCATTTCCGCATCGTGCATCTCCCGCACTGTGGAAGCGCCGACCATCCCCATCGATATCTCAAGTGCGCCGACCAGGTTCTGTGTGCCGTCTGTGAGCGATGACGGCCCCAGTAGTATCTGCTCAAGGCTGGCCGTGGTGCCGACCTCGATCCGCGTGCCCCTCGGCAGCGACGCGTGCGGCGTGGCCATGCCCCAGTTGAAGCCCAGCCCCGGAGCTTCTTTCGCCTGAGCGAACGGCGTGCCGATCATGACGGCATCGGCCCCGGCGGCGATGGACTTGCAGACGTCTCCACCCGTCCTGATGCCGCCATCGGTAATGATCGGGACGTAGCGGCCCGTGTCTTCGAAGTACTGGTCCCGGGCGTATGCCGTCTGGATGGTCGCCGTGACCTGTGGGACGCCGATACCGAGGACCTCCCGGCTCGTGCAGGCGGCGCCGGGGCCGACCCCGACGAGGACGCCGGAGACGCCCTGCTCCATTAGCTGACGCGTCACCTCCGGGCTGACGGTGTTGCCGACCAGCACGGGGAGTCCGATGCTCTCGACAAGTTCCGAGAAGATCAGGCCGCGGAGACTCTTCGAAATATGTTTGACGGTCGTCACGGTGGACTGTACGACAAGGATTTCTGCGCCGGCCTCTTTAACTATCGGGGCCAGTCGTTTGGTATTGGCCGGGATAACGGAAACGGCGCACGTGGCGCCGCTTGCCTTGATCTCTTCAACCCGGCGGGACACGAGGTCATCCTGTACGGGCTTGCTGTAAATCTTCTGGAGGAAGGCGGTCGCTTCCGCACGGGGTTTGCTTGCGATGTCTGAGTAGATCTCCTCGGTGTCCTCGTATCGAGTCTGCAAGCCGTCAAGGTTCAGAACCGCCAGTCCGCCGAGCCGGTGCAACTCCGCCGCAAACGCGGGATTTACGACGGCGTCCATCGCCGACGCCAGGAAGGGAATCTTGAACTCGTGCCCATCAAGCGTGAACGTTGTGTCCACGCCCTCCGGATTGACCGTTATCTCGCCGGGAGCGATGGCGACATCATCAAAACCGTATGCACGCTTGAGTTCCTTGAGCTGGGCCAACGCGGACGGTACCCCCAAACGGTATGGGCTATGGTGTCGTTTCACCCATCCCGGCCCGAGAACACATCCGGGGGACAGATTCGGCGGTGAACCCGAAACCGGTCCGAATTACGAATTTCGACGCGCCGTTGCGGAAATGGGTATCGGGCGAGTATACGACCGCGTCAGGGTATCCGGAAGCGGGTCGCCGGAACCCGGTTTTCCCCTGTCGAAATTGGCAGCGTGATTGGCCCCGGGTACAAAACCGTTATCCGTTCGTGCTAACCTCGTGTTCCACCGCTAACTCCATACCCTCCCGGGGTTCCGAAAACGCCGGGCGCGGAGAGGTGAGTGACGGGGCAATAGCCCGAAGATATCCGGCCGACGGCATGCACCACCAAATGCAGGCGTACGGCGTCACGGAGATCAACGAGGAGACGCCCCGGCCTGCGGCGCCGCCGCCCGCTCCCCTACGCGTCCTGACGAATATCGGTGCGTCACGGTCCAGAGCGAGCAACAGTTGCGATCATCGAGCACATCGTCAGCAGCCACTCCTCCAGACCCCACGTCTCCGGCCAAAAATCCATCCCGGGGCCGGATCACCGACGTCCCGGGCATATCGGTCGGCCATCACACTGACCTTGAACACGGCACGGGTTGCACGGCCGTGTTGGTAGATCGCCCCGCAGTTGGCGGCGTGGACGTGCGCGGGGCCGCTCCCGGCAGCCGCGACACGGAGTTCCTGCACCCGCTGGCTACGATCGAACACTGCCACGGGATCATGCTTTCCGGGGGGAGCGCCTTCGGCCTTGAAGCGGCGACGGGCGCCGTCCGATACCTGGAGGAGCAAGGACGAGGTCTGAAATTCGGACGGGCCGTCATCCCGCTCGTACCGTCGGCGATCATCTTCGACCTTGGATTGATTACCCATCTCGTCCGGCCGACCGCCGAAGACGGCTACGCGGCTGCGAAAGCCGCCGGGCCTGAGTTTGAACTTGGCTCGGCCGGCGCTGGCACCGGAGCGACCCTCGGCAAGCTGCGGGGCATGGATCGCGCCGTGAAGGGCGGGGTCGGCACGGCGTCTGTATCGCTCGGTGACGGCATTTTCGTCGGGGCGCTGGTCGTGACGAACGCGGTAGGCAGCATCATCGACCCGGACACGGGCGCAGTTGTCGCGGGGCCGCGAACCGATGTTGGAAATGGCGATTCCGGGGGGTTCGAGAACACTCTGGACGCCCTCGTGGACGACCCACCCCCGATGCGCGACCTGCTGGGGGCGCGCAATACCGCCAACACGGTAATCGGAGTGGTTGCGACCAACGCCGGGTTGGACAAAAAGGCCGCCAGCAGGTTTGCGGGGGCGGGACAGGATGCGATCACCATGGCGGTCCGGCCGGCACACATGGCCGGGGACGGCGACACCGTGTTCGCTCTCGCAACAGGAGCGCATCCCGGCCTGTCCGGTGAAACGGCGATCGCCGGAATCGAGGACCGCCTGAGAGCGGCCGCCATGCGCGCCATGGTGGGCGCCATCCTCTCTTCGGTCGAGAACGCCACCGGCCTGGGCGGCGTGCCATCGGCGGCCGAGCACCTGGCCCAGACCGCCCGGCGGTCTCATAGCGAGGAGGCGGCTCATGACTAATGACGACGCCCTGAGGCTGGATATAGACACCCCGATCGGGTTCGTTGGCGCGGGCCGGCTCGGGACGAGCCTCGCTGTCGCCCTGCACGGCGGCGGCTACCGTGTGACGGCGGTCAATTCTCGTAGCACGTCGTCATCGGAGGCGTTCGCCGAACGCGTCCCCGGTTGTGCTCCGGTGGCGAGTCCGCAAGACGTCGCCGACATCGCCAGCGCCGTGTTCATCACGACTCCCGACGGCGAAATAGAAGCGGTCTGTCGCGGGATCTCGTGGCGGACCGGGCAGGCCGCGATTCACTGCTCCGGCGTCCTGCCGGTGAGCAACCTGGCGGCGGCGTACGAATCAGGGGCGCGGACCGGCGGGTTGCACCTTCTACAGACCTTCCCGAACCACGACAGCGCCGGGCTAATTACCGGGGCATGGGCCGCAGTCGGGTCGGACGACCCTACTCTGCTGGACTGGCTACAAAAGACCTCCTACGCGATCGGAGCGAAGCCGTTCACGATCCGTGACGACAATCGCGCCGCTTATCACGCCTCGGCAGTAATGGCGTGCGGCCTGGTCGCCGCTCTGATGGGTCTCGCGGCAGAGATGTGGAAGGAGATGGGTATATCCCGGGCCGACGCGCTGGCCGCTCTACGGCCACTGACCGCCGCCACCGTAGAAGGCGTCGGCCGCGACGGGCTGCCCGCCGCGTTCACGGGACCGGCCGTGCGCGGCGATGTCGAAACGGTACGCATGCACCTGGAGGCAACGGCGCGACATTCGCCAGAGATGGCGCATGCATATGCCGCGCTGACCAGCGACGCGATGCCGCTGTTTGCGGAACATGAAGGGCTCTCGCCGGAAGCGAGAAACGAGATAGAAGCCCTGCTGCGCCGTTCGCTGGAATCCGGCGCACCGTCTGCCGAGGATGATCGGAACGCTGGGAGTCGTGAGGGGACCGCCGAAAACGAAGGGGATTCGATATGAGGGTGACAACCCGCCAGATCGCGCAGATGAAGCGACGCGGTGAGCGGATCGTAATGGTCACCGCATACGATGCCCTGTCGGCCGGGGCTGCGGAGCGCGCAGGGATCCCTATGGTGCTCGTGGGGGACAGTCTCGGCCAGGTCGTGCTCGGCTTCGATTCGACCGTGCCGGTCTCAATGGAGGACATGGTCCGCCACTCCGCCGCGGTCGCCCGTTGCGCACCTTCACCGCTGATCGTGGCCGACCTGCCGTTCATGAGCTACCAGGTCAGTGAGGAGATGGCCCTCGGCAACGCCGCGCGCCTGCTCCAGGAAGGCGCCGCGCAGGCGGTGAAGCTGGAGGGCGGTGTTGCGATCGCGCCGACGGTGAAGCGATTGACCGAGTCCGGGATCGCCGTAATGGGTCACGTCGGGTTCACACCGCAGTCGGTTCACCAACTCGGCGGCTACAGGGTCCAGGGCCGGACCGAGAAAACCGCTGCGCGCCTGCTGGAAGACGCTCTCGCCATCCAGGAAGCCGGCGCGTTCGCAGTGGTGCTGGAGCTGCTGCCCCCGGAAGTCGCCGCTACCGTCACGGAGAGGCTCACCGTGCCGACGATCGGTATCGGCGCCGGGCCCGAATGCGACGGGCAGGTACAGGTATTTCACGATCTCCTCGGGTTGTTGCCGGACTTCCGGCCGAGGCACGCAGGCCGGTACGGCGATCTCGCCGGCGTGATCGACGAGGCGTTGTCCAGGTACGCCGATGATGTCCGGCATCACAGGTTCCCCACCTCCGCCGAATCGTTCCCGGCCAGCGCCAGCCCGGCCCGGACCGTGAATAGTCGGGAATAGACGGGAACGCGCCGTGCGAATAATCGAGACCGTGGTTGCGATGCGCTCGGAGCGCGCGTCCTTGACGTCTCCCGTCGCGCTCGTGCCGACGCTCGGCGGGCTTCACGCGGGGCACGAGGCGTTACTGGGCGCTGCCCGGGAGCGGGCCGGGACGGTGATCGCCTCCCTGTTCCTGAATCCGACACAGTTCGGCGAAAACGAGGACCTGGACCACTACCCCGCTGACCGCGAGCGCGACCTCGCCGTCATGCGAAACGCGGGAGTGGACGTCGTTTTCGCCCCGTCTGTCGGTGAGATGTATCCACCCGGCGACGCGTTCACGGTCGACCCCGGCCCGATAGGAGAAATCCTGGAAGGAGCGCACAGGCACGGGCACCTGCGCGGGGTGGCGACAATCGTCGCCAAGCTGTTCATCGCGACACGCCCCGATCTCGCCTACTTCGGCGAGAAGGACGCCCAGCAACTGGAGATAGTGCGCCGGATGTCACGCAATCTCCTATTCGAGATCGAGATCGTCCCGGTACCGACGGTGCGGGACGGGCGCGGGCTTGCCATGAGCAGCCGTCACGCTTACCTGTCGGAGGAGGAACGCTCGGCCGCAGAGGTTGTCTACCGATCGCTGCGCTGCGCCCGGGAGGCGTGGAACGGCGGCACGCACGGGTCGTCCGCCCTGGAAGGCGTTATGCGTACAGTGATCGAAGCCGAACCGCTCGCTACACTGGACTATGCCGCTGTTGTCGAAGCAGCGACCTTTGAACCGATTCCCGAACCGGACTCCGGCGCCTCCGTAGTATCTCGGACTGCTGCGCTCGCGCTCGTGGCGGTGAGGATCGGAAACACGCGGCTGATCGATAACGTCCGGCTGGACTGAACCCTCATTCTTTGAACCATCCCTTCGAACCATCCTGGGATTGCACTGCCCGGGCAGGTGGCACAACGCATTGCGAATTCTGATCTCCAACGATGACGGCGCCTTCAACCCGGCCCTGTGGGCGATGGTCGAGGCGGTAAAAGACCTTGGCGACGTTATGGTGGTCGCGCCCGACCGGGACCGCAGCGGTGTCGGCGCCGGACTCACGCTCAACGACCCGGTGCGTGTGAAGTCGATCATTTCACCCGTCCCCGGCGTACAGGCGTGGGCGGTCGAAGGCACGCCGGGCGATTCCGTGATTCTCGGTCTCAAGCAGCTCTCTGAAGAGCCGGTCGACCTGTTGCTTAGCGGGATCAACACCGGCAACAACATCGGGACGGACCTGATCGTGTCCGGGACGGTCGGCGCGGCGTTGCAAGGCTTCCTGAACGGCACGGCCTCGGCGGCGATCTCTGTCGGGATCGCCGGTGACGCCGAATCGCCCATGGTAGGCGCAGCGATTCACGATCTGGCGGAGTCGATGCTCGAACACGTCACGGCAGGGGGCCCGACGCCGTTCGTGAACGTCAACTTCCCGAGGATCAGCGACGGGCCTTACCGGGGCGCGATGCTGACCGGCTTAGGCAAGCGCATCGTGGCGGATACCGTGGAAACGCAGACACGCGGCTACCGAACCATGTACTGGATCCAACGCCGTGCATCTGCCCTCGATGATCGCTCCCGAATGGACCCCGGCACAGACATCTGGGCGATGCGCCACAACTGGGTCTCGGTCACTCCACTCGGCGCGGAGCTAACCGGGGTCAGCGTCGATGGGTTCGCTGCCAGGCTTGTCGAGGTTCTAGACCGGTCCGTCAAGGACCACGCGGGTCGGCATGCGGATGAAGCCGCCGGCTGACACCGGACTGGCTTTAACCGGCGGCGGCGTGCAGCTTCTGCGCTCCCTCAGCCATACCGCGACGTAGCATCTCCACCTCGCTCGAGTAGCAGATGATCTTGGCGCCCGCCTTTATCCACTGCTCGCCCTGTTCGATCGAGCTCACGAGCATCGACACCTGTTTCCCGTGCTTGACCGCGCCCTCGATCAAACGGGTCCTGTACTCGTCGATCACCTTCGCCTGGTCCGGCGTGGCGAATACGCCCAACTCTTGCGCCAGGTCCGACGGACCGAGCGTCACGGCGTCGATGCCGGGCACGCTCATGATCTCGTCCAGGTGGTCGAACGATTGTTGCGACTCGAACATGATCGTTATGTGAATCTGGTCGTTGATGAAGCGCTGGGTCTCGCCGAGCGGACCGGTCTCGTAATCGGTGCCGGGGCCGAACCCGGCCATGCCGCGCAGACCGTCCGGAGCGTAATGGGATGCGCTTGCCACTTCCTCGGCGATCTCCGGAGTGTCGACCTGCGGGATGTGAAGGCACCAGACGCCGGAGTCAAGAAGCCGCGTGATCCACTCGCGGTTGCCTTCCGGGGGCCGCACGGTGATCGGAAAGCCCAGGGCGCGGGACAGGAGGGCCATGTTGCCGATCGTTTCCATCGAAGGAGACGAGTGCTCGATATCAACCCGCGCGAAGTCCATTCCGGCAGACTTCATAAGCTGGAGGATGGCCGGGTTGCGGACCATGTTGACCCACGATCCGATCTGCGCCTCGCCTCGCGCCAGGCCTTCCTTCATCGGGTTGGTTCGCATATTCCGTCCCTGTGTGTGCAGTGTGTCGTGGATCTTCCAGGTCGTGCCCGGTGTTCCGAACCGGCGCCCCGGCCAGAAGGTCTCTTCGTCCGGCAAATATACTTCAGCGCCCTGGCCTGAGCGGAACCGCCACAAGGAACCCGGGAAGGAGCCGGTCCCAGATGCCGGAAAAGACCGTCGCTCCATACGGTTCATGGCGCTCGCCGATAACCGCCGAGACGGTGTCGGCGGCCGGGGTCCGATTGAGCTCCGTGTCGGTCGACGGCGAGGACGTGTACTGGCTTGAGGGCCGGCCGCTTGAGGGCGGACGCAACGTACTGGTGGTACGAAGGCCCGACGGCTCGATCGAGGACGTGACGCCGGAGGGGTTCAACGTCCGCAGCACGGTGCACGAGTACGGCGGCGGCGCGTATATCGTGCATAAAGGCGTCGTCTATTTCTCGAACTTTGAAGATCAGCGACTTTATCGACAACGACCGGGATCGTCGTTCAAAGGATCGCCCGAGCCGATCACTCGGGAGTCGGCATCGAGGGTGCGTTTCGCCGATGGACGGGTGACTGCGGACGGCGCGGCGATGTACTGCGTGCGGGAGACCCACCCCGCTGACGGCGGGGAGGCCGTTAATGAGATCGTGCGCCTCAGCCTGGACGAATCAGGTGAACAGAAAGTCGTTGGGACGGGTGGCGACTTCTATGCAGCGCCGCGGCTGAGCCCGGATGAGCGTCGCATCTGCTGGCTGGCGTGGAACCACCCGAATATGCCCTGGGACAGCTCATACCTTGAGGTCGCCGACCTCGATGACCGAGGTGACGGCTTTAACGTTCGGGTGGCGGCCGGGCGAGACGGCGTTTCGATCTACCAGCCCGAGTGGGGGCCCGAGGGGCGCCTTTATTTCGTGTCGGACGAATCAGGCTGGTGGAACCTGTACGTCCTCGACGATAACGGCGAAGCGCTCGCGCTTGCGCCAATGGAGGCGGAATTCGGACACCCGATGTGGGGCCTCGGCGCGTCCACCTACGGCTTCCTGCCCGACGGCCGACTGCTTGCGACCTGGAGTAAAGACACCATCGCCGGGATGGGGATCGTGGACCCGGCAGGCGACGGGGTGAAGCCGATCGACATCCCGTTTACATCTCTCGGCGCTTCCTACGGCAACGTAGCGATACTCGACGACCCTGACCGGCCGCGGGTTGTGGGCCTGGGAGCGTCTTCCGGCTCCGGCGCCGCGGTCGTCACAGTCAGCATCCCGGATGGCGTATCGGAAGTCTTAAAGCGCGGCAGTGACGCGTCCGTCGACATCGGTTATCTATCAGAACCCGAGCCGATTTCGTTCCCGGTTGGCGGCGGCCAGACAGCGCACGCGATCTGGTATCCGCCGAAGAACCGGGACTTCACGGGACCGCCAGACGAGAAGCCGCCGCTCGTGGTAATGAGCCAC
>JACZRO010000108.1 GCA_022574675.1 Chloroflexota bacterium
TTCGCGGCCGGCGGCACTGACGACACGGGCGCGTCCGGAGGCGCAGCCGGGCTGCGTGGCGCGCTGCGGAACGGCCTGGCCGCGGCGGCCGGCGTGGTGACGGTCGTAGCCCTGCTCGGGCTGCTGATCGCGCTGCTCGGTACGGGGATCGGCGCCGACCTGTCCATCACGGGCGACAATCCCAGTGCCGGAGCGAAGGCCCTGCGGATCGGCATCGGCGCATTCGTGTTGACGATGGGCGTCGTCCACATCCTGGACCTGACGCACCGGCTCCGGTTGTTGTCGAAGGTGTCGGTCTGGGCGATCGAGCACGAAGGCGATTCGCGCTCACTGCGCGGGCTATACGGGTACGGCGCCGGGTACGTGCTTGTCGGCGTCGGCTGAGTGGGCCCTTTCCTGGCCGCGGTCGCGGCCTTCGCACTCACGACCGGCGGGTTCTGGCTGGCGCTGGTGGCGTTTCTCGTGTTCGCCGCCGTCATGGGAGGGTTGATGCTCGGGGTGTCGGTACTGGTCGGAGTGTCTCAGGGAGGGTTGCTCCGCCGGATGCGCGCTTCCAGCGGACATATACAGCGCGTGGCGAGCGTACTGCTGATCGCGGTCGGCGCAGGCCTGATCTATTTCACGCTCGACGCCGGACGGTTCCAGTCGATCTTCTTCCCGTCCTGACCCGGGTGGTCACGCGACAGAGGCGCAACACGTCTTTACCTTTTTCCCGATTCCGCACGAGCGAGGGCTGTTGCGGCCGACCGCGGACCCGCGCGGCGGGCCGCTAGCGACCGCTCGGTCCCTTGGAATACCTGCTCGCACTCTTTGCAGGTCAAAATCCCACGCTAGCCTCGTGTTCTTATGTAGTCGAAGCGATACACGGACCACGGACCGGACGTTGGAGCTCCTCCTGGTGAAGCTACACATCCGTACTGCTTCGCGTACCTTGTTTCGTGAGCTTGAGCCTCTTGCCGGGTCCGATAGGTGTTCAAAATTCGCCAGCCAGTGAGGCTTACGACCTGATTTTCCCAGTAGGCCTTGCGCACTCCTACATCAGTGGTGATTCCTACTCTACAAGGCATGCCCTTCACCTCCTGTGAAGGCAATTTAAGACATCACGCTTCTAGCTCAAAGTCGCTAATGTCGTATTCGTCGGTATCCGCAGCGCCCGCCATGCGTAGATTTCGAAACTGGTCGTCACATAACCGTACGCAGCATGCCTTCACGTTCCGGTCCTTGCCACACGGGCACGGGCTGTTGGTAGTGACCCTGACCGCGCGCCGAGGGGCGTCAGCGGCCCTCATCGTCGGGCGGCCCGTACCAGCGGGGTCGCCGTGCGCTTTGCCGCCGTCATCCGGCCACCGGGGACCGGGGACCGGTATTCCACCCGGCCAGCGCCGCGTTCGCGGATGCCGCATCTCAAGCAGTAACGGGCCGTCCCCCAGATGCACCCGGGCAGATGCACTGCAGGGTTGGCGGCCGGTGGGAGGCTGTGCTTGAACTCAGGGAAAGCAGGGAGCGGCAGGCACGAATACCCGTTCGAGAGCCATTTCTTGAATGTTCACGGCGTGCGCCTGCACTACGTCGACGAGGGCGCCGGCGACCCGGTCCTGATGCTGCACGGTCAGCCGACCTGGTCCTATCTGTGGCGCAAGATCATCCCATCGATCGCGGCCAGCCGCCGGGCCATAGCGCCGGACCTGATGGGCTTCGGGCTCTCGGACAAGCCGCCGGACCGCGACTACACCTTCGTCGAGCACGCCGGGATGCTGGAGCGGCTTATCGAGACGCTCGGGCTCAAAGACTTGACGTTGGTGCTGCATGACTGGGGCGGACCGATCGGCCTTCAGTACGCCGTTCGCCACCCGGAGAACATGAAGGCGCTCGTGCTAGTCAGCACCTTTGCCGGCACCGGTTTCCGCGCACCGTGGTGGTTCCGTTTGCCGACGCGTACGCCGTTGCTGTCCGACCTGCTGGTGCGCAGGTTCAACCTGTTCGGGCGATACGCCATACGATTTGGCAGCCTGTCACGGGTGCCCGCAGAGGTCCTACGCGAGTATCGGGAGCGGCACCCCGATTACGCATCGCGAAAGGGCGTTGCGGCATTTCCAAAGATGCTTCCGCTGAGCAGCGGCGACGAGGCGTGGCGGCCGATGGCGGAGACTCGTCGGCGACTGACCGGGCTGAAGACGCCGACACTGTTCATCGCAGGCGACCGTGATCCTGTGACCCGATGGCTGGGCTTGGACTGGATACTGGAGGCCATGCCTCACGCACGAGTGGAGATCGTGGAGAAGGCCGGCCACTACATCCAGGAGGATCGTCCGGACGAGCTGACCCGGCTCATTCTTGAATTTCTAGACGGTAGCCTGGACGAACCGGGGCCTGCGATCCTCGCGCTACAAACGGGGTCTGACGCGGAAACGAGGGGAGTGACGCATGGTCTATGACCGTTACAGGAGGACCATGAGCTCACGCCTGTTCACCAGGGTCGTCTACTGGCTCTGGATTTTCTTCCCGTACTTTCTACGAAAGCCGCTCACTGCGCTCGGCCTCCTGTGGATTCTCGGGATGAAAAAGGTGTTCCGGGTGAACCAGCGCAACGAGATGACGCCGACGGAAAAACTGGGCAACCTGTCGTTCTGGGGCGTCCCGGAGGTGGATCTTGACGACTACCGGCTGAGAGTCGGCGGACTGTGCGACAACGAACTGGAGTTGGATTTCGAGGCCATACTCGCCCGCCCGGCCGTCGAAAGGCCGACCCGGATGGACTGCGTCGGTGGGTTCCGGAATAACAGCGTTATGAAGGGCTTCCTGTTGGCCGACCTGGTATCGGAATCGAGCCCGATGCCGGGCGCCGAAACAGCGGTGTTCCGCTGCGCCGACGACTACTTCACGACGAGCCGGCTGAGCGATCTGGAGTCGGCGGAGGCGTTGCTCGTTTACGAAATTAACGGAGAGCGCCTCGCCCGGTTCGGGTCGCCACTGCGGCTCGCCATTCCCGGCCTGTACGGGTACAAGTGGGCGAAGTGGATCACCGACATCGACATCGTCGGAGGATTCCCGCCGGGATACTGGGAGAAGCGCGGCCTGCCGAAGCGCGGCCGGGTCGGCGACATCTGGTAAACGCCCCCCAAGACGTGCCTGGCGCTGGCGCCTGTGCCGCCGTGGGTTACCATCCGGCGGCACATAAATGGCAGATTGAAGGCGCGGCCGGACCAGTCCAGACGGGCAGTGACCGGCCAATCGAATTCAGGAGATCACATGCGGCTCGACGGCAAGGTGGCGCTCATCACCGGGGCCGGCAGCGGTATCGGCGCGGCGAGCGCCCGGTATATGGCGAACATCGGCGCCGCGGTGACGCTCGCCGGAATCCCGGCACAGGGCGTCGAAGAGGTCGCCGCGGAGATCGCTGCGGGCGGATCACGGACACTGGCGGTGCCGACCGACGTCACGGTCGAAAGCGATGTCCGGGCTGCGGTGGAGCGGACGGTCGAGGTGTTTGGCAGGCTCGACGTTATCGTCGCCAACGCCGGAATTCAACGCCACAACACCGACGTTAATCTGTTCGAGATGGACGAGGAGGAGTGGGAGCGCACGCAGGACGTCAACCTGCGCGGCGTCTTCCGGACCTGCAAGCACGGGCTGGCGCAGATGATCCGGCAGGGCGGCGGCGGGTCTGTGGTGATCGTCAGCTCGATCACCGCATTGAACGGCCGGACGCCAAACGTCTCTTACATGACGGCCAAGAGCGCCCTGCTCGGCCTGAATCGCCACATCGCCGTCCACTACGCAAAGCACGGCATCCGGTCCAACGCCGTGTGTCCCGGCGCGCTGGAACGCACGCCGGACTGGGACGATCACCCGGACCCCGACGGCCGGCGCGAGACGATGGAGTCGGCGATCCCACTGGGCCGGCTCGGCACGCCCGAGGACATCGCGCCGTGGATCGCTTTCCTGGCCTCAGACGACGCCGGGTACGCCACCGGCGGCCATTACGTGGTGGACGGCGGCATGACCATCGCCTGAAGCTCGTGGGCGCGCCATTCGCTCCGGTGCTTTGAGGCGCTAATTAATCGTAAGCTGGTCTGGACTCGGCGATGACCGACCCGAGCCGGGCGCTGGTCACACCCGTCTGAAATAGCGCTTTTACCAGAAGATCGATACTGACCGCCGGATCACCGGACTCCATTTTCGCCACCCGCGACTGGCTCGACTTCATGCGCCTGGCGAGTTGTTTCTGAGTCAAATCGGCTTCGGTTCTACTGGTCACCAGAAGGTCGCTCAGGGCCAGTTTCAGCTCGATGTAGTTACGTTCTTCCTCCGTGAGGCCGAGGAAGTCCGAAACAGAGCCGACCTTCCACCCGGCGGCTTCGAGTCTGGCTCGTTTCTTAGAATCCATCATCATCTTCGATCGTTACGGACCGCCGCGTCGTACTGTGACAACCGGCGTCTGCTGTTTTCGATCACGTTTCTGGGCGTTGTGCGAGTAGTTTTCTGAAATACGGCAAGGACTATTACTGCGTCGTGATCAGTCCGATATATCACTCGCCAGATCTTGTTTCTCTCGCGGATTCTTAATTCGTGGCATCGTGCTCCAATAACCGACATTGGCCGCGAATGAGGCGCAGCCGGCGATTCCCCTCGCTGAACCTGTCGTAGCAGCACCCCTGCCTCAACTCGCGCTTCCGTCGAGAACGGCGGGGTCTTGATCTCGCCGGACAGCCAGATGATTGGCTTGCCCTGATCTAGCCGCATCGACCGCTCCACTATATGTCAATTCTGACATATTAACAATTACCTGAGCCACATCCGGCGTTGAATGACGAGGGTAAACGACCTGCACCGCCAGTACCGGGCGTGATGGCACACTGTCGTGAATCGGATCATCCAGCCGTTAAGAGACCACTAACGCCATGACTAACCTCCATGACGAAGAGCAGCATCCCGCATTCGTCGGGCTGTCGACCTATCTGCACCTGCCCTTCGCGCGGGATTTCGACGAACTCAAGGCGTCCGGCGCCGACATCGCCATCCTCGGCGCGCCCGTGGATATGGGCGTCGTTTACCGGCCGGGCACGCGCTTCGGTCCGAGGGCGATACGCGAGGCGTCCTACCTGACCGCCTCCCGGACCCTGTACCACCTCGGGCTGGACGTGGACCCTCTTCAGTACATGAAGGTGGTCGACTTTGGGGACGCGAACTGCCCGCCGTCCGATCTCCAACTGAGCCACGACGCGGTGAAGGCAAAAGTCGCCGAGGCGCTGGAGGCCGGCACGCTTCCGATCGTGCTGGGCGGAGACCACTCGATCACGCTTCCGTCCGCCACCGCGGTCGCCGACAAGTACGGCCACGGCAACGTCGGCATCGTCCACTTTGACGCCCACGCAGACACGGGCGAGTCCGGGTACGGGGGAGTGCTGATCGCCCACGGCAACCCGATGCGGCGGCTGATCGAGTCGGGCGCCGTGCCGGGCAAGAACTTCGTCCAGGTCGGGTTGCGCGGTTACTGGCCGCCGAAGGAAACATTTGACTGGATGCTGGAACAGGGCATGCGCTGGCACCTGATGTCGGAGATCGAAACACGCGGCTTCGACGACGTGATCACGGACGCCATTTCAGAGGCGCTGGACGGAGCGGAGCACCTGTATTTGTCGGTCGATATCGACGTCGCCGACCCCGGATTCGCGCCCGGCACGGGCACCCCCGAGCCGGGCGGCCTGACGGCGCGCGAGCTACTGCGGGCCATCCGCCGGATCGTCGGATCCGAGGTCCACCTGGTGGCGATGGATATCGTGGAGGTGTCCCCGCCTTACGACTCGGCGGGCATCACGGCGCAGCTCGCGCACCGCGTGGTGCTGGAGGCGATCAGCGCGCTCGCCCGGAAGAAGGCGGATGCAGCGGGGGAGTAGCTGTCTCACCGAGCCCGGGTAGTCAGGCATGCCGGGTGCCGGGCTGGTGACGTGCGCACGAGGGATGGATGACATTTCGTCCGCTCATTGATGGTGCTGTCGTCATCCTGAACTTGATTCAGGATCCGCTCGTTTCCACAGGGCGCGAGAATTTGGCAGCGAGAGTCACCGGGACGAGCGATACCCGGCACTCCGGGCGATGCCGCCGTACTGGTCGATCCTGAATCAAGTTCAGGATGACAGGCTGGTGACGCCGAATGGGCAGGGCCCCGGCCTCCGGCGTGCCGTACGTTACAGCAGCGGTAGACTGCCCCTTTACGCATCGCCCGATCGAGCGAACCCACCCCGTACTAACCATGCACGCCCGGAGATCTGAATGCCCCCTCGGAATGATCGGTACGACGTTATCGTCGTCGGCGCCGGCAACGCCGCGCTGAGTGCGGCGATCGCCGCCCGCGAAGGCGGCGCGGGCGTCCTGGTGCTCGAAAAGGCGCCCGAGGCGGCGCGCGGCGGCAACTCTTACGTCACCGGCGGCGCCGTCCGCTTTCCCTACGAGGGGATCGAAGACCTGATCCCGTTGATCGGCGAGATCTCGGACGCAGAGCGGGCGCAGATCGATGTCGGCTCGTACCCGCGCAGCGCTTTCTACGATGACCTGATGCGGGTGACCGGCGGGATGTCGGACCCGGAGCTGGCCGAAATCCTCGTCAACAAGGCGTACGAGACCGCGATCTGGTTGCGGCAACAGGGCGTCCGCTGGGGCCTCATGTACAGCCGTCAGTCGTTCAAGGTCGATGGCGTCTTCAAGTTCTGGGGCGGGCTCACGTGCGAAACGGTCGGAGCGGGCAAAGGGCTCGTCGACTCGCTCTTTGAACGCACGATCGGGCTCGGCATCGACGTCGAATACGGGACGATGGGCGACCATCTGCTGACGGACCGGATGGGTGGGATACGGGGCATAGCGGTACGCGGTCCGGACGGCCTGTCTGAGATCGCGACGCGCTCGGTCGTCCTGGCCTGCGGCGGATTCGAGGCCAATGCCGAGATGCGCACGCGTTACCTCGGTCCCGGATGGGACCTCGCCAAGGTCCGGGGCACCCGGTACAACACCGGCGACGGCATCCGAATGGCGCTCGAGATCGGTGCGCGGCCGCACGGCCACTACAGCGGGTGCCACGCCGTGGCTTGGGACGCAGGCGCGCCCTCCGAGGGTGGGGATCGGAACATTGCCGACCTGTTTCAGAAGCACTCGTATCCGCTCGGGCTAATCGTCAACGTGAACGGCGAAAGGTTCGTCGACGAGGGCGCCGATTTCCGTAACTACACCTACGCCAAGTACGGCAAGGAGATCCTGAACCAGCCGCGGCGACTGGCGTTCCAGTTGTTCGACTCGCAGGTCACAGACATGCTGCGCGACGAGTACCGCATTCGAGAGACAACCAAGTTCCAGGCGGACACAATCCGTGAGCTGGCGGTCGGGCTGGATATCGACGCGGACAGCCTGGTGAGCACGGTGGCGGCGTACAACGACGCCGTCCAGGAGACGCCCTACAACCCGGCGATCCTCGACGGCAAAGGCACGGCCGGCATCACCCCGCCCAAGTCGAACTGGGCGCTGCGACTGGACCAGCCGCCGTTCACCGGCTACGCCGTCACCTGCGGCATTACCTTCACGTTCGGCGGGCTCAAGATCGACACCACGGGCCGGGTGATCGACACGCAGGACCATCCGATTCCGGGATTGTTCGCGGCGGGAGAGTTGGTCGGCGGCATCTTCTACGAGAACTACCCGGGCGGCTCCGGCATCACGAGCGGCTTCGTTTTCGGCAGGATCGCCGGGACGGGCGCGGCCGGGCACGCCGCGGCGTGAGCGAGCGTTCACCGCGGGCCGGAACGCCAATACCGGCCGGGACGCCTGGAACGCCAATAGCGGCCGGGACGGCCGGAACGAAGGAACGCGCCTCTGTCGCTGGGGCCGTCCGGGCTGACTGGCTGAAGTGGATGCCCGCGATCGCCGTCACGGCGGTGTTCGCGTCTGTCTTCACGGTCGTCATCCGGAGAAGCGAGCTCCTGGCCGGCGAAAGGACGCTGACGCGCTGGTTCAGCGAACTGGACGTGGCCGGGGTGCGGACAGTGGTGGACATCCTTGACTTCATCTCCGACGACGCGGTCGCCCCGGTTGTGTTTGTGCTGATCATTCCGGTCGTGTGGCTGGCGTGGGGCCGGTACGCCGCGCTTACCTACTTCGCGACCGGGGCCATCACCGCGCTGACCCGCATTACTGACCTGGCGTCACGGCCCCGGCCGACCGATGACCTCCAGTGGACCGAGGCGGTGTTCGGCTCCGGCGGCTACCCGAGCGGGCACGTCATCTACGGCGTGCTGGTGTTCGGCACCCTCGCCTACCTGGCGGGGAGGTACATGGCGCCCGGGCGACGCCGCGTCGCGCTGCGGGCTCTCTTCGTGATACTGGTCGTCACGATGGGACCGGCACGGCTGATCAATCTGGACCACTGGGCGATGGATATCGTCGGGTCGTACCTGCTGGCGTTGCCGTTTTTCCTGACCGCCTTGTGGGTGCACCCGCGCCTGCCGGGCTGGCTGTCCGGCGCGCCGCGGCTGCGGACGCTGATCGGCGCGAACCGCACGCCGTGGCTCCCGTCTCCCGCCGTGGCAATGGACCAGTCTCCACCCGATACGACCTGGACTCACCCCCGAACGCCTGAACGGAAGGACCGCACGTGACAGACCGCCGCAGTTTCTGGGCATGGGGCATGGAGTCCCGCGAGCCGACGCCTGCGCGGCGTGAAACCGCGGCGAGGGCGATGTCGGAACGCTTCGGGGTGTCGCTCAACGCCGCGCAGCCGCCGTCCCTGGACCAGATTGACCTGCGCCCGCCCCGGATCAAGCCACCGGGCTCGCTCACCGCGATCGTCACGACAGACACCTACGAGCGCGCCTTCCACACCTACGGCCATAGCTTCCGCGACCGCGTGCGGAAGTTCGCCGGCGAATTCCCGAACCCGCCCGACGTCATCGCTTACCCGCGGGATGAGTCGGACGTCGTCGCTCTGCTCGACTGGTGTGGCGGCGCGGGATACGCCGTAATCCCGTTTGGCGGTGGTTCTTCGGTCGTCGGT
>JACZRO010000109.1 GCA_022574675.1 Chloroflexota bacterium
CGCCGATCTTGGCCGTTTGAGCCTGTCCTGAGCCCGTCGAAGGATCCTCGGTCAGCCAGACGTTGCCGGGCTTCAGGTCGCGGTGGACGATGCCGCGGGCGTGCGCGAACTCCAGCCCTGCGCACACCGCCTTACCTATCTCGATGGTCTTTTCAAGGGAGAGGCGGTTCTCGTCCGCTTCTTCCAACACCCCCTCGATGTCGCCACCGGCCATTAGTTCGGTCACCATGAAGGGCGAGTCGCCCTCGGTGCCCAGGTCGAACACGGTGACGATGTTCGGGTGCGTGCCAAGGCGGCCCATGGCCTGGGCCTCACGGGAGATGCGTTCCTTTGAGGTATCGTCGAAGCCCTCGGTCTTTATGAGGGCGAAAGCGACATCCCGGTCAAGCAGGGTGTCGTGGGCCAGGTACACGCGTTTCTTCCCGCCCTCGCCGAGGAACTTGGAGACCTGGTAGCGGCCGTCGGCGAAGGACGTCGGCGTGGAAGCAGAAGCGACTGCCGTCCGGCCTTCTCCCTCACCCTCTGTCACCGGCAGAGGGGATTTTCCGGCCGGCGAAGCAGACCCCGATCCCGCAGACGTCTGGGCGCCGTCCGCGCTTCCGACATGCGGTGCGGCCATCGCCAGGAACGCCACGGCGTCGCCGTTTTCCGGATCGACGGCCAGCACCGACTGCGCGATCTCGTCTACGGCGGACCAGTCCCGTGCGACAACCGCCTCTTCCGCCTGGTCGAGCAATCCATCGATGCGTCGCTGCACCCGCTCACTTGTCATGACGCGCGGAATAATACATAGATAGACCACCCTCGCCCGACACGCCGAGCCGTCAGGCGAAGGTTAGCGCCAGACGTCGATCACGAAATGCAGGTCCCCACAATGCCACGAGTCGTCGTGTTCGACGTCAACGAAACCTTGCTCGACCTCCGAGTCCTGGACGAGCCGTTCAAGCGTCATCTGGGCGACGCCTCGCTACGGCCGGTCTGGTTCAGGCAGGTGATCCAGATCGCGATCACGGCGACGATAATCGGGGCGCCGTACCGGCATTTCGGTGAGGTGGGGACGGCAGCCCTACGAATGGTGGCCAACCGCGCCGGAGTGGTGTTGACGGACGAGGCGCGCGACGAGATCACCGGGCGAATGCTTTCACTGCCGCCACATCCGGACGTTCCGGCAGGGTTGCGACGCCTGCGCGACGCCGGCTTCCGGACCGCGGCTCTCACCAATTCGCCGCCGGCCGCGGCACGCACACAGCTCGCAGCGGTCGGTTTGATCGAACTGTTTGACAACGTAATGTCCGTTGAGTCGGTCGGCGCGTTCAAGCCGGACGCCCGCGTCTACCGGACGGCTACACGAGAGCTTGGCGTCGAGACGGCCGGCATTTTCATGGTGGCGGCGCACGATTGGGACTTAGCCGGCGCGATGGCGGCGGGCTGCGCCGGTGCGTTCGTCGCGCGACCGGGACAGGTGCTCAACCCCTACTTCGATCCGCCCGACATCGTCGGTCGCGACATCCCGGAAGTCGCCGATCTCATCATCGCGGCCGAAACCCGGGCTCCACGCCTCACATAAGCCCGCCGGAAGCGATCATGCCGCCGTCCACCAGGAGGGTCTCGCCGTTTACGTAGCCGCCCATGTCGGAGCACAGGAACACGACCGCTCCTGCGATGTCGGACGGCACTCCGCCGACCTGCATCGGGATCCCGGTCGCAAACGAAGGCCTTTCGGCCACCGTCAGCCGCTCCGGGTCCAGGCCGTCCTCGGTGAACGACGCGTCAATGTAGCCGGGCGCGACACAGTTAACGCGGACCCCCGTGCCGGCAAGATCGGTCGCCATCCCTTTCGCCATCCGTCGCAGCCCCGCCTTGGCTATTCCGTACGGCGTCCAGTCTTTGAACGCGCGATAGGCGTGGACGCTTGCCATGCTCACGATCGCACCGCCCTCGCCCCGAGCCGTCATCTCCCGCGCCGCTCGCTGTGAGGCGAAGAAATAGCCCTTGAGCGACAGGTCCATCATGTGGTCCCAGAACGCTTCGTCGATCTCGAACAACGGCCTGTTCTGGGGCTGCATGATGGCGTTGTTCACAAGGATGTCGATCCGTCCGTGCGCGTCCAGGAACTCGTCGAACATCCTGGACAGGTCGGGAAGCTTCGTGGCGTCCACCCGGTGCAGGGAGGCGACGCGACCGTGCTCGCGAACCAGCTCGGCGGTGCGCTCCGTCTCGTCGTCGATCAGGATGTCGGCTATCCCGACGTCGGCGCCCTCCGCTGCGAGGCGCACGGCGACACCACGACCGATGCCCTTGCGAGCGCCTGTCACCAGCGCCTTCTTCCCTTCGAGCAGCATGTTCCCCCCTGTCTGTCCGGATGGTTATTCAATCATTAGCCGTCGTCCGTACTGACTGTCCCCAGCCGACAAAGCCTAACGACCCTCTAACCAACCGGGGCTACGACCGGGTTCCGTGCAGCATCTGTTTCGACCGGGGCGGAAACGGAGCGGAGCAAATACGTAAATGCCAGCGACCGCCAAGGCCGCCAGTTCTGCGCCGTCTTCTCAACGATCTCTCCCGTCGGAGCGCCGGGCGGCAACAACTTCGCAACCGCATTCCTGAGACCCAGGTCGGTCGAAGGAAACGCGTCCATGTGGCCGAACACCCGCATGGCCAGCATATTGGCTGTCCACGGCCCGATCCCGGGGAGCTGTTGCAGGCGCGACAACAACGCTGGCAGCTCGCTGTGGTCGTAAAGGTCAAGTGACCCGTCGTCCACGACCCTGGCGAACGAACGAAGGGCAAGCGACCTGGATCGCGAGATCCCCATCTCTTTGAGATCGGCCTCTGCCAGCCGATGCGCCGACGGGAACAGGAACCCGAGACCGATCTCACCGAGGCCCGGCACCGGAATCCCCAGCTCACGGGTGATCCGCCCGGCGAGGGTACTTGCGCCCCGGACGGTCACCTGCTGCCCGAGGATTATCCGGATGGCGGTCTCAAAGCGGTCCCACGCTCCCGGCACTGTGAGGCCGGGTCGAGAAGATATCAGGGGAGCGAGCAGGGGGTCGTCCGCCAGGTCATCTCTGGCCCCTGAGATATCGACTTCCATGCCAAACAGGCTCCGGCAACGCGCGACATCCCCGAGCAGTCCGTTAAACGATGGCAAGTGGGCGACCAATTCCAGGCCAGAACTGTCGGGACCGGCAGACACCTCGATAACACCCGGGTAGCCGCAGGTGTTCGTAACACGCCTGTACACACCATCGACCACCGACTCGACCCCCGGAATCGCGCGCGGCGCCAGGTACTCCAGGACAGCCCCGAATTCAAACCCGGATGGCGTCGGGATTCGCAGCCGCAGACCCCCGTCGACAACGAGGCGGTCTGCTTTCCGGCGCTTTCTCCTCAACTCGCTCGGCGTGAAGCGGAACACCTGTCTCATGACCCGGTTCATCTGCCGGATGCTCCTGAAGCCGGACGCTGAGGAGATGTCGGTTATCGTCAAATCCGTCTCATCCAGGAGCCGTCGCGCGAAGTGGGCGCGCCGCGACTGGGCTATCAGGGCCGGCGTCGCCCCGATGTGGTCCTCAAAGAGCCGGTTCAGGTGACGCGGACTGATCCCGATACGCCCGCCCAGGGCGGCCGCCGTATTCTGATCCATGAACCCGTCGGAGATGAGCATCAAAGCCTGCCGAACCACCTCGGGCGTGGCGCCGTCAATGAGCACATCAGCCCGCCGGTCGGGACGGCATAACAGGCATGGCCTGAAACCGGCCGCCTGCGCCGCCACGGCCGACGGATAGGCGGCGCGGTTCGAGGGTTTCGAACGACCGGTACAGCCCGCACGGCAGTAGATGCCGGTCGTGAAGACCGCGTTTACTTCCCGTTCGCCCATTTCAGGCAGGATCATGACTGTATTCTGCCGTCGTTCTCCCGGGTGAACCAGACAGATTCGGACACGATATCGGGTTCATCACACGCGTGTCCAAAAATGGCCGGTCGGATCGGTCGTCGGGGCCTACCGTCAGGTCCATGCGCCCGACACAGCCAGGCAGCGCGCCGACCGCCGAAAGCGCTCCGTTCGCGACGGCCGAGTGGTCACTGCTGGCGATCATTTCCATCATCTGGGGGTCCGCGTTCCTGTGGACGGTGATCGCGCTGGAACACCTTTCGGCAGAGGCTGTCGCTTTTTTGCGGTTGGCGCTGGGCGCGGCCGCGCTTGCCGTGTTCCCATCGGCGCGGCGTCGTATCGCCCGTGTGGACTGGCCGAAACTGCTCATCGTCGCCTTTGCGGGCAACGCAGGACCAGCCCTGCTATTCGCCATCGCGTTAAAAACGGTCGACTCAGCCGTGGCCGGGATGGCAGTCAGCGCTACGCCGCTGGCGAGTCTCCTGGTCTGGATTTTCCTGTACCGCAGGTTGCCCGCCGGCATCCAGCTCCTGGGGCTGGCTATTGGATTCGCCGGGGTCGCGCTGATGGCCGCCCCAAACCTGATCGGAGTCGATGCCGCTCCCGCGGGAATCGCCATGCTGGCGTTGGCTACGCTCGGTTATGGCGTCACCCAGAACGTGATCGGCTCGTTGCAGCGCAAATACGGATCGGTGTCCGTGATCTTCTGGGCCCTTCTGGTCGGCTCGGCCGGTCTTCTTCCCCTGGGAGTTACCGGGTCGCCGGGCTCGCAAGTCAGCGCCGCCTCGATCCTGGCGATTGTGTTTCTCGGTGTGATCGCCACGGGCGTCGCACGGTCGCTCGCCGCGGCCCTTGCCGGCAGGGTCGGGGCGGTCCGTGGCTCGATCCATACTTACTTCATCCCGGTTCTGGCGGTCATGTTCGGAGTTACGCTCCACGGCGAACAACTTACCCCGGTGGAGCTGGCCGGCCTCCCGGTGGCGCTGGCGGGCGGGTACCTTGTGACCCGGCGCAACGCTCTGGAATTGAGAAGGGTAAGAAGGCTGCCAGATTCGCTGGCCCGCGGCGGCGTCCGGGCAGCGCGCCAGATATACAAGAGGAGGTTCATGTCGTGACCGGCGATCGACACTACGGGACGACGATGGACAGCCAGTTCGGTGAACTAACGCTCGTAGCGACCGATCAAGGGCTTCGAGCGGTGAAATGGCCCGCCGAGTTGGCGAGCCGGGTACCGCTGCCGCACGAATGGACCGCCGCTCCGGACCATCCCGTCCTACGCGCCACGCGTAGCCAACTCCAGGAATACTTTGACGGCCAGCGTACGAAGTTTGACCTGCCGTTCGATCTACGCGGGACCGTGTTTCAGCGAACGGCCTGGCGCGCGCTTGCGTCGATCCCTTACGGAGCAACCACGACCTACGGCCGGCAGGCGCTGCGGGCCGGCCATCCCGGCGCCGCTCGGGCCATCGGCGCGGCCAACGGCCGAAATCCGATCTCGATCATCCTGCCCTGCCACCGCGTAATAGGCGCCCGTGGCGATCTGGTCGGGTTTGCCGGGGGCGTCGAGACGAAGAGGCGGCTACTGGCCTTTGAGCAATCCAACGTGAAATTTACCAGCTGAGACGCTCGATCGGCGAGGTCATTTCAATCACCTCGGCGCCCCGCAACCGCGCCGTCTACGATGTCGCGATGCGCCTCACCGTCCAACGTTACGACGTGGCCGCGTGGACCGGCTGTGGCGGCCGTCACACGCGCTCCGGTCGTCTGGCTCGCCGATAAGGATCTATGACACCGCGTTTCTTTGCGGTCAAGACGCAACAAGATTACGACCGGAAGCGTAGGTAGATACGCAGCCGACTCCCGTTCCACGACCGGATTCATGGCCCGCGCTCATCCGCGCCGGAACGCATCCAACTCAATAACCAGAAGCAAAACACGGGCCCCGGCGCTGAGTCCGGCCGAAACCCGACGCAATCCCACGGATATTCTTTTGTTCAGCATCCCTTTCCTAGCGCGGCGACACGGCGCCGGCCGACGCCGGGCGTTCATCGGCGTCGCTGCCCTGGTCGCCATAGTCGCCGTCGCTTGCGGCACGGACTCCGGCAACTCTCAACCGGCGGCTCCTTCCGTGACCAACGATCCAACCGGCTCACGCGCCTTCACAGTCGTGCCGTCCGCCACACCAACTCCATCGCCTGACGGCGGCGATCAATCACCAGGAGACGGGTTGTCGGCAGTGGAACGGGCTTTCTGGTCTCGCGCCGCAGCGCAGGGCTGGACGACCGACTTCACGAGGATTGTCGACGACCTGGACGTTCGGGACATCCTGTCCGGCGGTGTGCCGCGCGATGGCATTCCGTCGATCGACAATCCCCGGTTCGCTCCGGTAGGCGAGGCGCCCGATTACCTCAGGAGCGACGAGCCGGTGGTCGTGCTTGAGCTAAACGGAGCGCAGCGCGCATACCCGTTGTCGATCCTGACCTGGCATGAGATCGTGAACGATGTCATCAACGGCACGCCAATCGTCGTCACCTTCTGCCCCCTCTGCAACACCTCACTCACGTTCCTGTCCACCCTGCCAGATGGCCGCGTCCTGGACTTCGGCGTGAGCGGCAACCTGCGAAATAGTGACCTGATCATGTACGACCGCCAGACAGAAACCTGGTGGCAGCAGATCACCGGCGGGGGAATCATCGGCGAGCTTGCCGGGACGCAACTGGAGTTCCTGCCCGTGGTGATCACAAGCTGGGACCAGTTCGCCGGCCAGTTCCCGGAGGGCGATGTCTTGCTGCGACCGACCGCCGAAGAGCGTCACCCGATCACCGGCCGCGCGCTGGCCCGCAACTACGAACGTCCGCCATATGCCGGGTATGACAGCATCGACAACTCGCCGTTCCTGTTTGACGGCGCACTCGACGGCCGGCTGCTGCCAATGGAGCGCGTGGCTACGGTGAGCCTCGGTGAGCTGGATGTGGCCTATCCGTACTCGTTCCTGGCAGAGAAACCGGTCGTAAACGACGTGATCGACGGGACGCCCGTCACCGTATTTTTCGATAACGGCACAGAGTCAGCATTCCTGGCGAGGAGCGGCGGATTCGCCAAGTCCGGGTCTACGACGCTCTTCCGGCGAACCGTGGACGACCGCGTCCTCACGTTCGGCCTGGAGGAAGGCGTGATCCGGGACGAAGAGACCGGAACCCGCTGGAACAAGTTCGGCAAGGCGCTCGAGGGCGAACTCGCGGGGACCCAGCTTGAACCGGTCGTCCACGCCGCCCACTTCTGGTTCGCATGGGCCGCGTTCCGTCCGGACACAGAAATTAGAGGCTCCGTCGATATGCTGAACTTCGAGGTCGCATGACCACGATGGCGCCTCGCACCGAATCCTTCACAAGAACCAACGAAAACCGACCGCCGGGCGAGTTGCGGTGCCGAAACTAGCCGGGAGGCGAATCCCCCTGTTCGGCGCAGCCGCATTTGTGGCGGTCGCCGCAGTCGCGTGCAGCTCAGGAAGTGTCGCCGAGGTAAACACGGGGCCGTCCACGAACGCCACCCCGCCACCTGTTCAAGCGTCGACGCCGACACCAGAACCGGAACGCGACGACGGTCCCCGGATTCAGTTGCGCCCGACACCCGAAGGAACCATCGCCGAGCAGATCAGGGACGGGTGGCTCCAGGCGCGCGTCCTGGAGGGCTGGGACACCGACATCACGAAGTTCGTCCCGAACCTCAAGGTCGGCCTGTTCACAAAACCGTCCGACCTCATCAACAGGGACGGCATCCCATCGATCGATACTCCCGAGTTCGCCCCGGCCAACGCCGCGCCGGAGTATCTCCGGCCGGAGGAGCCGGTAATCCAGGTCAACATCAACGGCGACGCCCGGGCGTACCCGCTCTCGATCTTGATGTGGCATGAAATCGTGAATGACGTCATCGGCGGGGAACCCGTGACCGTCACGTTCTGTCCCCTGTGCAACAGCTCCATCGCCTTCTCAGGGAATCACGAGGGCCGCGTGCTGGACTTTGGAACTACCGGATGGATCGCCTCGGCCGACCTGGTGATGTACGACCGCCAGACCCAGACCTGGTGGCAACAGATCACCGGGGAGGGAGTGATCGGTGAGTTCGCCGGGACCAGGCTGACGTTCCTGCCGTCGTCGATCGTCGGCTGGCAGGATTTTGCCGATCAGTACCCCGAGGGAAAGGTGTTGCTCCGGCCGACGCCCGGCACCATCCACCCGGTGTCCGGACAGGAGATCACCCACAACCGGACCTACGACGACCCGCCATATTCCGGGTACGACGTCGCCGGCGCGCTCCCGAGCTTCTTCACCGGCGCGTTCGATCTCACGCTCCAGCCGATCGACCGGGTCGCGGCCTTCAACCTCGGCGGCGAATCTATCGCTTACCCGTTCCGCGCACTCGCCGTCCGGCCGGTGGTGAACGACACCGTCGGCGGAGAAGAAATCGTGATCTTTTACGATGACGGAACCGAATCGGCGTTCCGCACGAGCACCCGGGGACATGATTTCCAGATCACCGGGTCCACAACCGTTTTCTTTCGGGACGTGGCTGGCCAGTTCCTGACATTCGCCGTCGATCAAGACGGGACTATTACCGACGACGAAACCGGCACCACATGGAACAAGTTCGGCAGGGCTATCGCGGGTGAACTCGCGGGTACGCAGTTGGACGCCGTCGTACATGGCGCCGAGTTCTGGTTCGCCATAGCAACGTTCCGTCCCGACACCGAGGTACGCCTCCAACACCTGTTGTCCGGCGACTGACCGGTCTCGGGCCGGGCGGCACTGTCCGGGTGATCTCGGAAAACTTGCTAGAGGCGTTTTGCCGCCGCATCCGAGCCCGTCCGTTGACATGCCCATCCGGCCGGTCACAGCCGCGACGCACTGGTCCAAACAGCCATTTTCAGGATGCGCAACGATTCCATACAACGAATATCGTCGTCTTTCATTACGTATTACTCGTATCGAGAAGGTTGACGCGCGTCTGGCCTCTGATTAACGTTACCCGACATATCGGGATTGCCTCGCTTGGACCTTCCCCTGGAATCGTATTGGCGCGCTCAAATACGGGCCCTGACGCCGGCCCCC
>JACZRO010000110.1 GCA_022574675.1 Chloroflexota bacterium
CGGGGCTTCGGCCTCCTCAAGCTTGCGCGGGCCGGTGAGCTGAAAGGTCTTCATCTAGAGCATGTTCCCTTCTGAGACGGATGCTGGTTCTGGATGGTCCTGGCCGCGAACCCTGCGGCGGCCTCGGCACGAGGTCACGCTCATCACTCGATAGCTATCGCAATCTTGATCACCCCGTCGCTGCGATCGGCGTACATCTCGTACGCGTCCGGAATCTGGTCCCATCCCACGCGGTGGGTGATCATTTCCGCCGGGTCCCACCAGCCGCGGTCACGCAGGCGGACCATATCGCGGATCGGCGCAACCGGGTCCCTTGCGCCGGCGGCGTTGGTCGGAAGAATGCGCACCTCTTTCCGCATCCACTCCTGGTGTCTGAATACGGTCGGCTCCCTCCCTGTGAGGAGGCTGAACCCGATGATCGTCCCGCGTTTCCGCACGAGCTGTAGCGCCACGTTGATACCGTCCGGGTCGCCGGTAGCCTCGACGACGCAGTCGACGCCCTCTCCGCCCGTTAACTCCATGACCGCTTCCAGGATGTCGTCCCGGTCTGCGTTCAACGTCACATCGGCGCCGAGCTCGGAGGCCTTTTCCAATCGGTAGTCTTCAAGATCGACACCGATCACGCGCCGCGCGCCCATGCGGGACGCGATGGCGGTGGTCGACAGGCCGATCGCTCCCTGTCCGAGCACGGCAAAGGTCTTGTCGTTGGAGATCCCCCACTCCCGGCTGGCCTGTAACGCCGTTCCGGCCGGCTGGCACATCACCCAGTCCGCCGTGCTTCCGTAATCCGGGATGGGGATGATCTTCTCGGCGGTGATGTACTCCGCAAGCCCGCCGGAGGTCATGCCGGCGGATGGTGTGAAGCTCGGCAGGATGATGGCCCTCTGGCCGACCGGGTGGTCCGGGTTCCTGCTCTCGACGATGGTCCCGGCGATCTCGTGGCAGGGGAGTCCCGGGGCGAGCGGGTAGCTTTCCTCCGGGAGGGCCGGCTCAAAGTTCAGGTGGGTGTCGCTGCCGCAGATTGAGACGTGCTCGATCTTGAGCAACACCTGCCCCTCTGCGGGCGTGGGGTCGTCCGCTTCCACCTGCTCGAGCCGGCGCGGGCCTGTCAACCGATAGGCCCTCACGCGGACGCCCCCTTGATGCCGGCCGGGATACCGGCAGGCCGATCCCTACTCAGCATTGATCTCCATGACCACCTTGATGACGTTGTCTCTCCTGCGCGAGTACATCTCGTACGCGTCCGGGATATCGTCCCAGCCGACGCGATGGGTTGTCAGTTTTGCCGGGTCCATCCAGCCACGGTCTCTAAGGTCGACCATCGCGCTGATGGCCTCCGTCGGGTTACTTGAGCCGCCGGAACTGGTGGGGATGATCTGGACCTCTTTACGCATCCACTCCAGGTGCCGGAATATGACCTGCTCCTGTACGGGGACCAGGGAGAAGCTGATGACCAGGCCGTGCGGGTTGACCAGTTGTACCGCCTGGTTGATCCCGTCCGGGTCCGCCGAAGCGTCTACCACGACGTCCACGCCCGCGCCGCCGGTGGCCTCTTCGACCGCCTCGATCAGGTTGTCGCGATCCGGGTTGACGGTGTCGGTCGCTCCGACCTCGGTCGCCTTGTCCAGCCGGTAGTCCAGCAGGTCTATGGCGATCACCTGGCGCGCGCCCTGGTTGGCGGCGATATTGGTGAAGGACAGCCCGATGGCGCCCTGGCCGAGGATGGCGATGCGCTTGTCGTCGGTCGATCCCCAGCGCCGGGACGAGTAGAGCGCCGTGCCGGCCGGCTGGCACATCACCCACTCCGCCGTGCTTCCGTAGTCCGGCAGCGGGATGACCTTGCTGCTCGTGATGTAGTCCGCAAGTCCGCCGCCGCGGTGCCCTCCGGCGGCTACCGCCGTCTCCGGCAGGACGATGGCGCGCGTGCCGACTTTGAACTTCGGGTTCCGCGACTCGACGATAATGCCCGCGATTTCGTGGCACGGCGAGCCGTAGAACATCGGGTAACGCTCTTCGGGGAGCGCAGGCTCGTAGTTCAGGTGGACATCGCTGCCACAGATAGAGGCGTGCTGGACCTTGAGTACGACTTCGCCGTCCTCGGGGGTCGGGTCGTCCGCCTGGACCTGTTCCAGCCGGCGCGGCCCGGTTAGCTGATAGGCCTTCATGCCCGGGTCTCCGATCTGGTTAGCCGTTGATGTTCAGCACGACCTTGATGACGTTGTCAGACCGGTTGGCGTACATCTCGTAAGCGTCCGGTATGCCGTCCCAGCCGACGTGGTGCGTTATCAACCGGGCGGGGTCCGCCCAGCCGCGTTCCCGCAGACTGACCATCGTGGCGATCGCTTCCGTCGGGGTTGGGGAGGCCCCGGATACGGTGGGCGCCAGGCGAGCGGCCTTGCGCATCCACGCCTGATGATTGAACACCACGGGCTCGGTCGCCGAGATGAGGCTGAAGCCGACGATGAGGCCGAACCGGTTGACGATACTGACGGCCTGGTTCAGGCCCTCGGGGTCGCCCGAGGCGTCCGCGACCACGTTGACACCCTCGCCGCCGGTCAGCTCCTGGATCGCTTCCACGACGTTTTCCTTGTCGGCGTTGATGGTGTCGGTGGCGCCGAGCTCACGGGCCTTATCCAGGCGGTAGTCCTCGAGGTCGATCGCTATCACCTGCCGGGCGCCCTGGGCTGCGGCAATCATCGTGAACGACAACCCGATCGCGCCCTGGCCGAGCACGGCGATTCGCTTGTCGGAGGCATTGCCCCACTGGCGGGCGGAGTAAAGGACCGTCCCGGCCGGTTGGCACATCACCCACTCGCCCAGGTCGCCGTGGTCGGGGAGGGGGATCACCCGGCTGCTGACGATGTACTCAGCGAGGCCGCCGCCGGACGGGCCGGTCTCCGGGTTGTAGTCAGGCAGGACGATGGCGCGCTGGCCGACCTTGTAATCGGGATTGCGGGACTCAACGATCGTGCCAGCGATCTCGTGGCAGGGAGCTCCCGGCACCGATGGGTAGCGTTCCTCCGGCAGCACGGGTTGATATGCGAGGTGCGTGTCGCTGCCGCAGATGGACGCCTGCTCGATCTTGAGGAGCACCTGTCCCTCCGCCGGGTTCGGGTCAGGGGCCTCGATAAATTCGAGTTTGCGGGGGCCGGTGAGCTGTACCGCTTTCATTGGGTGTTCTTGTTCCTTTCGGGTCGCGCGTTATCGGACGTCTCGCAAAACGAACTTTCTGGAAACTGGCAGAGTGGAGCGTTAGTCCATCTGCATGACGACTTTGATTACGCCGTCGCTGTGGTCGGAGTACATGTCGTAAGCGGCCTGGATGTCTGACACTTCGAAACCGACCCTGTGGGAGACCAGCTGGCCGGGGTCGACATAGTGGCGTTCCTTCATGCGGATCATCTGCCGGATCGTGTCGGTCGGCCGATCGGTGCCGGCGACCTGCGTCGGGATGATGGTCGCCGCCTTGCGCATCCAGGCTGCGTGGTTGAACTCGATCGAACGACCGCCAAGCAGGCTGAAGTTGATGATCGTGCCGTGCCGCCGGACGATCGAGACAACGGTGTTCAGCCCCTCGGGCGCCCCGCTGGCGTCGATAACGTAGTCCAGCCCCTGTCCGTCAGTGAGCTCATCGACCGCCTCGACCAGGTTGACCTCGTCCGGGTTGATCGTGTCTGAGGCGCCCATCTCGCGGGACTTTCGCAGCCGGGCGTCGACCAGGTCGATGCCGATCACCCGGTCGGCGCCCTGTGCGGCGGCAAGCATCGTGAACGAAAGCCCGATACCGCCCTGGCCGAGAACGCCGATGGACTTGCCCGCCGGGTTGCCCCATTTCATGGTGGAGTAAAGGACGGTCCCAGAGTGCTGGCACATGACCCACTCTTCGATCGGGCCCCAGTCCGGGACCGGCAGGACGCGGTCGGGGGTCTGGACGATGTACTCCTGAAGTCCGCCGCTTGTGCGCCCCGGAAGCACCACGACCCGTTGGCCCACGTTGATCTCGTCGGTCTTGCTTTCAACGACAACACCGGCGACCTCGTGGCAGGGCCGGCCCGGGGGCAGGGGGTAGTCCTCTTCCGGCACCTGGCCGTGGTAAATCCCGTGGATGTCGCTGCCGCAGATAGAAGACGCCTGGACCTTGATGAGCACCGCCCCTTCTTCAACGGCCGGAGTTTCCACTTCGACCATCTCGAAGGTTTGAGGGGAGGTGAGTCGTGCAGCTTTCATCTGTTCTCCATCGCCTGTCTGTGGCGCTTATGCGCCGCGCGCACGCGCTTTGATCGTTCACTTAGCCCGAGCACGGACCGAGCGGGATAATACACCCGCCGCGCGCCCACCGCGCTCCAGACGCGATGATCCGCCACTGCTCCAGGCGCCGGTCCACATGCCGGGTGCGCGCGCGGCCCGGATGTATACTCGGCACCCGGTTTCAGGGGTCGTCGGGAGACCGCTTTCGCGCGGCTGATCGTGATCCGGCGAAAGACCCCGGCAACCCGATTCTCTGCGGTTCCCGTTCCAGGAGGTCCGATTGGCCGCTCCCAGGAAAAAAATAGGTTTCATCGGTTCCGGCGCCATCGCCTGTTACATCGGGGCGTTCCTGGCGAAGGACGGCCACGACGTGACGCTGATCGACGGCTGGTCCGAGCAGATCGACAAGATCAAGGCGGACGGCATCTCGGTGTCGGGGCCGCATGAGCCCTTCAACCAGGCCGTGCGGGCGATGCACATCCACGAGGCCCAGTCCCTTTCGCCGGGCGAAGAGTTCGATATCGGCTTCGTTGCGATGAAGGCCTACGACACGAGGTGGGCGGGGGCGTTTATCGACCGCTTCGTCAGGCCCGGCGGTTACGTAGTCGCATCACAGAACTGCTGGACTGACGGCGCCCTTGCGGAAGTAGTCGGAGAGGGCCGGGCCGTCGGGCTGATAATGTCCGGGATCACGGTCGCGGTGTGGGAGCCGGGGAAGGTAGAGCGGGGCGCCGAGAAGACGGGTCGTGAACTGGGGCATGACGTGTTTCGCGCCGGCGAGCATGACGGCACAATTACTCCCAGAACGCAGGAGCTCGCCGATATCCTGTCGGTCGTGGACGGCTCGTTCGCCACGGCGAACCTTTTCGGGGAGCGCTGGACCAAGCTGTGCCAGAACGCTTCCGGGAACCCGGTTCAGGCGATGACGCTCCAGGGTGGTGTCGAGGTGGTATCGACATCACGCGGACGGCAGTTGACGATCATGCTCTTGAGTGAGTGCGCCAGGGTGGGCTTGGCCGCAGGTTACGATCTTGCGAAGATCCGGGGTGTGTCGGCGGAAAAGTGGGCCGGCGCTGACCGGGGCGACGTTTACGAGGAGCTGGACGCCATGCTCACTCCCGGCGGTTCGCCCGGCATCAACTGGAAGTCTTCGATGGCCCAGGACATTACCAAGGGCCGGCGCTCCGAGACCGCCTTCATGAACGGGTTCGTCGCCGAGACCGGGGCAAAGTCTGGCGTAGCGACCCCGGTGAATGACGCGATCATCGAGGTGATGCGCGCCATAGACGATAAGCGTCTCGATCCCTCCCCGGACAACATTGAGCTCACACTCCAGAAGGCGGGGATTTAGCCCGCTCTTGCTGCTGGACCTGCACGTACATACGACCCGCGGGAGCGGGGATAGCAGTCTTCGACCTGAAGAGCTGATCGAGGAGGCGGCGCGGCTCGGACTGGACGGCGTCTGCCTGACAGAGCACACGCATTCCTGGACCGACGAGGAGATGCAGCAAGTGGCCGGCGAGACCGGCGTCAGGCTGTTCCGGGGCCTGGAGATCGAGACCGACGCGGGCCACGTGCTCGTGATCGGGGAGAACGGGTATCACTCATATATGCGCAAGCTCGCTTTACTCAGTGAACGTGCCCGGACCTCAGGCGCCGCGATCGTGCTCGCCCACCCGTTCCGCCACCTCCACGCGCCGGGACCGGAGCAGCGGTGCATCCTGACGCGTGACACGGGGGTGCAGCCGGGCGACGTTGACGCCGCCGCCGGCATCCCGGCGCTACGTCACGTTCACGCCCTCGAGGTCGTGAACGGAGCGACGCCGGAGACCGACAACAACTTCGCCGTTGAGGTCGCGACCCTTCTCGGCTGCCCGTCCACCGGTGGGTCCGACGCCCACTCAATGCACGGGCTGGCGTCGGGCGTGACCGAGATCGAGGGCGACCCGCGGAATGAGTTGGAGCTTGCGGAGATCATTCGCGCGGGCGGCGTCAGGGCGGGCGTTGACCTGCACATCGGGCGTCTGCGTTTTGTTGAGACACAGGGCCGTAAGGCGGGTGGCCGGGAATCCCAGGACCCGGGGCCACAGCCGTGACGCAGTCCGCCGGCTGGCAGGCAAGCCTCAGCGAGCCGCTCGAAGAGACGGTAATGGTGGCGCTGGACCTGGAAACGACCGGCCTGGACCCGCGCGCTGACAAGATCCTGGAGATCGGCGCGGTCAAGTTCCGGGGCGACGCCGAGATCGAGCGCTACAGCGCCCTGATCGACCCGGGCCGGGACATCCCGCCGTTCGTCGCCGATTTGACCGGTATCTCGGACAAAGACGTCACGGGCGCCCCAGCCTTCGAGGAAGTCCTTCCCCGGCTCACGGAGTTTCTCGGGAATTATCCGATGGTGGGCCACAACGTGGCGTTCGATGCCGGTTTCCTGGTGAGAAACGGCGTCCCACCGCGGACGCAAACGTTTGACACGTACGACCTCGCCTATGCGCTGATGCCCGGGGCGGCGGAGTACGGCCTCGGCGCTCTCGGCATAGCGTTGGGACTCACACACGACGCCCCGCACCGGGCGCTCTCGGACGCGCTGGTCACGCGCGACCTGTTCCTGTTGATGCTCCAGAGGCTCGGCGAACTGCCGCCCGGCATCCTGTCGGAGTTTGGCCGATTGGCCGCAGCGTCGGGCTGGACGACCGGCCTGCTCGCAGGGCGGATTCTTGACCACATGGACCCCGCAACAGCGCTTCGGGCAACCGGTGAAATCCGCCCTGACGCGCGCGAATTGAGCAGCCGTCTGCGCGTGAGACCGGCGCCCACCGTCCCCGAGATTGTTCCGGGGGATGACCCGGACCCGGCTGGTGCGGGGGATGTTCCGCAAGATATCCCGGCCGGCGCAGAGGCCGGTACAGAAGAAAGCGATATCGCCGCCGACGTGTTCGGGCGAGACGGCCACCTGTCGCGGGAGCTGCCCGGTTTCGAGCACCGTTCGCAGCAGGAGCGGATGGCCGAGTTTGTCGCCGCCGCCATCAAGGAGGGAGAGCACCTGATCGTCGAGGCCGGGACCGGAGTCGGGAAGTCCCTGGCGTACCTGGTGCCTGCCGCGCTCCACACCTTGTCCGGCGGCGGAACGGTGATCGTGTCGACGAACACGATCAACCTGCAGGAACAGTTGATGGCGAAAGACATCCCTGCGGCGAGGTCGGTCCTGCGCGCTATCGGCTACCCGGAGGACGCGCTTTCAACCGCCCAGTTGAAGGGGCGCTCGAACTACCTGTGTTACAGGCGCTGGAACCACGCGCGCTCCGCCGCCGACATGACTATCCCCGAGGCCAGGCTCCTGGCGAAAACGATGGTCTGGCTGGAGTCGACCGAGACCGGAGACCGCGCGGAGCTGCGGTTGAACCGCGACGACCAGGCTGCGTTCACGCGGATCTCGTCGCAGGGCGCGCGCGGCTGCCCGGCGCCGGACGGACCCTGTTTCCTCCGCGCCGCCCGGGGACGGGCGCACAACGCAAATATCGTCGTCATCAATCACTCGCTTTTACTTGCCGACCTGGTCATGGGCGGCGGGCTTCTGCCGGAGCACGATGCATTGATCATCGACGAGGCGCATCACCTGGAATCGGTCGCCACGAACAACTTCGGATTCCGGGTGGAGCAGCGGCAGGTGGAGGCGGACCTGGCCGGGCTGTCCGGGGATCGCGGCGTCGTGAGTGACGCCATCCGGGCGCTGCGCGCCGCCGGGCAGGCGGACCCGGCGGCGGAAACGCTGGCTGCCGGGCTGCTGGAGGCGGTCGGCAGGGCGCGATCCTCTGCGACGGAGCTGTTCCGCGCCCTGCGTGAGACCATGACGGCGCTCAACCCCGGACGGGGACTCTCCGGGAACGACCTGAGGATCACGGAGGGAACCCGCCAGCAACCGGCCTGGTCGGACCTCGAGATCACCTGGGAGAACTTTGACCTGGCGACGTCGACCGTTTCGCTCGGTTTGCGGGACATCGGGATCGCCATCGATCGGGCGCCTGCGTCACCCGCGACCCAGAATCTTCAGGCCGTCGGCCTCAACGTGACGGCCGCGCTTGAGTCGATCGAAGAGTCTCGAAAGGGATTGCGGCAAGGCATTCCCGAGCCGGAGGAGGGCATGGTCTGCTGGCTGTCCGCGCGCCAGCCATCGGGGCCGATCGCCGTGAGCGGAGCGCCACTGGCAGTCGCGCCGCCCCTGCGGGAGGCGTTGTTCGAGCGCGAGCGCTGCGTCATCCTGACGAGCGGGACGCTGGCCGACGAGGGCCAGTTCGACCGGATCCGGGACACGCTCGGCATCGACGGTGGGCGGGAGATCGCCCTGGGCTCGCCGTTCGATTTCAAGAAGGCGGCGCTGGTGCTGGTGCCCCGCGACATCCCGGAGCCAAACCGCCCGGGGTTCAACGAGGCCGTCGCGCAGGCGATCAAGGAAGTCGCAATGGCGCTCAGGGACCGGGTGCTCGTGTTGTTTACGTCCAACTCTGCGTTGAGCACGGCCCGCGGCGCAATCAGGCCCGCTCTTGAGGCGGAGGGTATCAAGGTCGTCGCGCAGGGCATCGACGGCCCGCCGCATCGCGTGATGCGGGCGCTCAACGCCGGGAAGGCGACGGTCGCGCTCGGGGCGGCGAGTCTGTGGGAGGGCGTGGACCTGGCAGAGTCATCGATCGCCGCTCTGATGATCGCCCGGTTGCCGTTCCC
>JACZRO010000111.1 GCA_022574675.1 Chloroflexota bacterium
CCGACGGTGGGGCCGGCGATCGGGTCGACGTTTTCGATGGCCATGTCAAAACCGATCAACCCCGCGGCCCACATCAGCCCGGCCAGCAGCACAGTCGGCGTGGCCGCCAGAGTGGAGCCGGGCGCCTTCGGCATGGTTATGTTGTGGGCGCCGCCCCGGGTCATGTACACGCCGACCATGATCGCCATCGCGCCGCCGAGCGTCACCCGGGTGACCGGGTCGCCGATGAACACCCACCCGGCGAGCAGGGTGAAGATCACGAACAGGCCGGTGGCGACCGTGAACGCTTTGCCGGCGTCCAGGTGGGTGAAGCTCCGGACCAGGAACACGTCGCCGACGATGACAAACGAGCCGGACAACCCCAGCAGGAGTATCTCCCCCGGGCTGATCGCCAGGAGTTGATCCAGACGACCGAGCGCGATAAGGAGCGCCACCCCGATCAGCACGGCGACCCAGGCGTGCATAGCCACGATTGTTCCCGGGCGAATACGCCCGATCATCGGTTTGGCCAGCACTGTGGCGAACGCCCACAGAAATGCGCTGCCCAGAACCAACGACTCGCCCAACGGCGTCGCCTCCGTACGTGGATTGCCCTGTTTGGGGCCGGGGGCGCGTGAGGGCGCATTACGCCCTCACGCGCCATGTCCCTCGGTCGAAACCTTGGACATGACCCGACCGGGCCGGAGCGCCCCCCAGCGCTGCCGGCCCATGCCCCCAGGAAAGAAATTGACTACCCCTAAATATGCGACAAAATCGGCCGGAAACACCACAGAAAACCGCGACGCGTTATACGCTCTTTTGCGAGTGCGCTTACGTTTGAATCCCTGAAGCGCCCGGAGTGGAAACCGCCGGTACCGTGTGGGTGTCAGCGCGTCGCGGATAGCCACCGACCCCGCGCAGGGCGCCCGGTGGTACCACGGGCCTTGTACGGGGATGGTCCGGGCGGGCTCATCCCTTAACCGTCCACATTTACCCTGGTCCGTTCGGGCGTCTTCGTCAGGAAACCTCTATCAGGAGTACTGGGCGTGATCGGTCGTGTGTGCGTTTATGTAGTCCCAGTCGAGCGGGACGCCCAGGCCCGGGCCGTCCGGCACGGATACTCTGCCGTTCTTGTCGATGGCGTTGAGCCCGTCGGCGTATTCGCCCAGGTACACGGGGGGCTTCATGCCGCCGTGCCTGGGGTGCAGTAGTCCCATCTCGTAGAAGTTGGAGTTTCGCATCGCCGCCATGATCTGCCGACGATCCGGTCCCGCCACATGTATCTCCAGGTCAAGGCCGAGCCCCTCCGTGGCATGTGCCAGCTTCATCACGCCGGTGATGCCGCCGTCGTAATCGGGGTCGCCGCGTACGAAATCCGTACCGCCGGATAACACGAAGTCGACGTGTTGTTCCAGGCCGCGGATGTGTTCCGTCTGGAGAATGGGCGTCTTGAGAATCTCCCGCAATTTCTTGTGTGCGAACGCCGATACACCACTGTCTCTGAACGGGTCTTCATACCAGTAGTAGCCCCATTCATCACAGACCCTGCCGACCTTCACTGCGTCCCCGAAGGTCTCGTAGGTGCACACCGGGTCAAGCATCAAGTCCATCTTCCCGGCCATTCGCTTGCCGACGGCTTCCGTAACCGCCATCTGTTTTTCGATGGGTTCGCCCATCCACGGGTGGATCTTGAACGCCGGGTAGCCGATCTCAAAGCACTGCTCTGCGAAGTCCGCCATGGCTTCCGGGCTTGACAGACCGTCCGGCTCGTAGTCGGCGATGTACGTACTCGCGTAGCACGGGAAGTCCGTCCTGTAGGTGCCGAGCAACTGGTGCACCGGCGTATCCAGAAGCTTGCCGGCGATGTCCCAGAGGGCGATGTCGATCTGTGAACGGCCCATGCCGGCCTGCTGACGCATCGCCTGCTTGGCGTCGTTGAAGAACAGTTCCCGGTCCAGGGCGTTCCGGCCGATCAGCATCCGGGCGAGCTGGGGGATGGCGGCGTACTCGACCGCGTTACCGCCGAAATACTCGCCCGTTATGCCGGCGTCCGTGTGAATGCGAAGCACATGACCCTTACGGCGAATCGTTGAGCCTTTCTGGTAGATCGGGATCCCGATGATCGGTTCCGTGCTGATGTCCACGAGCTCCCACTCGAACTCGGTGACCTCGACCTCTGTCACGATTGGTGCTCTTGCCATCTCTGTGTTCGCCTCCAGCTTTCGTGATGATCCGGGCGTCCTGTTCGTATCTGCGCCATCATCCCTGCGGGGGATTGGGGAGTTGGCGGCGCTAGGTTACTCTGTATCGCCCGCCGGGTTGACCCGGCCAGACCGACCTGGATATTCACCGGCGCGGGAGAGGACGACCATCGGGCCGGCGGGCCGTCCCGGAACGCTTCGGACTCACCTCTCGGATTGGCGCGGGATGCCGTGACGTCGCCGGCGCCCCGGGGCTCCGCAGGCGGCGCGCGTTTCGAGCCTAACGGCCCGGCGAGCGTCCGACGGCGTGTGCCGGGGTTCTACCGCTGACTTTGTGGTCTGCGCTGTCGGACCGCGGACCGTGAGACTCCGGTTAGTCCTGTCCGGCGAGTTCAAGCAGCCTTACGTCTCCCACCATCGCGACCGACGGGACTACTACCCGGGCGATTCCGTGCTCGTCACGGACGCCATATGTTTTCCGACAGTCGTCAACATCGAACGGAAGATCGTTGCCGGAAACGCGCGGGCTTCGGAATGAAGAAGCCCAGACGCGGAAAACCTAGTCGCCTGCGGTAACCGACGGGCTGTCGGCAGTGGAGGACGCCTCAGCTTCCGGACTCGTCGCCCGTCCGATGGCCCGGGAGATCGCCCGGTCCCAGTCCGGAATCAGCACACGTTTTGTCGTTTCCAGGACCACTATCGACGCCGCGCCGAGCAGGCTGAAGATCGCCGAAAGCACGATCGCCGTCGTGTACGAGCCTGTGAGGTCGTACGTGACCCCGGCGAGGGCGGCCCCGAGCGCCATGCCCAGCCCCGCCCCCGCGAGTTGCCAGCCGAAGGTCGAGTTTTGCGGCGCCTGGCCAAAGTACTGCCGGTTGATGACTGCGAAGACGGAGCCCTCGCCGCCGTATCCAAGGCCGAACGCGAAAGCGAACACGTAGAACGCGAGGACGGTGTCGGCGTTCAGCAACAGCAGCACGGCCACGCCCTGCAGCAGGTACGACACGAACATCACGCCCTTGCTGCCGATGCGGTCCCCGAGCATCGGCGTGCCGAACCGCGTGAAAAGGCTCACGGCGGAGAGGGTGCTGAGGACGCCCGCGGCGGTCGTCGCGGTAAGCCCCTGCGATGTTGCGTAAGGGATGATCATCACCAGGATGATTGCGTGGCCGACGCAGCCGAGGAAGTGGATGTTGATCAGGTTCCAGAAGGCGTTGGTGTGCTGGATGTGACGCTGAAACTCCCGGGCCTTGCCCACGAACACGACCCCGGACGTGATCTGCGGGAGGTCTCCCTGAAGCCATCCGTACGGCTTCGAGCCACGATCAGCCGGCGAGTTCCGGAACATGAAAATCAGGAAGAACATGATCGCCGTCCCGATCACGCCGGTTATCTGGAACGTCCCTTTCCATTCAGCCGAAACGATCAGGAACGCCATCACCTGGACCATGATCGCCGGACCCAACCCCCAGGAGATCATCACCAGCCCGGAGCCGAGGCCCAGGTGCCGGCGGAACCACATCGCGACGGCGGGCATCGCCGGGATCAGGAACAGCGCCTGGGCCGCGCCGAGGAATACGCCGTACCAGAGGTACAGGTGCCACAGTTCGCTGATGGCCGCCGTCCCCATCATGCCGATGAAGAACAGGACGGTTCCGCCGAGCATCGCCTTGCGCGCCCCGAACCGCATTCCCAGGTAACCGGCCACCGGCGAGAAGACCGCCGTCACCAGCGTGCTCGCCGAGTAAGCGAGCGAGACGGCTCCCGGGCTCCAGCCGAACCCCTCGACCAACGGGTCGATGAAAACGCCGAACGCCATGCGGATCGAGCTGCCGACCATCTGCGCGACGGCGGCTACGATGACGATGACCCACGCGTAATGCCGCCAGGTGTGACGGAAGTAAGCGACCGGTGATGTTGAATCAACGGCCGTCGGCGGGCCGGGTCCGATTTCGGTATTCCTGGGTTCCGTGTTCAGGAAAGAACTCCCGTGTGCGCCGAGCCGGCGGAGTGTGTGTGGTGGGCGGGGTTGTGCGTGGTGGTTGGTGGTCAGCGGTACTTAATGGAAAGGGCAGAGGAACAGGAATGTGCGCTCGACGCCGGTCTTCTCGCCGTTCGCCAGCGCCGCGGCGTGCGTATCCGGCGTGAGGTCTGAGCCCTGTATGGATCGCAGGGCGCGGGCATCGACATTGGCCGAGACGGCCCATGCGCCAAAGTAAATGGTGAGGGCCAGTGCGAATACCACGGACGAAAGCAGCATCAACGGGCCGCGCCGGAGATGCAATGGAAGCCGTATGGGTACGAGCGTCAAGACTTTTCGCCGTGAATTGAACGGGTCGATGTTCGACCGGAAACGGTGGCCGGCTGGCATAACGGCCACGGGGATTCTAACTCCCACTTCATTCGATTCACAGCGGATTTCTCCCGCATGGTTGACGGTGAAGACGCGATATGACGAGCCAAATTGGCAACGCTCGACGCACCGCCGAGACTACTCAAGCGTCGCGACGCGATGGGCGGCGATCCACTCCTCGTCCAGCTCGCACCCGAGGCCCGGCGACTCGGGCGCGTCCAGCATCATCCGGTCGTTTAGACCGTAGTGGTCGACCAGCCCAAACTGGTGGGCCTCCGCCGGCATCCACCACTCGTAGTAGTCACAGTTGGCGATCGAGCAGATTACGTGCAGGTTCGCCGCGTTGAGCAGGGAGTTGCCGGCTGTCCCGATCTCGCAATTGAGGCCGAATGCTTCGGCCATGCCGGCGATCTTCCTCATGCCGGTAATGCCGTGCTTCCGTGCCGTCGCCCTGAGGATCCGGGGCGCTCCGAGCCGGATGTAATGAGCCGGTTCACGGAACAGGTAACCGGCGAGGTCACTCATGGCGAGCGGGGTGTCCAGCCTCCGCGTCAACTCGACGATGGAGTCGAAGTCGTCCCACGGCACCGGGTCCTCGTACCAGTGGAAGTCGTTTGCGTCGAGGGCGCGGCCGACTGTGAGCGCTTTCCGGAAGTCGTAATTGTTGTTCGGGTCGAGCATGAGTGTCATGTCGTCACCCACCGCGGTGCGCACGTCCTGCACCGCCTTTGTGGTGTCGGCGGTCGACATCATGCCCGGGTGGATCTTGTAGGCGCGGAAACCACGGGCGGCGATATCGCGCGCCTCCTCCACGTATCCTTCTGCCGACTCGTGGCGCGGCGGGTAAGTTGCGTAGACCTCGGTCTCCTCTCGGGAGGCTCCGAGAAGGCGGAACACCGGCATGCCCGCGGCCTTTCCGGCGAGGTCCCACAGCGCCACATCGACCGGCGCCCACGCAGGAAACGTAACCCCGCGGCGCGCCCCGAGGATGCCGAGCCGGTTCCACAGCCATTCCCGCGCCGTGGCGTCGCGGCCGAGTAGCTCCGGTTTGAGGACCTTGAGGATCGGGTCGAACAGGGCCGCGCCACCGCTCCTGAAATCGCCCACGAAACAGTTGCCTTCAACGCCTTCGTTGGTGGTGATCCGCAGCACGCCCTGCGCCACCTCGCCTCCGAAACGGCCGAGATCGGATTCGAGGCCCGTGCCACCAACCTCGCGTTGTATGACGTCGATGGTGATGTCGGTGATTTTCAAGACGGCGTTCCTCTTGTTCATGTGCCCGGGCATGCGACCGGAAGATGAAGGCTTCAGCCCTCAACCCGTAAATCCCAGAGGGCGGCACCGGATGCTAACCTGCGGGTGCATTCAAGGGGCTGGATATGAGCGAACAACGCGATCGAAATCATGAGGGGTCTCCTGATGAACGGGAGCGGGGCGGCGCAGGCCGGGATGATCGGTCGCCCGTGGGCCGGGCCGGTGAGGCCGGAAGGGGCCTGGCAGACGCTGCGACGGGCGCCGCCGGCCTGGCTTCCGGGCTGCTTGGCGAATTGGCGGGCGCACTAGATGGGCTGGTGGGTGGCCTGGCGGGTGATAGCGTGTCCAAACGCCGGACGCAGATTCACCCCTGGGAACTCCCGTCAGAATCGGACGAAACCGATCAGCCCGATGCGGACGTTAAGAAGCGCGAGACGTCCGACGTATACGACGAGGATTACGACCGGATTCGTTAGTCGACGATCACCGTTCGCCGGCGACGTCTGGAACACCGCATGCCACCGAATTCCAAGAAAGAACCCGAAATCCCGGCGATGGCCACGGCCGCACTGGCGCGCTTTGGCGATCGGTTTGACGAAGCCCAGCGCGAGGTGCTCATCAAGACCGCTCGGCAACTGGAAGAAGCGGCGGAGGATCTGCGCAAGTGGGAGCTGGCGAACGGTGACGAGCCGGACTCGGCGTTCAGCGCGCTCCAGGGGCAGGACTCCTGATGCCGCCCGACCCGCTTCTCGGACTTTCTATCGGCGAGCTCGGCGCAAAGCTGCGTTCCGGTGAGACGTCTCCTACCGCGCTTGCCCGGGCTGCCATGGAGGCGCTTGATTCGACCGGTCGTGAGTTGAACGCCGTCGCAACGATCATGGACGAGCGGGCGATGCGACAGGCGACGCGTGCGGAGGCCGAGCTGGCCTCAGGGCACGACCGCGGGCCGCTCCACGGCATTCCATGGGGCGCAAAGGACCTGCTGGCGGCGGTGGGCGCGCCGACAACATGGGGCGCGACGCCGTTCCGTGACCAGGTTTTCGACTACGACGCCACGGTGGTCAGGCGGCTGGAGCAGGCCGGCGCAGTGCTCGTGGCAAAGCTGGCGATGGTGGAGCTGGCCGGTGGGATGGGGTACGAGGAGCTAGATGCCGCATGGACCGGTCCGGGACGGAACCCCTGGGACCGCGACTCATGGGCGGGTGGATCGTCGTCCGGCTCTGGCGCGGCCGTGGCGGCGCGTCTGTTGCCGTTCGCGATCGGGTCCGAGACGTTCGGCTCGATCGTCACCCCGGCCTCCTACTGCGGCATAACGGGGCTTCGTCCCACCTACGGGCGCGTCAGCCGGTACGGGGCGATGGCGCTGTCGTGGACGATGGACAAGCTGGGCCCGCTGTGCCGGTCTGTCGAGGACTGCGGGTTCGTGTTGGACGCTATCGCCGGTCCGGACGAAAACGACCCCACGTCTGTTCAACGCACATTCCGTTATCCCGCGCCGGAAGGGCGGCCGGAACAACGGAAAGACGGGTTCCGCTTTGGCGTCCCGGCCGGGTGGCGGGAAGGGACCGAGCCGGAGATTGTGGTCAATATCGAGGCGTCGCTGGAAACGCTTCGACAGATTGGGACCGTTGAAGAGGTTGCGCTTCCGGACATGCCTTCGAATCAGGCGGCGAGGATTATCATCGCGGCCGAGGGCGCATCGGCGTTCGAGGACCTGATTGAGGACGGGCGGGTGATGCAGCTCCAGGCGCCGAGCTGCCGCGTGAAGCCGCACGTATACGCCGCGCTCCCGGCCGCCGACTACCTCCGGGCGATGCGCGTCCGGCGGCACATCTCGGCGGCGTACGACCGGATCACGGCCGAGTACGACGCGATCGTTGGCCCGACGACGGGAAACGTCTCGCCGTTGTTGACGCAAACCCTGGACCGGTCGACGCGTCCGACCACATCCGCGCCGATCGGCGCTCCGGGCAACCTGGCGGGACTGCCGGCCATCGCTGTTCCAAACGGCTTCGGCGACCGCGGCATGCCCACGTCGTTGCAGTTCACCGGGCGTGCCTGGACAGAGTCCCGGCTGCTCACGATCGCCTCGGAGTACCAGGCGCGGACGGAGCACCACCTGGCGGCGCCGCCCGCGTGAGGGGGAGCGCTCCCACCTCTGCTACCCGCGGGAGCGGGCTGAGAGCCTGTCCTGATCCTGACGAAGGGTCAGGAGTTCCGCCTCGAAGCGAAAGCGCATAAACGCGTTGACCCCAAACCCGGCCCTTCTCCTTCTGCGTCCTTCCGCGGAAGGACAAGATACGAGGATGACAGCGGCTCGGATTACCTCTGCCTGAACAGCCCAGACGTCAAAGTACGGGCGAACGGCGGTCCGCACAATTCCTCGAAAGCCTTCGATAGACCTTCGTCTGCACTTTGAACGAAGGCGATCAACGCGCCGCACCGGAAGTACGGTAGTTCAGCAACCCAATCAACAACCTTGGAACCACCGCGACATTCCGCATCTGGTGGGATATTGCCGGCGATCTCAATTGCGGCCTGTTCGTCTTCAAACGGGTAAAGGTCGAAACGTTGTCCAATCCCAAAGCGCACGCCATTCCCGAAGATGAAACTGTGTAGAACCGACTCATGTTCATACATGCAGGTTTCGTCCGAAAAAACACGCCCCGTCTGACGGGTCTGAATATCCTGGTTATTCAGACCCGCAATTAATTCTTGTACCAGCGGGTCAATCTCGCGAGGAGTTGGCGTTGGACTAGGAGTCCGCGTCGGCGTGGGTGTTGGAGTGGTCGTCGTGAAGGCGAGTGCCGTGGCCGTTGGAGCCAATGCGGAAGTCGATTTAGACGTGAGCGTCTCTGTGCCGATAGGCATTGGAAACGCAGTAGCCGGAATCTCCCGCCCGCTGGCACACGCAAGCGTCAGCGGCACGAGAAATCCGGCCCATAGGTATGCACGCCTCACTTGAGCCTCCTACGCCCTCTCCCGTGGTTGCCGCCGCTACTCCCGGCCACGCCGTAACGCCCGCCCGACGCGAGCTTGTGTGTGGCGTCCGTCGCGGACCACGGGCGGGCCGTTCACGATTACGTGTGGCA
>JACZRO010000112.1 GCA_022574675.1 Chloroflexota bacterium
AAATCGAGAACGGCCATGGCCCAGACCGGCGTCACATCGGCGGTCGGCATGTCGCTTGAACGAATCGGCGGGTGTCGGGGGTCTGCTACTCCACTTATGGCAGGTCGAGCTTCACCACGATCGCTGCGTTGGCGATGATGGTGAAGTCGTCCGAGTTCTCGTCCGGCACGTCAACGCCGCCCTTGACGGCTTTGACGGTCACCTGGCCGTGCGGGAGCGTCGCCTTCACTGCGTCTGTGTCCACCTGATCGGGCTCCTGAACCCCGACCGTTACTTCGACATGCATCGATTCGATATCCGCGCCGATGGCCCGCGTTATGCCGAGCGAGCTGTGGTGAAGGGCGTCGTTGACCGCGCGTATCGCCGCCTTCGTATAGTCGCCGCCGTGCAGGTCGTTCCCGGTTCCCATTTCGAGAATTACGCGCTTGAGTGGCATGGTTGCCCTCCTACGGGAGATCGAGCCTTACGACTGCGGCGGCGCTTGCGATCAATGTGGCGTCGGTCCCGTCATCGTTGGGAATCTCAAGACCGCCTTCGACGACGTTCACCGTCCCGGTGCCGTGCGGCAGGACCGCGAGGACCGCGTCCTTGTCCACCCTGTCGGGCTGCGGCACGCCGATGGTCACCTCCACTCGCATGGAATCGGTGTCCAGCCCGAGCGCGCTGGCCGCGCCAAGCGAGTTGTGCCAGAGGGCGTCTCGCAACGCCCGTACGGAAGCCTTCGTGTAGTCACGGCCCCTGATGTCCGTGCCCATGCCGATCTCAAGCACTATTCGTTTCCAGGCCATATTTGTCCTCAGTCCCTTCTCCCAGCGGGAGAGGGTCACGGTGAGGGAGAGGTATCGTCGTAGAAACGCACTCTCCTTCGGTTATTAAGGCAGTTACTAAACGGTTTCCACCCGGTCTTCTGCCGCCGCCTTCGCCGCGCCGGCCGCTTCGCGCAACTGGTTCATGTGGTCCTGCATCGCGAACTGCATCAGCCGTGCGTCGGAGGAATGCATGATGAACCTGGCGCCGAGGTCGATCGCCACCGTGGAGCTCTCGATGGTTTGCTGGTGGATCATCACCGGAACGCCGCGCGCGTCCGCCCTGGCGATGACGTCCTTCAACACGTCGATGTATATCGGGTTTGAGTAGTCGTCCGGGATGCCGAGTGACGTGGACATATCGTTCGGGCCGATGAAGATCCCGTCGATGTCGCCGACATCCAGGATCGCGTCCAGGTTCCGCTGGCCGGGCACCGACTCAATGCCGATGATCACGATCGACTCCCTGTGACGGTTCTCCAGGTATTCCTTCGCCTTGTCGCTCGGAAGGATGCCGTCCCGCACGGCGCGGATCAGGTACTCGCCCTTGAGCGGGTGCCACTTGGCGGTGGCGACCACCGCCTGGACCTCTTCAACGGTCTCGCAGTAGGGGACGAGGACGCCCGCGGCGCCCGCGTCCAGGGCCATGGCCACCCATTCAGACTTCGGAATCGGGACACGAATTATCGGAGTGATGCCGGCCTGTCGCAGTACGTTGCAAAGGAGCTGGTTTTCCGCCCGGTCCCGGGACCCGTGCTCGGTATCGATGATCGCAAAATCGAGCGTGCTGCCGGCCAACGCCCCCTGGAACCTGATCCCGGACATCGCAGAGATCATGCAGCCGAATACGTGGCCGCCCGCTTTGAGCGTCTCTTTTAATTGCACAGCGTCCATTACGAAGCGTCCCTTTCCCCAGGATTGATTTCGGGGGTCTGACTCTGACGCGCCTCGGTCGAGCGGCGCGATGGGCACATATCCAGCCCGCACGGCCCGCACACGATAAACGAACCGCGGGGCGCGCGCACCGCGTTCAGCTCGCCCCTCGCCAGAAGGGCTCGCGTTTGCGCGCGGTCTCAAGGATTGACGGGTCCCACGGTTCGAGGTCGAACCCCTCCGGCTGGGGCGGTCGCCCGGCCCAGCCGATACGGCTGTGGACGCGATCATCCGTGTAGTACGTCTCGTAAATGAGTTCGACAAACACGGCGAACTGATCCGGCAGGTCCGCCTCAACGGTTTTCAGGGATGCGATCTGCCGCTCTTCGTCGAGCGCGGCGAAACCGCCCTCGATCCGGGAGGCGATGTCCAGCGACAACGCGTCCAGCACCGACAGCAGTCCGGACCGCAGACGGCCGTACCGCTGTGACGCGCGTTCCAGGTCCTTTGCAAGCTCGAGGCCGCCGGCGCCGGGGAAGTCACCGTCCGATGGGATGATGAGATCCATCACCCGCGCCAGGAGTACCCGGTCTGTGTGCGTAATCTGCCTGTCGCTGGTTGGCATTATTGCCCTCTCGACATCTCGGGGTTGTCGCCGCCCCCGTCGGGGAGCGACCGGCCCGGGCTGTATTCCGTCTCCCGCCGACGGGTGGACGATTACTCCGGCGGCCTTGCAAAGAGACGGCCGGGCGTCGTCGCCGTCGCGTCAGCCTTTCAGGTCGTCTCTTTCGTGTGCGATGTAATCGGCTGCTCGCAGCGCGATCGCCTGCAGCGTCGGGGTCGGGTTGACCGCGCCCGCAGTTACGAACACGCTGCCGTCGACGATGAAGATGTTGTCCGCGTCGTGCGCCTGGCACCACTGGTTGACCACCGAGCGTTCCGGGTCGTCGCCCATCCGCGCCGTGCCCATCAGGTGCCATCCTCCGGCGCGCAGCAAGGGATTCGCCATGACGCGTGTCGCGCCGGCTTCCTCAAGAACACGCGTGGCCATTTTGACCGAGTGATCCATCAGGCGTCGGGAGTTATCGCTCAACGTGTAGGTGACCTTTGGAGCGGGAAGGCCGTTACCGTCCGTAAGTTGCTTATCAAGCGTCACGGTGTTGTGCTCTTCCGGGAGGTCTTCCCCGATGCCCGCCATAGTGACGATGTGGCCGAACCGCTCGGCGAAATCCTCGTGGTGGCGCGCTCCCCACTGGACCGGCTCATGTGGGCCGCCGAGCGCCGTCGCCAGCGGGCCGGTGCCGCGGTTGAGCTGGTACGCGTACCCGCGGACGAAATCCCGGCGCGAGTCGGTCTCATAGAACTCCTGGCACATCAGGATGTTGCCCATCGGGCCCTTCCACGTTTCGGAAAGATCCGGGATGAGCCCGGAGGTGATCGAGTACGGGTGAAACATCAGGTTCTTGCCGACCAACCCGCTCGAGTTGACGAGCCCGTTCGGGTGCGCGTCTGATTTGGACATCAACAGAAGGCGGGGCGTGCCGACTCCGTTGCCGGCCACGACGACGCTGCGCGCCGCCTGGTGCTGGATCGCGCCATCCCGATCGAAGTAGTTCGCCCCGGTTGCCCGTCCGTCAGATCCGACCGTTATCTCGGAGACGCGGGCGTGGGTCTTCACGACGGCCCCGAGCCGGATCGCCTCCGGCCAGTACGTCACGTCCGTGCTTGACTTGGCCTTTCTCGTGCAACCGAAACCGACGGGGCCGCAGTAGTTGCAGGCGTCACGACCCTGGTAAGCCACCGAATTGATGTAGTTGTCGGAAGGCCACCAGTGCCAGTCGAGCCGCTCAAACGCCGCGGCCATGCGCTTGCCGTCCTCTCCGAGCGGGACCGGGGGCATCGGGCGCGGCGAGCGCGGCGGTCCTGCCGGGTCTCCGCTTATTCCCGAGCAGCCCATCATCAGGTCGTTCAGGTCGTAGTACGGCTCGAGGTCCTCGTAGGTGAAGGGCCAGTCGTCGGCGACTCCGTCCAGTGACTTCACACGGAAGTCAGAGGGGTGGAGACGTGGCGCGTGCGCCGTCCAGTGGATCGTGCTGCCGCCGACCGCAGCGAACATGAGCGGCGTTATAGCGGACTCGCTGTCGTTGACCGGGTAGTCCTCGGGACGCCCTCGTTTATTCGGGTCCCAGTTCCACTCATGGCGGCCCAGGATCTCCCAGTTCCGGTCCTTTGTCGGGTAAAGCGCGGGATTGATCCAGCGACCCTGTTCAAGGCAGACCACGGAGAACCCGGCCTGTGCGAGCCGCCATGCGACGGCCGCGCCGGAGGCGCCGGCGCCTACGATCAACACGTCGGCAACGTCGGGGGGCGACTGACCCTCGGTGACAATTTCGGGGGCGATCACCGTCTGGCTATTTTGTTCGTCCTGTATCTCCGGGATAGGCGGTTCGATCATGCAGGGCAGGCTCCGCTCATAATTTGCCGGGCGCGACTGGACGGAAACTTACCACGCGACGGCGTTGTCGATGAGGTTTGCTTGGACAGACATCCGACCTCTGGCGGCGACGGTGATGGCGCCGGCGGCGCCAAATATCACGACGGTCTGGCAGGCTTACAGCAGATCCACCTCGGTCGATCCGTCGCCGCCCATCGACTGTTCGGACCTCTCGAAACCTCCGACTGCCGGGTGGCGGCGCAACGCTTCCCGCGTCGCGTCCCGAAGCGCGCCGGTTCCCTTGCCGTGGATGACCCGGACACTTGTCAGCCCGAGCAGCGCGGCCTCATCCAGGAACGCCACGACCCGCTCATAAACCTCGATCGCACGAATGCCCCGGATATCCAGCTCCCGTGTCGGCTCATCGATTACCGGCATCGACGTTGTGATCAGGGGCGTCTCCGGAACCGGCGCCTCATCGGCCGGAGTGACCACCTTCAACTGGGCGACGCTGAGCGTCACGCGCGCATTTCCGAGAAGGAGGCTGGCGGAACCGTCCGAGTTCACTTCCGTCACCGTCGCCCGTGCGCCGAGGCCTCGAACCTCAACTATGTCGCCTGCGGTTACGGGACGCGGCGCCGGGGGCGCTTCTTCCGGCTCTATCCGCTTGCTTTCGGCGGGGCGTGTCACCTTGAACCGGTCTGCGTGTTGAAGGGATCGCCTGATACGTTCCGCCTCGCGCCGCACCGCCGCCATGTCGCGTTCCTGGCTTGCCTGGCGCTGGATCCGTCGCAGGCTGGTCCGCACCTCTTCCGCCTCGCGCTGTAGCTCGCGCCGGGTCTCTTCCACCAGGTCGTCCTGTGCCTCCGTTATGGCCCGTACGCGCCTTTCAAGGTCTCGGCGGGCGGCTTCCGCCTCGGTCCTGTGAGACTCGGCATCCTCCAAATGTCCCTCGAGCTCGGATCGCTCGCGCTGTAACTGGAGGAGCAGGGCTTCCGTTGCCGAGTGCTCCGGGGACAGCAGTGACCGCGCCCGGTCCAGCACGGCCCCCGGAAGGCCCAGCCGCTCGGCCACCGACATCGCGTAGCTGCGACCCGGGGTACCCATCGACACCCGGTAGCTCGGCAGCATTGTGTCCGGGTTCAGCTCGACTGCGGCGTTCCGCATGCCGGCCGTCTCTCCGGCGTGCTCGGCCACGGCGCGGTGGTGGGTGGTGACGATGGTCGGGATGCCGAGTTCGACCAGATGGTCGAGGATCGCCCGGGCCAGCGCCGATCCCTCTTCCGGGTCGGTACCGGTGCCCAGCTCGTCCAGCAGCACAAGCGACCGGTCGTTCGCCTCCGCAAGGACGTCGACGACCGCTCCCAGGTGAGACGAGAAGGTCGATACGGAACGCTCGATGCTCTGGGCGTCTCCGATGTCCACATACACCCCGTCGAACACGGAAATCTCGGTCCGGGGGTCGCCCGGGACCTGCATGCCGCTCTGGTGCATCAGTACCGCAAGGCCCGCCGTCTTGAGAGCGACCGTCTTACCGCCGGTGTTCGGACCGGTGATAACGAGAGCACGGAATGCGGGGCCGATCGAAAGACTGATCGGGACCGCCTGCTCCCCGAGCAGCGGGTGCCGGACATCGACCAGGTTGAGCGCCATCTCGTTGCCCGCCGGCAGCGTAATGGCACGCGATGCACGCATCGCATGTGCCAGGCGGGCGCGCGTGAACACCAGGTCCAGCCTGCCCGCGGCCTCGATCGCCGTCATGGCGTCCCCGGCGCGGTCACCCACCAGACTGGAAAGGCGTCGAAGGACCTTCTCCTCCTCCCGGACGACCTCGGCCGAGGCCTCTCGCCAGCCGTTGCACAGGTCTACGGCGTCGAACGGCTCGACGAACAGCGTCTGCCCGGTGTTGGACACGTCATGCACGATCCCCGGCACCGCGGAGCGTTTATCCGAGCGCACCTCCACAACCAGCCGATCACCTCGCGTTGCGATTACCGGCGCCTGTATGGCCCCGCGTATCTTCGGCCGCGCGATCAAGCGCTCCAGGTGGTTGGTGAGCCTGCGGTATCGGTCGCCGACACCGGTCCGGAGCCGCCCGAGGTTTGGCGTCGCGGAGTCCCGGATATTTCCGCGATCGTCGATCGCCTCGCCGATGCGTTCGTTTAGCCAGCGGAGATCTGGTATTAACGCTGCGAGGGCGCCGATCACGGGCGTGGCCCGTCCCAGCGCGTGGGCCGCCTCCCGTGCCTCCCAGAGCGACCTCAGGACCTGGCCGGTTCTTAGCAACGCCTCGCCATCGAGGACGCCGCCAAGTTCGGCCCGCTCAATGTAAGGCCGGGGATCGATCAGCCCGCCGAGGCCGATGTCCCCCGATTCATCCATGATCCGACGCGCCTCGCCCGTTTCTTCCTGTAACCGTTCGATCTCGCGTTCGTTCCCGGAAGGCTTCAACTCGAGGGCAAGTTCACGTGCCCTGAACATCTGGGCGCGGCCGGCAAGCATGTCCAGGAGTTTTGGCCACTCAATGAGCTCGCGTGAACGCTCGGCGAGTGTCTGCGGGGGCGTCAGGTCTCGCGATTCGTCTGGCGATCGGTCATCGCGGAGCGCTTCGTGTTCGGGCATGGAGTGGCTATTCTAGTGTTGGACCATCCTTGGACCGTTTGGGGACAGGAGACCGCCAATGCCGGGCAATGTCAGGCACAGGTAATACCGAGGATTTCGCCCAGGCGATACCCGGCGGGAGGGAGATTTATCGGGCTCTTGTCGGGCTGCTCGCGCGGTCGGGTCTGGAATATGCCGGCGGCTTCGTGGAGGTCGACGGGTTCCGGGTTCACTATCTGGACTACGGTCCCAGGAACGATGATCAGGGGAACGGCGATCTGGTCGGCGATATGCCGCCTGTCTTGCTCATCCACGGAGCCGGCCCCGGAGGGGGCAACTGGTACCGGCAGATAGCGGCACTGAGCGGTAAACGCCGTGTGATTGCGATGGACGGTCCCCTGTCTGGACTGTCCGATCTGACCGACCTGGACGAACATCCGACCGAGTTTGGCGCGCGTTTCCTTCTCCGGTTCCTCGACGCGCTCGGCATCCACCAGGCCGACTTTGTCGGGTTGTCCTTTGGCGGCGCCGTGGCCCTGAGGGTCGCGATCGATCAACCGGACCGCGTACGCCGACTCGCTCTGATCGGCTCCGCCGGACTTGGACGCGGCTTCCCGTACGCCTGGAGGCTTGTGCATGCGCCGTGGCTCGGCAACCTCCTGTTCAGGCCGACGCGCTTCATGCGTGACCGCGTGTTCGAGCGCTGGGAGGTCCGGAAGCCTGAACTCCCGGATGCCGCGGCGTATGCGGAATACTCGTTTGCCGTGCGCGTGCGGCCCGGGCGTTCGGAGCCCATGAAGGCGGGGATGAAGCGCTTCACTTCGTGGCTTGGGCAGCGGAAGCGATTTTCTGACGACGAGTTGAGATCGGTGGTTTCGCCGACCCTCGTCCTCTGGGGAGACGACGATCGCGTTTTCCCGGTCAACCACGGTGAACGGGCGGCCAGGTTGATCCCGGGCGCCAGCCTCAAGGTCCTTCCTGACGCGGGCCACGTGTGTTTCTGGGACCAGCCGGAGTTGGCAAACCAACTGCTTGGCGACTTCCTTGACGACGCCTGAGCCTTACGGCCTTCAACCGGCGCAGATTTCGGTCTGACACGTCAGGGACCCGGATGCGCCGGTAACTCGCGCGTAACGCGCCGCACCCCAACATCGTTTCCAGCGAAAAGAAATGACGGCCGGAAGGCAAGCCGGTCATGCGCTGGAAGCGGAGGCCTCAATGGGCGCTCAAACACTCACGCGGCGGGCAAGGCGGCCACTGATTGCCGGCCTTGTCACGATGGCGATAGCGGTGCTGGCGACGACCTTCGGCGGTGACTGGGTTGTTCGTGCCGATGGAAGCTCTGGTTCTGCGCCGGGCACTCTTCCGGGCACACTCCCGGACACCCTGCCTCCCGTATCCGACCCGGCTGCTCCCGACAGCCCGGAACTCGCGTTCGCCATCGCCGGTGACGGGGAAGCCGGAATCGTGTGGGCTGCGCCGCGAACCGGCGACCCGGGCGATGTCGACTCATACACCGTAACGTCCGTCCCCGACTCCGGGGAGATCACGGTGGATGCGCCACAGCGTCATGTGATCGTGGACGGGCTCGCCAATGGCGTGGAATACGTATTCTCGGTTGTGGCGATCGGCCCGGGTGGCGCCAGCGATCCCACGGCGACCAACGCCGTCACACCCGGCGAAGACGAGTCGGCCGTCGCCGGACAGCTTGAGAAGCTGGAGCGCCACATCCAGGACAAACTTAACAAGACGCACGCCCGGTTCCAGGGCGCCCGCGGCAAAGCGTTTGCCAGATTTGAGAAACACGAAGGACGTGCGCTGGCCAACTTTGAGAAGCACGTTGGCAAAGCCCAGGCCAGGTTCGGGCGCTTCCAGGGGCAGGCCCTGGCAAAACTCGAACGGGCACGCGGAACCCGTCGCTTTGAGAGGGCCCACGTTCAGGTTACGGAGCGGTTGCAGGATGCCGAAGAACGTCTCGATGCCGAGATTACGCGCATGGACAAGCGTCTAAATGACCGGCTCGACGATCTCTCTGAGCACCTGCGAGGGCAACTGGAAGGACTCCGTGAGAGGCTGTCCGAGCGGCTCGCAGGGTTTCGTGAACAGTTACTCCAACGAATTGAGAGCGCCGATGAGC
>JACZRO010000113.1 GCA_022574675.1 Chloroflexota bacterium
GATATTTGCCGGCGGCGGCGTATTCTTCGGCAAGGCATGGGACGAGCTCCGGCAGCTTGTCGAGACCGTCCGCATCCCTTTCTACACCTCTCCCATCTCCCGAGGCCTGATCGAGGACGATCACGAACTATCGTTCCCGGCCGCCCGCAGCACCGCGTTACGCGAGGCGGACGTCGTCCTGATCGTCGGAACTCGGCTCAACTGGATGATGACCTTCGGTGGGCGCATAGGAGCCGAGGCAAAACTTATCCAGATCGACATCGAACAGTCAGAGATAGGTCACAACCGATCAGTCGAGATCGGGCTGGTGGGCGACTGCAAGGTCGTGCTTCAACAGTTGGTCGACTCCGGTATCGAGGCGAACGGCTCCGATGCCCGTGAGGAATGGATCAAGTACCTGGACGAGCAGAACGAGTCCCGGCTGCTGCGGGCGCAGCCTCTGCTGAACTCGGACCAGGTACCGATTCACCCGCTGCGGCTTTGTCACGAGATCGACGAGTTCCTCGACCGTGACGCCATCGTGACGGTGGACGGGAACGAGATCCTTCACTACGGACGCCAGTCGATCAACACCTACTACCCGGGCCACCGCCTCAACTCCGGGCCGAGCGGCTGCATGGGCGTGGGGCTGCCGTACGCCATCGGCGCAAAGGTGGCGAAGCCGGACGTGCAGGTGTTATCGCTGCACGGCGACGGCTCGCTCGGCATGAACATGATGGACTTCGACACCGCAGTCCGGTATGACCTGCCGATCGTGGTGGTGGTCAGCAACAACGAGGGCTGGACGGCCAGGGTGGAGGGCATCCGCAAGCCGGGGCGGGAGCTGGGGTTCACGCGCTTTGACCTGATAGCGGAGGCGCTTGGCGGTTACGGCGAGCTAGTCGAGGAGCCGGATCAGATCCGCCCGGCGCTTGAGCGCGCCTTCGCGAGCGGCAAACCGGCGGTGATAAACGTCCACACAGACCCGACGGCACGTGCGATCTCCCGCTTCGTCGGCTCAAGAATGGAGTAGGGAGGACGCACCGCGATATTCACCACTGGCCGGCCTGACGGCGGAATACCGGCTCCAGACGGCCGTTATCGCCCTTTCAATTTTGGTCGGGTATCAGTCAGTTGGTGAAGGTCCCTCGACTTCGCTCGGGATGACGTTTCAAACGCGAATGACGGACCGGCGCTGAGATTTACGGCACTGCACCACACGTCATCCCGAGCGAAGCCGAGGGACCTTTACCGCGTGGCTTTCTATGGATAAAACGCTGGTCGGGTCCTTTACACCCGTTCGTACGCGTAACCGCCGTTCAGGAACCGCACCACACGCCCTGACGCGTCGCGTACGAAGGGAATGGACATCCCCTGGTCCCGGCTCATGAATGAGTCGGGTCCCACCTGCGTCGTGACTATCGTCTGCGGCGGCCCGTCCAGCCGCGAGGGCGTCCTGATCACCACGCCCCCGTCGCCCGCCTCCACCTCGGCCGTTCCCGCTCGGAACTCATAACTGCCCTCGTACTCCGCCAGGTCGCCGGGCGAGGGCTTCGGGTAACGAGTCTCGAACGGCAGGGGCTCGGCCGTAGAGTCCCGCCACACCCGGCCGCGCACGGTGTTCATCAATCGCTCCGCCAGGAAGAACGCCCGGCGGTCGCCTCGATTTGTGAACACCACCACGCCGGTCTTCTCTGACGGGATCATCATCGAGTAGGTGGAGATGCCGGGCAGGCCGCCCGAATGCCCGACTACCTTCGTCGACCCGCTCCAGAACACCCAGTAGCCGAAGCCGTAGCCCCAGCCGGTGTCGCCGAACGGGAACTGCACACTCTGCATATGGTCCAGGGAGCCGGCAGTCAGCCCCAGTGGCGAGTCGGTGTACGCCATCGACGCGATCTGATAGAGCGCAATGTCATGGACAGAACTGACGATGCCGCCCGTGGACAGAAACGTCTGGTAATCATCATTCAGGCGGACGACGATGTAGTCCCCGTGACGCTGCCCGCTGTCGAACGCACCGGCGTCGCCCTTCGAGTAAGCGTATGTCCGGTCTTCCCCGTTCTTCCAGTCCATGAACCTGATGGACGAGTCCGCCATCCCGACCGGCTCGAAGATGTTCCGGGTGAAATACTCCTCCAGCGGCGCCCCGGCGATCGTCTCGATCATGTGCCCGACGGTGGCGAACCCCTCGTTGCAGTAGGAGAAGCACTGGCCGGGCGCCGACTGGAGTTCGGCAGAGTCGAGCGCGTTCACCAGGGTTTCGCGCGTTGGGTACGGATTGACCTCTTCTTCCCGGGTGCGGTCCTGGTGCCCGGTCCGTCCGAGCCCGCTGTTGTGACGCAGGAATAGCCGGGTCGTCAGCCGGCGGCTGGCCGCCTGATCCTTCACGCGGAAACCGGGCAGGTAGGTCTGCACCGGCTCGTCCAGCGACAGTTTTCCGGACTCCACGAGTTGCATCGCCGACACGCCGGTGAACGACTTGGTGATCGAGCAGATCGGCCAGATCGTGTGCTCAGTCGCCGGAGATTCCTTTGCGACGTCGGCCACGCCGAACCCGCCCTCGGCGATGATCTCGTTGCCGCTCACTATCGCCACGGCGGCGCCTGGGATGTCGTTCTCGCCGATGAAGTTAGCGACGATAGATTCCTGTTCGGGCGTAAACCCCATCTGGGCCTCCGAATCGGGCCTGCCGGCTTGATCCAGCATCCGGCGGTCGGCGCGGACTCTCTATCGGTACGCTACTGCCTGGACACTGTGAAGGTGATCCGGTACTCGTCGTCATCCACTCCTCCCTTGGGCGGCGGATCGGGCTCCAGAGACTTGAGCGTGACTGTATACGGGCCGGCGACAACGATCCCGTCTCCACCCGGGGACAGGATGAACTCGAGCTGGTTGGCCTCCCCGGTTGCCTGGATCAGCGACATCACGACGATCGCCGTGCCCGCAGTTACGCATTCGGCTCCGGCGGGGCAGCGAGATTCTTCGGCCACGCGATGGAAGGCGAATGCGACGCCTTCGTCCGTAATCTCGACGGCTTCGCCGGGCGCCAGTGAGACCACTTCGTCAAGTGACGCCACGCTTGCGGCTCGCGGGACCGGTGTCACGGTCGGCGCGGCATCCGAATCGTTGAACGAGCATGCTGCGATCAGGACCATGAACGCCATGATTACGCCCGGCATAACCGATCGAACCAGGGCCGGGCGAAAACGCGCGGGTACGCGATTGATCATTTTTGTCATTGACTCCAAGACTCAGAACGATGGGCCGGACAAACACCAACATGAGGGGTTGGTTTGTCCCGGCCTTGTGTCACGGCCATCGATTATCGCCGCCCGTTCAGCACTACGTGAAGAGGCCGTGCGACAGACGAGCCCGGCGCGGGAAAACAGACGTGGACCTGTATTGATCCTGCGGGGGCACGACAGGCGTTACAGGCGCCGCTCTCAGATCATCAGATCCGCTCGAAGTAGCGCCGCCGCTCCCAGTCGGTGACGGCTTCGTCGAACGCCGCCTGTTCCGACTCGAAAAAATGTGCGTAATGCGCCGCCACGTCCTCGCCCAGCGCCTTCTTTACAAAATCGCTCTCCCGAAACGAAGCGGACCCCTCGCGTAGCGTGAGCGGCAGCGCCGGCAATCCGGATGCCGAGTAGCCGCTGTGTTTCAGGGCTTCCGGCGGCTCGATCTGGCGCTCGATGCCGTCAAGCCCGGATGCGAGCACGGCGGTGTAGGCGAGATACGGGTTACAGTCAGCGCCCGGCAACCGGCATTCGATCCTGAGCGATTCACCGCGCCCGACCACCCGGAACGCTGTCGTACGGTTGTCCTCCGCCCAGGCCAGCTCCGTGGGCGCCCACGAACCCGGCCGGTAACGCTTGTATGAGTTGACCGTCGGGGCGTAGAACGGCATGAACTCCGCCGCGTGCGCCATCCAGCCGCCCAGGAACCAGCGAAACGTGTTGGACCTGCCATCGCCGTCTGCGAAAGCCGGTTCGCCGTCTCTGCGCAGGCTGACATGGAGGTGGCAGCTAGAGCCGTTGTGATCGTTGTCGAACTTCGCCATGAACGTGACACTCACGCCGAGCCCCTCGGCCACCTCCTTGACGCACTGCTTGTAGACGGCGTGCCGGTCGGCCATCGTCAGCACGTCGGCGAATTGGACGTTGATCTCATGCTGACCGGACCCGGCCTCCGCCTTCGAGCTCTCGACCGGCACGCCCGAGTCCCGGAGATGCCGCCTGACGGCGCCGGACAGCGCCTCGTCGCGTGCGCCCTGCAGTACGCCGTAATCAGCGTTGTACCAGCCGGAGCGCTCCAGTCCGGCATAGCCGGCGGACGCCGCAGCACGGTAAGAATCGGTGAAGGCGTAAAACTCCAACTCCGACCCGGCGAACACCTCAAACCCCATCGCCGTGGCCCGGTCCACTTGCCGCCGCAGCATGGCGCGCGGCGCCACCGACACCGGCTCGTGCCCGTCTTCGTTTGTGTAGACGTCGCACTGCACCATCGCCGTGCGGTCAAGCCATGACGCCACGCGCAGCGTTTCCAGGTCCGGTACCAGGTGCATGTCGCCAAAGCCCCGGGACCAGTCCGAGAAGTCGTAGCCCGATACCGGCTCCATCTCCATGTCGGAGGCGAGCAGGGCGTCGCAGCTGTGGGTACCGGACACCACCACCTCTTCGATGAAAAACCCGGCGTCCAATCGCTTGCCCATCGGCCGGCCGTACATGTCGGTCAGCACGACGAGGACTGTATCGATCTCGCCCCGCTGAGCTAATCGGACGAGGGCATCGCGGGTCAACATGCCCTTGATGGCGGGGCCGGTCGAGGTCACGATAATATCCCTCCAGGCAGACGGCGGAGCGCAGCCGCGCCGAGTATCGCACGCCGGGTTGCACGCTACCGCGCCGGACAACTATCTGGTGATTACGGGCCGGGGCTTAATACCGGCCCATCTGCCGCGTTCTAACGATTCCGCGCCCTTTCGAGCAGCTTTACGCGACGGGGACAGGCCCGGACCTGCATTAGCGTTTCTGCTGACGGCGGCCACACCCGGAGATCTTCGGCTCTGGTTCGACGAGCGGGGGTTGGTATTCTCTGGCCGCGCCGGGCTGGTGCCGTCACGTAGCAGCTTCCGTCTGATGGCCCATGTCATCGTTGCCGTTCCCGACCAAGATAGGCCCGGGAGGGGGATCCGATGCGGCGCAAACTGCGTTACCCGATGCTTACGGCGAGGTATGTGGCGCTTCTAGTCGCAGCGATGGCCGTGGTAGCGACGTGCACATCGTCGGACGACGACGACGGCCCGGTAGTTGGGTCTGAGACCGTTCGTCCCGCGCCATCCGCGCCAACCACCACGCCCCTCACGTCTTCGCGTCCGGATTCTTTCGCCGGTCCGGTAGGCTTCCCCACCCCGGTACAGGATGGACTGGCGCTCCCGCCACACCCCGAACCGACGCCAGCGGACCCGGCTCCGCTCGCCTCCGTCGATGGAACGTTGTCTCACCAGGGCTCTATTGATCCGTGGTCGTTCATCTCAAACCGTACCTGCGGCGGCGGGCCGCTCTTCAGCGCGTTCCCGATGGACCTGGAGAACGTCACGAACATCAATCCGCTGGGCAACCTTGCGCCGCCCGGCCACACCTTTCCGACCTCCCATATGTACTTCGGCATTGAATCGGTCCCGGGAGAAGTGGACGAAGGGCCTTTCGGCGACGGACAGACCTTTCCGCCGAACCCGGTTTACGCCGTGGCTGATTCGCAGCTCGTATCCATCAGCGTATCGACCGTGACCACCAGTCTCAGCGGGCAGGAATTGAGTTACGTCGAGTACGGGTTTGACCTCGCCGTCTGCGAAGGGTTGCGGGTCCGTTACGGGCACGTCGGGCCGGTCTCGAACCGCATCCTGGCCTCCATAGCCAATCTGCCTGGCTTCAACTGCAACGCCTACTCCACCGGAGCGTTCGCTGTTGACGGCTGCACATACGCGCCCGGGCTGGATCTGGCGGCCGGGGAGCAGCTCGGGTTCAACAGCGGACGTTCCGCCGCTCTGGACATAGGCGCGTATGACATCACCAGACGGAGCAATGACTTCCTGCACCCGGAGCTGTACGGCGAAGAGGCCACGGGCTCCGTCTGCGTCCTCGACCTGTACCCGGACGACCAGCGCTCAGCGATGCTCCAACTGCTCGGTGACAGCAACGGTTTGCGTACTGCGGATCCAATCTGCGGGGTTCTGTACTACACCGTGCCGGGCACTCTGCAGGGCAACTGGTTCAACGAGATCCGATCCTTCACGCAGGAAGACCTGAACATCGCTTTCGTTTACGACGAAGTTCTACCGGACGTGCCGGTCATCTCGATCGGATTCGTCCCGGGGATCCAGTCGGCGGCCTTGCGGTTTGATCCCCAGGACGAGGGGCGGATCAACCGCTCTTTTGTCGACGTTGAGGCAGGTGCGGGCGTTTTCTGCTACCAGGATTTCCGGGACGATTTCGGAAACCCCGGACCGGACACGCTTCTGTTTGTCGAGGTGCCGGAGGACGGCCGGTTGCTTGTTCGTGCCGAAGACGGCGCGGAATGCGGCGGCGGTCCCTGGGAGATCGGCACAGAAGCCACAGAATTCGTACGTTGACGGTTGTTTCCAACGCAGCGGTGGGCGCGTGCTCCTCAACTACGGCCAAGCCGGCGTCGACCCAGCGGCAACTTACCCGGCCAGCGCGTCCAGGAACTCCCTGCCGCCGGACATGATCCAGCCGTTCAGGCTCGTGTAGAAGAACTTCACTCCCTGGTCCCGGAACCTGCCGACGTTGCCCGCCCCGACGGTCGTGCCCGCGATCTTTCCGGCGGCGATGATCCTGGTGATCGACTCCTCGATGGTCCGCTGCACATCTGGATGGTCGTCTTCGCCGATGTGGCCCATCGACTGCGCCAGGTCGCTGGGCGCGACGTGATACACGTCGACATGGTCGACTGCCAGGATCTCGTCCAGGTTGTTGACGGCCAGAATGTCCTCAATTAAGACGACCACCATCGTCTGGTCGTTTGCCTTCTTGACATAATCGGTGACCCCGAACGCCTGCCGCGGTCCGTACATGCCCCGGTTGCCGATCGGCGCGTACTTGGCGGCTTGCACGACGTCACGGGCATCCTGCGCCGTGTCAACGTGCGGCACGGTGATCCCCATCGCGCCCATGTCCAGCGTGCGATAGATCGTGTTGTAGTCGACACTACCAACCCTTACGAGCGGGGTGACGCCCCACAGGTCTGCGGCGCGGGAGAGGTCCCCGATCGCCTCGAAATCGACCGGGCCGTGCTCGGCTTCTAGCCACACCGCGTCGATGCCGATCTGGCCGACGAAGTCCACGAGGTGCGGAGTGTCAACCCCGGCCAGACAGGTGACCGTCTCGCCATTGGCCAACTTTTCTTTGGCCCGGTTAGGTCGCAGTTCAGCCATGAATAGTTACCCCGGTCGGGACGAACAACATTGTTGTCCCGGCGCATGGATCTTTCCGGTTGCCCCCTCTCCCATACGCCGGGTAGCCCTTTGGCCGGGAGTTGGGGTGGGGAGCGATAACGGCCCCCGGGGCCTACCCGGCCAGCCCCTTCTTCACCTCGTCCGTGTAGATCGCCGCCCCGTTCGTGATCCACTCGTTCAGGTTGGCGTTGAAGAACCGGACGCCCTTCTTGATGTAGCTCGCCACGCTGGCGGTCCGGCCGACGTGCCCGGGGACGCGGCCCGCATCCACGATCCGCTGGATCGAGCGGTCGATCACCGCCTGTACTTCCGAGTGTTCGACGTGGCCCAGGTGGCCCATCGACTGGGCCAGATCGCTCGGCGCCACGAGGAAGGCGTCGATGTGGTCGACCTTCAGGATGTCGTCCAGGTTCTCGACGGCGACGATGTCCTCGATCAGCACGCACACGAAGGTCTCGTCGTTGGCGTGGTCCAGGTAGTCCGCCACGCCGTAACCCTGCCGGGTGCCGAACATGCCGCGGGTGCCGATGGGCGCGTACTTGGCGGAATCAACGACCAACTCCGCCTCTTCACGCGTGTTGATGTGCGGCACGACAATGCCCTGAGCGCCGCAGTCAAGCGTCCGGTAGATCGTGTTCGCCTCGGCCCGGCCGACACGGACGATCGACGCCATGCCCCACAGATCGCAGGCCCGTGTGATGTCCTCGATGTCGGCGAAGTCCACGGGGCCGTGCTCGGCCTCGATCCACACGCCCTCGACGCCGGTCGTACCGATGAAGTCCGCCATCTGGGCGGTGTAGACGCCGCCGACCGCGGTGACGACACCGCCGGCCTTGAGTTTCGCCTTCGCCGGGTTCCTGCGCATCTCGGGCATTTCGACGCTCCTTCAGGCTAAGCCCGATCTGGGCGGGCGGATTGTATGCCACTCGGCACGACTTGCCATGTCCGTTTATAAGGTCCAGCCACCAGCGAAATTGGGTCTCATCTGGATAGGTTTGCCCGCAGGCCCCGCGTAAGACCCCACGTAGCTCGCATCCCATCCGCTCGTAGAGGCGGCAAGTGAGAACGTTCACGTCCTGGGTTTCGAACTTGAGCTGTTTCAGGCCGGTGTTTCCGCGCCAGGTCGAAGCCGATTCGAACAGAGCGCGGCCAACGCCGCGTTTTTGTTGGTGCGGCTCCGCCCGTATGTCCCACAGGACCCCGAGTTCGGTACGGCTTTAGAGCATGTGAACGCCTTCGGTTCGGTACGCGACGGTGGCGACGCCTATGACGGTTTTGCCGGACATCGCCAGGAAGTGCGCCCAGTTACTCG
>JACZRO010000114.1 GCA_022574675.1 Chloroflexota bacterium
ACACGTGGGTGTAGCCGCCCTTCGTAGTTGACTGGGCATCCTCGTGAAGTGGGGCGGGGAATCCCGAGACGGGGCACACGATCGCGTCGTACCCGTCCATGAACGTCAGCATCTCCGTCCGCAACAGGTCGATCTCATCCTGAAGGCCGGCCAGACCGGCCGCGTCCATCGCGCCGTCGCTGTCGTCCAACCTCGACTGCAGGGTCGGGCTCAGCCGGGTGGTGCCGTAGCGTTTCAGCAGCACCCGGGCGTAAGCCCCGCCGTCCGCCGTGCGTGTTCGATCCAGCAGCTCGGATGCCCGGGTCACGGCGGGCGGCCGGCTTTCGATAACCCTGGCGCCGGTCTCGCGTATTGCCGCCGCCGCAGTCTTGACAGCCGCCTTCACCTCCGCCGTGGGCGTCAGTACGCCGTTGTCGTCATATGTCGCCACGCGTAGTTCCGAGAAGTCGTTATCGCCCGGGTCCCTGATGGGCATGTCGACGATGTACGGATCGCGCCAGTCCGGTCCGGCTATTAGCGGGAAGGTCAGGATCAGGTCTTCAACCCGCCGGGCCAGCGGTCCGATCGTCGTGAAAGAGTCGTGCCATCCGCCCGGGGGCACGATGTGGCCGGTACGCGGGACCCTCCCGGAAGTCGGCTTCAGCCCGGCTACGCCGCAATAGTTCGCCGGGCCGCGGATGCTGCCGCCCGTATCGCTGCCGAGATCGAGCGGCGAACCCCCGGCGGCGATAATGGATGCCGCTCCGCCGCTGCTGCCGCCGGGCGTCCGTGAAACGTCGTACGGGTTGTTCGTCCGACCGTAGATCAGGTTGTCGGTGATCCCGGCGAACGTCAGCTCAGGTGTATTGGTCTTTCCGAGCAGGATGCCGCCCGCGGCGCGCAGCCGGGCGGCGGGCGGTGAGTCGGCGGTCGGGATGTATTCGGACCGGCCGGTCGTTCCGCCCGTGGAGATGATCCCCTCGGTATCGTGTGAGTCCTTCAACGTAAAGGGCACGCCGTGGAGCGGTCCGCGATTCTCGCCTCGGGCCAGCTCGGCATCACACTCGGCCGCCTCGGCGAGAGCCCGATCCTCGCAAAGCTGCACGACGGCGTTCAGAGCCGGGTTGACCGCCTTGATCCGATTCAGATTCGCCGTGACGACCTCGACCGATGACGCTTGCTTCGAACGGATCAACTCGACGATGTCCGTCACGGAGGCGCTCAGCAGACTGTCCATCATGGGTCCTTCCAGTGGGATTTTTCGTTGTGAATCGCCGGTGCGAATGGCGCGGCGTTCCGGGAGGCCTTCACCGGGTCAAATCGGGGGCGCCTGCCAGCCGCCTGTGGCTTCCTCGATGACCGCCGCCAGGGCCAGTGCGACATCTTCCCGCCACGGCTGCGCCACGATTTGGACGCCGATCGGCAAACCCTCGGGCGACGTCCCGCCGCGTACCACCGCGGCGGGAAGGCCACTCAGGTTGTGGGCGGCTGTGTAGGTGTAGATCAACCCTTCCGCGTCCTCGTGGGTCGGCGCCGGTTGGGCCGCGACGGGGCAGATGACGGCATCGTAATCCTTCATGAAGCGGAGCATTTCGCTGCGCACCGCGTCCACCTCGTGCATCAACGCCGCGTATTCCTCAACGGACAGGCCTTTTTCGGGAGGGCCGCTCGCGCGTTCGGCCAGGAAACGCGACGGTTCCGTGGTGCCGGATTCCGACAGGAGTTTGCGTGAAAGGTAGCCGCCGTCCGCACCGAACGAGCGATACGCAAGCTCCGAGGCCCGGGCGACGGCGCCGGGTCGTTTTTCTTCCAGCACCGCACCGGCATCGGCGATGACCATGCCGGCCGACTTGACCGCGTCCTGGACATCGGGCGACGGCGTCTGAAGGCCGTTATCGGTGAAGAACGCCACACGCAGGCCGGCGACCTTCACCTCGGCGGGATCTCGTATCGCCACTGGCTCGACGAAAGGGTCGACCCAGTCCGGGCCGGAGATGATCGTCAACGCCAGCGCCAGGTCCTCGACACGCCGGGCCAACGGACCGATCGTCCCGAACCGGTCCAAAGGCCCGCCCCACGGGAAGGCGTGGCCCGTGCGAGGCACGCGTCCCGCAGATGTCTTAAGTCCGGCGATACCGCAGTAGTGTGAAGGCACGCGAACGCTTCCACCAAGGTCCGATCCAAGCTCCAGGAACGCGCCGCAGGACGCCACGATCGCCGCCGCGCCGCCGCTGCTGCCGCCGGGTGTACGCGCCAGGTCGTACGGGTTGTTGGTCTTCCCGTACACCAGGTTCTCGGTGATGAACGACATCGTGAACTCGGGCGTATTGGTCTTGCCGAGCACGATCGCCCCGGCGGCACGAAGCCGGGCGACCGGCGGAGAGTCGGCTTCCGGCATCTTCCCGGCCCGTCCGGTCGTCCCGCCGGTGGTGACGATGCCCTCGGTGTCGTGCGAGTCCTTCAGCGTGATCGGCACGCCGTGCAGCGCTCCACGCGACCCGCCGCGGGCCGATTCCGCGTCCAGCCGCCGCGCCTCCACAAGCGCCCGGTCGGTGGCCAGCGCGACGACGGCGTTCAGCTTCGGATTGACTTCGCCGATACGTTCGAGGGCGGCCCGCACGATCTCCACGGACGAGACGTCCCGGTTGCGGATGGCCAGGGCGATCTGTGTCGCTGAACCGCTCAAAAGCTCGTGCATCTGGAATCCCCGCGTGCGAACGCGTCGTTTATCTACCGGGCGTTACTTTACGCCCGGAACCGCGCTGCGCCGCGCCCGGAACTACACCGGGCCGCGCGGCCGATAGAATGCCGGTCAACGGCCGTCGAACCGAATGAGGTCACATGTATACCGAACTCGCAATAATGCGCATCCTGCACATCGTTCCAGGCGCAGTGTGGGTCGGCAGCGCTGTGTTTGTCGCGTTCATACTCAACCCCCGGCTCCGGGCGCTTGGCCCCGAGGTTGAGCGCCCGGTGACCGCCGCCGTAAGCAGGGCGATCGGCCTGGTCGTGACCGGCGCGGCGGTGATCACCATCCTGGTCGGGTTCACGCTGATGTCCCGCACCCCCGGCAGAGGCTTCGATCAACTTTTTGACACCGGCTGGGGCTGGGCGATCGGGATCGGGATTCTGGCCTCTCTGGTGGCCCTGGGGTTCGGCGCCGTTACCGGCATAAGCCAGGCCCGTATGAGAAGGATCGGCGAGTCTGACGCCAGCATGTTCCAGCGGGACGGACTTGAGCGTCGCGTACGGATTTACGAGAAATTGCACGCCGTCTTCGCCGTGGTAGCGGTCGGAACGATGGCTGCCGCCCGGTTCGTGTAGCGCGGTGGCGATTCGACTCATGGATGTTTCACGCCGGTCGGAAATCACGGAGACCGCAACTGAAGGGGTTTCATGGATACCGAACTCGTCATAATGCGAGTCCTTCACATCGTTCCCGGCATGGTCTGGGTTGGGAGCGCCGTATTTCTTGCGTTCATACTCAACCCCCGGCTTCGGGCGCTCGGTCCCGATGTGGAAAAGCCGGTCACGGCGTCACTGAACCGTGTCTGGTCTCCCGTCGTCCACGGCTCGGCGATAACGACGATAGCGGTCGGCTTTATGCTCGTATCCCGGACGCCGGGTCGCGGGTTCGGCCAGTTATTCGACACCGGTTGGGGCTGGGCTATCGGGCTCGGCACGGTAGCGGCGTTGGCGGCGCTCCTGTTTGGCGGTTTCGCTGGATTCATCCAGGCGCGAGGCCGGCGGTTGCACGAGGGTTCATCGGACCTCGCGGCGACGGCGTCACTGGACTTACAGGTGGCCGTGTACGAGAAATTGCACGCCCTGCTCGCGATAGTGGCGGTGGGCGCGATGGCCGCTGCGCGCTGGGTGTAATCGGGCGCAGGCTCGGAGACCCTGACGGCAGGAGGCAGACATGACCGGAATCTGGCCGGGAGACGTCCGGTGTGTGGCGATGCTCACGTTTGACATCGACGGTCCGTCCGCGACGTTGAACCGCAACCCGGAACTTGAGGACCAGCCGAGCGTCATGTCGATGGGCGAGTTCGGCCCCAACGTGGCCGTGCCACGCATCCTGGACCTGCTCGACGACCTGGCTATCAGGGCCACGTTCTTCGTCCCCGGCTGGGTCGCCGAACGTCATGAGGGCATGGTCAAGGACGTCGCGAGCCGCGGCCATGAGGTCGCTCATCACGGGTACCGGCACGAGCCACCGGCGACGCTGTCGGGTGAGGGCGAGGAGGCCGGCGTCCTGGATCACGGGTCGGAGATACTTGAACGAATCACGGGTGCGCGCCCCCTCGGCTACCGGTCGCCGTCATGGGAGCTGAGCGCGAACTCGCTGGATTTGCTCAAAGAGCGCGGCTTCGTTTACGACTCCAGCCTCATGGGCAACGATATTCCGTACTTTGTGGACGCTGAAGGCGGACGGCTGGTCGAGTTGCCCGTCCACTGGTCGCTCGACGACGCCCCGTACTACACCTACTCGCCGGTGGCCGGTCGCACGGCCCCGATGGCGACCCCACAGGACGTTCTCGAGGCCTGGAAGTGGGAGTTTGACGGCGCGTATCGGCTGAACCGGTCGTTCATGCTGACGATGCACCCGCACACGTCGGGCCGCCTGGCGCGGCTGATGGCGCTGGAGAAGCTGGTCAACTACATCCGTTCACGGCCGGGCACGGAGTTCATGCGCTGCATAGACGTCGCAGAGCGCTGGACCGATTCAGGGATGACCGGGTAGGGCGACGCGCGAGGGACCACCCCTCATCCCGGCCTTCTCCCACCAGGGGAGAAGGCGGGATGAGGTTACCGGACTCCCAGAGCATCCGAATCTCGCTCATCCCTGACTCACCAGATGAACGGCCCGCGTAGATTGCCCCCTCTCCCCTCCGCGGGAGAGGGTCGGGGTGAGGGGGCCAAAACCTTAACTCCCGGACCGGTCCATGTAGATCGTCTTGCGGTGCGTGAAAAAGTCGATCGCCGCCTTGCCCTGCTCCCGGCTTCCGCTTGACGAGTCCTTCATCCCGCCGAACGGAACCTGCGGCTCCACTCCCGCCGTCTCGCCGTTGATCTTCACGATCCCCGCCTCGATGCGGTTGGCGAAGTCCATCGCAGCGTTCAGGTTGCTCGTGAAGATGCCGGCGCTCAACCCGTACGCGACGTCGTTGGCGATATGCAGCGCCTCATCGCCGTCCTTCGCCGGGATGATCGACAGCACCGGGCCGAAGATCTCCTCGCAGGCGATGAAGGCGTCGTGCCGGACGTTGTCGAACACCGTCGGTTGTACGAAGTGGCCCTTCGAGTAGTCGCCTGACTCGAGCAACTCTCCACCGGCAAGCAGGTTTCCGCCTTCCGACAACCCGGTCGCGATGGCCTGTTTGATGTTCTGCCGGGACGCATCGTCGATCACCGGCACCACCACCGAGTCCGGGTCGCTCCCCGGCCCGACCTTCAACGCGTTCACCTTGTCGACGACCAGCTGCGTGAACTCCGGGTTGTCGCCGACCACGATCGCCCGGGATGTCGCGGTGCACTTCTGTCCGGCGTACTTCATCGCCCCTGACACGGTGATCTCAGCCGCCTGCTCAAGATCGGCGTCCGGCAACACGATCACCGGGTTCTTGCCGCCCATCTCGAGCTGGAACTTGTTGCCGTTGCGGGCGGAGTCCACGGCGATGCCGCGCCCGACGGCCGTCGAACCCGTGAACGAAACGGCGTTCACCAGCGTGTTGTTGACCAGCTCGTTGCCGACCGATACGCCGGAGCCGGTCACCAGGTTGAACACGCCCGATGGCAGGTCCACTTCCTGCCACATGCGGGCGATCAGCGTGCCCATGTGCGGCGTGGCCGACGCCGGCTTCAGGATGATCGTGTTGCCGTAAACGAGCGCCGGGGCCATCTTCCAGAGCGGTATGGCGAGCGGGAAGTTCCACGGGGTGATCAGGCTGACGACGCCCAGCGGCACCCGGTCTGTGTAAAGCAGGATGTTGGGATTGATCGAAGGCACCACCTCGCCAACCGGGTTCATCCCGTCGACGCCGTAGTACTGGAGTATCGCGACGGCTCGGCCGATCTCGCCGCGCGCCTCCAGGATGGCCTTGCCGCACTCCCGAGAGAGCGCCTGCGCGTACTCTTCGGCGTTGGCCTCAAGGTACGAGGCCGCTTTTGTAAGGTATCCGCCGCGCGCCAGGGACGAGGTGCCGGCCCAGCCGCGCCGGGCGTCGGACGCCGCTTCGATGGCTGAAGCTGCGTCACTTGCGGACGACGCCTGAAACTCACCGATCACGTCGCTCGTGTCTGCCGGGTTGATGCTGGTGACCACTTTCTCCGTCTCGCTGTCCACCCATCCACCGTTAATGAAGTTCTGGAATCGCTCTGGCATAGGGTTACGCCTCCGACCGCGCCCGAACGCATCGGGCCGATGCAATTGTTCGTCTGGGGGCGCCAATAGTGGCACCGCGCCAGAAGGGTGTCAAAGCTGAAGTTGTTGTCTCACGATGGCCGCCTGCGCGTCATTCTCACGCCCACGACCGTTAATTCCACGCCATCGACCCGTCATTTCCCCGTAGGAGGGAACCCAGAAGAATTGGGAGGCCGGCTCGGTTCAGCGTTGCAACTGAACGGCGTGCCCATGCGCCCAAGAGTCACGGCGACAGGCACAGCACTGGATTCCCGTCGACACGGGAATGACGATGTGGCGCGGAAGAAACCCTGTGTGTGCTCCTCGCCTGTCGAGACAACGGCGGCCGCGGTAAGCGTTCGGCCACCTGTAGCCGGGTCCAGACGGAGCAGACGGCGCGGTATTGCGAATTAGTATGGAATAACGTAAGAGATTAAAATATGATAAATTAGGATGTATATTTCGTCCTACCGGAAGAGACTCTCCCGTGAGGCACTTCCCGTTTAAATGTAAACGCGCCTTAACGTTCAGGAATGGTCGACCGTGTCTAACTCGGTAAAAATGACGATCAGCCTGCCGAGGTCCCTGGCTGAATTTACACGGCAGACAGCGGCAAGCCGAAAGATGTCGCGAAGTCGGTTCATCGCTGACCTGCTCGATGCCGAAGCGCGCCGTAGCCTGGATGAGTCGTTGGCCGACGGCTATCGGGATCTCGCCATCGAGGCACAGACATTCGCTGACGAAGCTCTCGCACTGGCTGACGAGGTCTGGGAAGGCCCGGCGAGAGGATCTTGAATGTTGGCGCAGGCGGGAGACAGCCGCCGCAGGTTCGGCGCGGCCAAATCTGGTGGGTCGATTTCAATCCGGCAAGGGGCAGCGAGCAGCAGGGTATGCGCCCCGCCCTTGTTGTTCAAAACGATATCGGGAATGAAGTCTCGCCGACGACCATCGTGATCGCCTTGACCACGAACGTTCGCAGGGTGTTTCCGTTCACCGTACTGATCCCCTCCACCGCGAGCGGACTTCCCCAGGACAGCCTTGCCAACGCGGCGCAGATACTCACAGTGGACAAAACCCGGCTGCGAAATCACGTCGGCCAGGTGGCGGATTCGACGCTTTCCGAGATCGACCGTGCTCTGGCCGTAAGCCTGGGGATGCCAATGCCTGAGTGACCGGGGAGCGGGCGCGTTCGGGTGGCCTCGTGCGGCCGTCTTAAGTAAGCCCCTCGATCTCGACCGGCTCTATCTCGTCCGCCGGGGTGAAGCCCAGTATCCGGCCGTAGAAGTAGAGCTCAGCCTCCAGGCTCCGGACGGCGTTCTCGGCCTTCCTGAAGCCGTGCTGCTCACCCTCGAACTCGATCAGCGCGAACGGGACGCCCCTCTTGCGTAGCGCGTCCGCCATCATTCTCGCCTGTTCCGGCGGAACAACCCGGTCTTCGAGGCCCTGGAACAGTATCAAGGGCGCTGACAGTCCTTCCACGTGCTTGATCGGCGACCGCTCGTCGTAAACCGCCTTGCCCTCCGGGTACGGCGCGACGAGTCCGTCCAGGTACCGGGACTCGAACTTGTGCGTCTCTTCGGCGAGCGCGGCGAGATCGGCGACCCCGTAGTAGCTGGCCCCCGCCGCGAACACGTCGTGGAACGTGAGCGCCACGAGCGTGGTGTAGCCGCCGGCGCTGCCGCCGCGGATCGTCAAGCGACCGGGATCGACCAGGCCTTTTTCGGAGAGGTAGCGGGCCGCTGCGATGCAGTCCTCGGCGTCGGCCAGGCCCCAGGCGCCCTGCAGCGCGTCGCGGTAGGCGCGCCCGTAGCCGGAGCTGCCGCGGTAGTTGACGTCCACGACGCCGATGCCCCGGCTGCTCCAGAACTGGATGCCCATGCTCAGGGATCCGTCGGTCTGCGATGTCGGGCCGCCGTGGCTCATCACCACGAGCGGCGGCTTCTCGTCTGGCGGGCCCGTGAAGTCCCGGTTCTTCGGCGGGTACCAGATCGCGTGCGCTGTCTGGCCGCCGCCAACCGGGAACGAGATCGGCTCGGGTTCTGATAGATAACCGATGTCGACGGACGCGTCACTGCCGCGCTTTAAGACTTCCGATACGCCATCCGGGATGCTGACTGTGACGACCGCGGCGCCGGAGCCGGAAGATGCTCCCAAGCCCACAACCCGCGGCCGGTCAGGGTCGTTGAATATCGCCACGTTGCCGTAGGAAGCGCCTAGAGATGTAAACGGGATGTCGATCGGCTTCACCCCGCCGCCTGCCGGGTCCACGATCCCCATCCCGGCGATGGTGTCTTTACTCCAGGTCGCAAGCAGTCGGCCGTCGGGCAGGAAGCCGTACGTGGACGCGCCGAGGCCCCACATCG
>JACZRO010000115.1 GCA_022574675.1 Chloroflexota bacterium
AGATCGGCCACGGGCGCTTTGTAGCTGGTAAACGGGTCCGTGTCGTAGTCCGGAAACGACGGAAAGCCCTGGACCCGTGACAGGATCTTCGTGGCCGGGTGGAGCTCCTTCCAGACGCCCCACGGCATCGTGGCCGACGGCAGCGGTTTGAGCCTGCTGCCGGTCAGTGCGCCAACGATGGCCTCTCCGCCAACCTGGAACCAGAAAGATCCGGTGGCGTGGTCGAACATCACAAGGTCGTTCTCGTAAAGAGCGCTGGTGTTCCCGAAAACGTGCGTCACGCCTTCGAGGCGGCGATCGTAAATCACGCCGCTCCCACACAGCGGGCAGTAGGTGATGATGAGCGGAACGCCGTCGATCGTGTCGTTAACGAGCTCGTGAAAGTTCAGGAACTTGATCGGATAAGCGAAGGCCCCGGACTCACTCACATAGCCCATCACCGTGTCCGAGTCCGACAGCCAGTCACCACCATCCACTGACTGGTACTGGACAGGCTCGTACACCGGCCGGATCGCGTCACGCAACCGCCGGATCGTGCTCTCGCTCGCGTCGCTCAACCGCGTCGCACCGCCATCAAACGTGTCGAAGATCACCTGGTCGAGCGGAACGCTATGGATGGTCAGATCGACCAGCGGCGGCTCGGGCGTCGGGGTCGGCAACGGGTTTGAGGCAGGACGTGGAGTGCCGGGGGTCGAGACGTCGGCGCCGCCGGCCGGCGAGGCGACCGCGTTCGGCTCTGCGCCGGATGGCGAACCGCAGGCGACGACCACCGCAAACACGGCCACGGAGATCGCGACAAGCGCCCGCTGCGCCCAATGCTGTTTTGACCGTTGGCCCGGAATGAGGCCCATCCGTCACATCCTTAAAGCGCGCGCGTAGCCACTCGATACGCGCTCAACTCAGAAGGATTAGACGACCGCAGCCGGGTTTGCGGTTCAGGCCAGAATCGCGACTCAATGACGCCCGGCGTCGAGCATCACCCGGAATCGGACACCGCTGTCGCCTCTATCTCGACCACCACTTCCGGCCTGCCAAGCACCGGCACGCCGATCACCGCCGCGGCCGCTTCCATCCCGCCTACGATGCCCCGCAACGCTTCCTGGCCCTCGTTCAACCTGTCCGGTCCGCCGACGATGTACGTGCGTGTCCGGACGAGATCGCTCCAGGCAAACCCGTGCTCTTCGATCGCCCAGCGAATCGTCTCGAGTATGTCCTCCACCTGCCCCGCGACTTCGTAAGGGTGCCGGACGATCTCCCCGGGCACGATAGAGGTGGTCCCCGCCACGTAAACCACATCGCCGACGCGAACTGCGCGGCAGTAGTTGTTCTCTGACTCGAACGTCCGCCCGGACCAGACGCGTGTCGCGCGGCCCGAGGCACCCGATACGGCCTCACACTCGAACATGAAAGGCGCGTCTTCGTCCCCGGTGCGATCCACGGTGATGCCGGCCGAGGTCGGAGTGCTGCGTGACATGAACTCCAGCTTTGCGGGAGGAAACGCCCAACCATGAACGTCCCGGGCCATGAAATGACGCGTGGCGACCACGTCAGACGGCTCCACACCCGCGCCGGTCAGCGCGCTGGACACCGCTTGCATGACGCCGGTTACCGTCTTGCCGTACCCGCGCTCCGCTCCGTCGTCCGATCTGGGCGACCCCTCGACGTGCGCCGATGTCAGGCCGGAGACCCAGACCTCGTCGCCGCTCCGGACGGCATGGGACCAGCCACGCCCATCCGCTGGTTTGAAGTGCTGGAGCCCCGGCCCGCACCCGCGCAGGCCTTCGATCTCCAACATCACCTTCACGCCGTTCGGCAGGTTCGGCGCCCCGATCACACTGAGCGCAGGGCCGGGGTCATCGAACAGCGCCGCATGTGTAGCACGGATCGCGTTGGCCCCGACCCCGTCGGAAAACCAGCCGCGCACCCGGACCACATCCGCGAGGGATGATCCTGCCCGATGCAGGACGCCGGCGGCCGCCTGGTATACCTGGCGGGCTTCAGAATCGGCGCTGCCGCGCTGCGCAGGAATCAATCCTGAGGAGAACAGTCGATCTCCGACCGTGGCGAGTGTCACCGATCCCAGAACGGTTTCCAGATGATCGCCGGTCGTGATCGAGGAACGCACTTGCTAAACACCTCGCTGCGGGTTCTTTCAAGATCGACCATGCCACGCCGTCAGCACAAAATTCAGTTTCGATACGGACGCCTGCACGCCTGCCCGGGTGAACAGCCGGGTCGCGGCCCGATCAGTCGGGCAGTCGCGCGCCAACTATCGCCGGATAGCCTCGCAGGAACTCGGCCGCGGTCACTGCGCCCCGGCCTTCGAGTTGAAGCCGTTTCACCTCCAGGCCGCCGTCACCGGTCTCGATCAGCATCCGGCCGTTCGAGACCGTCACTGCGCCCGGAATCCCTGACACGTCCGTTTCTTCGGATGGGACAGGCAGCGAGGCAGACGCTTCGAGAATCTTCAACAGTTTTCCTCCCCACCGTGTGAACGTCCCGGGCCAGGGATCGTAGGCCCGGACAGCCCGTGCGAGTTCAACAGCTTTACCTCCAAAGTCCAGCTCACCGTCGGCCTTCTCGACCAGGCGCGTCAGCGTCGCCGCATCATCATCTTGCGGCACGGCCTCCATCGCCCCTCGTTCCCAGGCGGGGATGATCTCGATCATCAACTCCACGCCGGTCGCGAAGAGCCGATCGGTCAGGGCCCCTGCGGTGTCCGTCTCGGTTATCGGGACCGGGGCCGATTGCGCGATCACCGGCCCGGTGTCCATGCCTTTGTCGAGACGCATTACCGAGACCCCCGTCACGGACGCCCCGTCCCTGATCGCCGTCACCACGGGGCTCGGTCCCCTGTACAGGGGGAGCAGAGACGGGTGAACGTTGAGGACCCCTCGCGGCGGCAGGTCCAGGATGGCGGGCGGCAAGATTCGCCCGTACGCCAGGACGACGAACATATCGGCGGCCACGGCGGCGAGGTCTTTCGGCACTTCGCCGCCGCGCAGGTTTTCAGGGGTGTGGACCGGAAGGCCAAGCTCCAGTGCGACCTGTTTGACGGGTGTCGGGCGCGGTTTACGCGATCTGCGGGCGACACGGTCCGGCCGCGTGTACACGGCGGCCACGTCATGCCCGGCGCCGGCGAGCGCGCGCAGACAATCCGCGGCCGGTCCGGGCGTCCCGAAAAAGACGATGCGCGTCACCGCGTCAGGCCTCGCGCGGCCCGCGATTGACGCCGCCCTCCCGCACCGAATCCTGCCTTGGGTTGACGCGCTGCCCTTTCAGGGGGTAATACACGGTTCCGGATCATTTCCCAACCTGCAGATGCTCATTTGACGCCAATTCGGCGGTTAACGTTTTCCCCGTCGACCGACCCAAAAATGAGCCCGCGCAGGGGTTGTGTTTCCCGGGGTACATGGTAACGTCACAGCCGCTTGGGGATGGTGCGCAAGTGCAGCGCGGACCGACACCGCGAGCAACGCGGCGGACCCGGCACAGGCATAGACCCGTCTCTCAGTACCCGCCTCTCTGATCCCGCCAGAGGACGCCATTCTGACCACGCAAGCGCCATCTCAACTCTGGGCCGCTACCCTCGGCCGACTCCAGCTGGAAGTCCCCAGGCCCAATTTTGAGACGTGGCTAAAGGGCACGCAGGCGCTGCGTTTTGATGATGAATGCCTGGTGATCGGGACCGAGAGTCCGTTCGCCGCGGCCATGCTGGAAGAACGCCTCGCCACCACTATTTCCCGCGCCGTCGAACGAATCGCCGGCCGGCCGGTCACGGTGCGCTTTGAGGTTATCGCAGACGCCGACGGACCTGTCGTCGACACGACTCATGATCTGCGCCCGCAGGCCTCCGATGACGGAGGCGCGCCTGACACTCAGCGTGGCGCAACGGACGGTTCTTTCGGGTCTCTCCCCCTCAACCCGCGCTTCACCTTTGACGAGTTCGTCGTGGGTCCTTCTAACGAGCTCGCGCATGCCGCGGCGACCCGTGTGGCCGCGGTACCCGGCAGCGTTTACAACCCGCTCTATCTGTACGCAAAGGTCGGGCTAGGCAAAACACACCTCCTTCAGGCCATCGGCAACGAGTTGAATGCCCGCGGCATGCAGGTGATCTACGTCAGCAGTGAGCGATTTACTAACGACTACATTCGCGCCATCCAGGCCGGCACGACCGAACAGTTCAGGGCGTTCTATCGAGGCACCGACGCGCTCCTGATGGACGACATCCAGTTCATCGCCGGCAAGTCGCAGACCCAGGAAGGCTTCTTCCACACGTTTAACGAACTCCATATGGCCGGCAGACAGGTCGTGGTAACCGGCGATGAACCGGCGCGCCAATCGCTCCTGGAAGAGCGCATCCAGTCCCGTCTCGAAGGCGGCCTTGTGGTCGATATCCAGGCGCCGGACTACGAGACACGTACGGCAATCTTGCGAGAGAAAGCGAAAGGACTGCAGGTGCAACTGCCCGAGGACGTCCTCGATGTCGTCGCCTCTCGTCCGTTCTCTAACGTTAGAGAGCTCGAAGGGTCGTTAAACCGGATCGTCGCGTATGGCCAGATGACGGGAACCCCAATAACGGTCGATATTGCCCGCAGGGCGCTTGGAGATCTGCTCGCCACGCGGCACGAGGAACCGGCAACTCCCTCCGCCGTAATCACGGCCGTCTCGGAGCACTTCGGCACGGACATAGAAACCTTGAAGGGCCCACGACGAACCAAAGAAGTCTCGCTCGCCCGGCACGTCGCTATGTACCTGCTCCGAGAGACCAGTTCATTGAGCTCGCCCCAGGTCGGGCTAGCGCTCGGAGGGCGTGACCACTCCACGGTCCTCTACGCGCAACGGAAGATGGAGAATCTTCTCAAGACCGATCCTGAGTTGAGAAACGTCATGGCGGCGATTCGCCAGCGACTGGCCAATCGATCGCACTGAGAGACGCGATCAACTCCCTAAATTGCTTTTCTCCGGCCATGTCTCGCGTCTAAACGCAATGGATTAGCGCTGGAGCGCAATCCACGTTTTCATCGCAGGCCTGTGGATAAACCTGCGGATAACTGTGGATAACTGTACCTTGTTGTGAACAATTGCCTTCCCTTTCAAAACGATCCTCCAATCTTCTCCAGGTATCACCACAAGCTCAACAACCTATCCACATGAACTCCTCAAGCTTTGGCCCCTTGTTCGTACGTACATCCGCGAGATTTCCGCAGTATCCACTAGCTTATTAATATTGCTAAAGCTAGCTATACCTCATCAATTCTGGTGTTTGTGTATTGATTGATTCCACTCTTATTCATATTCACGGTGGGGATGGTGGAAGAGGCGCCGTTTCGTTTCGCCGAGAGAAGTTCGTGCCTATGGGTGGTCCCGATGGCGGTGATGGAGGTGACGGGGGCGATGTCTTACTCGTGGCAGATGAGTCAGTCAACACGCTACAGAAATTTCAGTACGGACAAGTGTTCCGGGCGGGTTCTGGTCAGAATGGGTCGAGCAAGAAGAGACATGGCGCGAGTGCGGATAACCTGGTCGTTATGCTGCCGGCAGGCACTGAGGTATGGGAGGTGGCGTCAGAGAAGGGTGGGAAAGATCGCCTTCTCGCGGATCTGTCGAAAGGCGGCGATACGGTCGTTGCCGCAAAGGGGGGAAGAGGTGGTCAGGGCAATGTCCGGTACGTGTCGCCGCAGAACCAGGAACCGCTTTTGGCGGAGGCTGGTGGTGTTGGAGTGTACCGAGAGTTGAGATTGGAACTGAAATTGCTGGCGGATGTTGGGATTATCGGGATGCCCAATGCCGGCAAGTCAAGTCTCCTGACGGCGCTCACAGGAGCCCATCCAAAGGTTGCCGAGTATCCGTTTACCACGTTGGAACCCGCCCTTGGAGTGCTATCGCGTCGGATGGACGCGATCGTACTTGTTGAGATCCCGGGTTTGATAGAGGGCGCAGCGGAGGGGGTGGGTCTTGGGCACGACTTCCTGAGACATATCGAACGAACACGACTGCTCATACATCTTGTGGATGGGGCGGAGGAAGATATTCCGGGCCGGATGAGGCTGATCAACGCCGAGTTGGCGGCATTCGACTCGAAACTTGCGGAAACGCCTCAGATAGCGGTCGTGAACAAGTCTGACCTGCCCACCGTGTCAGAGACGTTCAAAGGCCTGAAACGGGAGTTGATGGAAAATGTCTCGACCGGTGAGGTGTTTTGCATATCGGCGGCGACGTATGACGGGCTGGATGCCCTTGCCGATGTTCTTTTCCGGCAACTCGATGTCATTCAGGCCGAGCAGAGCGCCGAAGAACCCACCGGGCGTGAGCCGGGACAGGTCAGAGTGTTGAGGCCGAGCGCGAGGGCCGTCAAGCCGCTGGCCGCGCGTGAAGGTGACGGGTTCACGGTGTTGCACGATAGGGCGGTCCGTGTCGCTAACGCCAGCGACCTTCAGTTGTACGAGGTGCAGGTGCAATTTCACCATTTACTGGGGCGGCTGGGCGTCGTGCAGGCTCTCGTGGACCTGGGCGTGAAGACGGGCGATACGGTGCATATCGGCGAGGCTGAGCTCGAGTGGAGTTGACGGGAGCCAACAGTTCCCGGGTTGGACGGATACGCAGCCGCATCGGAGTCCTCGGCGGCACGTTCGATCCCGTCCACAACGGGCACCTGGCCATCGCCTCGGCTGTGTTCAACGTACTCGAGCTGACCAGGGTGCTATTCGTCCCCGCGGCGAGGCCCTGGATCAAGGCGTCAAGTTCAGCGCCAGATGTAAGCCATATCAAGCACCGCGTGGCGATGGTGGAGCTGGCGATCGAAGGCCGGGAAGGGTTTGAGTTATCACGGGTTGATGCCGACCGCTGCGGGTTGTCGTACAGCGTGGACACGATCAGCGACCTGAGAGCTGAATACGGATATGCCGTGGAACTGCTGTTGATACTGGGCGCCGACGCACTGGAAGAGCTACCGCGCTGGCGTGAGCCCGAACGGCTTGTGAGGATGTGCACCCTCGTCTGCGTGGGACGGCCGGGGGGCGTTCTTCCTGAAGACCTGCACTCGGATCACCCTGGATACGGGGCGCAGTTCGTATCCGGGCCTATGCTGCCGGTCAGCGCTACCGATATACGCAGGCGTGTCGCGGAGGGGCTGTCGGTCGATGGGTTGGTCCCGTCGGCCGTGGCCGCGTATCTTGAGCAGCATGGTCTGTATGGGCGTGACAGCCAGGAGGAGCGATAGTTGGCCGATCTCAGGGCGCTTGCGACGAGAATTCTGGAACGGGCGCGGGAACTTGACGCGCTCAGGTTCGGAGACTTCACACTGACCTCGGGCGCAAAGAGCAAGTACTACTTCGACGGCCGCATCCTCACGCTGGATCCCGAAGGCGCCGATCTGGTGTCGGAAGCGTTCCTGGCGATGGCGATAGAGGCCGGTGTGGCCGGCGTCGGAGGACCGACGGTGGCGGCGGTGCCGATCGCCGGGGCGCTGGCGTTGCGGAGCAGGCAGGCCGGTACCCCCATGGACGGATTCTTCGTGCGCGACGAGGCCAAGGCGCACGGCGCCCGCAAGCGGGTGGAGGGGGCCGTCAAACCCGGCACTCGGGTCGTCGTTTTTGACGATACGGTTTCCACCGGAGGAAGCCTGTTGCGAGCGGTGGACGCGATACAGGACTTCGGATGCGAGGTGGCGGCGGTGCTGTGCGTACTGGACCGGCACCAGGGCGGGAGTGACGAGGTCCGCAGACGCGGCGTGCCGTTCCGAGCCCTCCTGGAAGCGGACGCGGACGGCAACGTCGCGGTGTCCGACGGCCTTTAGCGGATTCCCGGGCGACGGTCTCCCGGGCCCGTTCGCGCCGATACACGGTCAGTCGAGCCGGCTAAACGTCCAGGTTCTTCACCTCTAAAGCGTGGGTGCGGATGAAGTCCCTGCGCGGCTCAACGTCGTCACCCATCAGCGTTCTGAACAGCTCGTCGGCCTGGATCAAATCGTCCGCTATAACCCGGAGCATCACCCGCTCCGCCGGGTCCATCGTGGTCTCCCAGAGCTGGTCGGCGTTCATCTCGCCCAGGCCCTTGTACCGCTGAATGGTGACTCCTGTCCGGTCGGCACTCTCCTCCAAGACGTTCGGCAGGTCTTCCCAGGAGACATCCTCCTGGACCATCTTGTTCCGCTTCTCTACCAGATAGGGCTGTCCCTCTATGTAAGCCCTGGCCGCGGGGTACAGGTCAAAGCAACGTCGCATCAGCGACGACTCGAAATGACTGCTGGTGAGTGTGAATTTGGTGCCCTCGGGGTACTCTATCTCCAGAACACCCTCGTTCCGCTTCTTGTCGAAGGGTGCCTTGAATGGGATATTCGCCTCCTGCAGCCAGATCCGAACTTGATTTGTTATAACCGAAGTTGATCCCAGCCTATGCCACTCGCTTGCCGCGTCTGAGGTCAAGAGGCCAGGCAACAACCGCAACATGAATTCCGCGGGGATGTCCATGCTCTGCTGAAGCTCGGAAAGTGTCTTGCTGAGCCCCTTGAGTGGTTCCACTGCCTTCCGGATATCGGCTCCGGACATAGTGGTCCCATCCTTGGACGTTAGCTTGAGTCCGGAGTACCGCTCCTTGGCGGTCCACTGCTCCAGGGCGGCGTCGGAGTAGAGCCACTGCTCGTTCTTCCCCTTGGAGGCCTTGTACAGCGGCGGCTGGGCGATGTACAGGTATCCGCCCTCCACCAGAGGACGCATGTGTCTGTAGAAGAAGGTCAG
>JACZRO010000011.1 GCA_022574675.1 Chloroflexota bacterium
GCGACGCCCTAGCGCCCTTCCTCTACCTGGACTTTCTGCCAGTCGTAATCGACGTCTCCGTCGTAGAAGCGGTCCGGGTGTTCTATGGCCCAGAGTTGCTTTCGCATGTTCCAGTGGTCGGGCTCGACCTTCATGCCCTCGCGCCAGATGGCCGCTGCGCCCTCCGTGTCACCGGCGTGGTAGAGCGACAGGCCGCGCTCGAAGTGGTCGAGGCTCGCGACGTCGACGGCGCCCTTCACCGGGGTTTCGTCTGTCAGTTTGAGTTCGCCGTTTAACAGGAACTCGGTCACGAGTCGTTTGGTGGCCGGCTTTCGGATGTCGAACCCGCCGTAAAGGGCGTATCGGAGCACGCCGTCGGCATCGATCAACGCCCCGTTGGGCACGGCGCGCACGCCGAAGGTCCGGGTGACGGTGGTGCCGGTGTCCACGACCGTTGTGAACTCTGCGCCCGCCTTCTCGTGGTAGGGCCGCGGAAGATCGGGTCCCTGCAAATCCACGGCGATGGAGAGAAGGTCCGAGCCAGCGGCGGTTATCTGTCCGTACATCTGCTGCCAGACCGGCAGCTGTTCACGGCAGCCTCACCAGGAGGCCCACATGAAGACCGCGAGGCGTTTTCCCCGGTAGTCGGAGAGGCTCACATCGCTGCCGTCTAACGACGGGAGCGTGAAGTCCGGGACAAGGTCCCCGATGGCCGGGGCGGCGGTGCGGGTCGATGTCATCTGGTGGGCTCCGATTCCGGCGGCATACCGGCGTGGCGATTTCTAGCGGGAGCGTTTCTGAGGGGAGACATCTCCCTCACCCCAACCCTCTCCCACCGGGAGAGGGGGCATGTTACCGAGGCGGGGTCGCAGGGAGGGAGGACAATTGGAGAAGTGTCTTATCGGGAACTCACGGTTCCCGGCGGGCTACCAGCTTCAGCCGATGCCGTGGTAGCCGACCTCTACGTCCCCGTTGCGAACGAGGACCGGCGTCGTGCGGTCGCCGCCGGTGAGCTTCTCCACCTCGGGCCAGCGGTCCTCGTTGACGCTCATGTCGATCTCGATGTATTGGACCCCCTGTTCGTCGAGTTCCTCCTTGAGCATGTTCGAGAAGTCGCACTCGGGGTGCGAGTACAGGATCGGTGTTTCTGTCGCTTCCGGGGTAGTCAACTTCGGGTTGCCGTCCTTGTCTGGTTGTTCACGGAATCAGGTATGGGTGTGCGTTTGGGTTACTGACTGAGTATCGGGGGATGGGACTTCTCCCTCACCCTAACCCTCTCCCGCTGGGAGAGGGGACATCGGCCTGGTCCGCTCCCAGGAGGGCACTCCGCCTGGGGAGGAGGTCTTCCGGCCAGTCACTCCCATGCCATCGCTTCGGTGGGCCGGGCCGCTCTTTCATCGTATCTGATGCCCGGACCGGTAACCCCGGTGCGATCCCTTACATGCTCATGCCTTTGTAGTTCGGGTCCAGGTACTTTGCCGGTTCCTTCGAGAACGAAACCCGACAGCCCGGAGAGCAGAAGTAGTAGGTCTCGCCCTCGTGTTCGTGCGACCCGCCGTTCGGGTTGCCCGTGTCCACGTCCATCTTGCAGACGGGATCGGTCGCCGTGTCCGGGTGCTTGCTGAAAAACGGGATCCTGGGCATTTTCGGTCTCCAATGTTGCTGGCGGAACGGGTCCGCCCCTGTGCGGTGATTGTGAGCGGGACTTCCCTCTCACCCTTCCTCGGAAGGGCAGGCTCCTGGTCCTCTCCCGCCCGGAGAGGGGATTTACGTATTTCTCCTAGTGCGCTTCGGCTGCGGCCATCACGGGCTCAGCCAGCGTGCCGCCGCCCGTCGGTGGCCGGTGTTCGGACATCGGCTTGCGTCCGAGCCGCAACGAGTTGAGGACAACCGTGACGGAGCTAATCGCCATCGCTCCGGCGGCTGCGATCGGGTTCAAAACGCCGTTGTTTCCGAGGATCGGCTGAAGCGCGCCCGGGACACTGCCGTCGGACCAGAACGGGTACAACACCCCGGCTGCGACGGGGATCAGCGCCACGTTGTAGAAGAACGCCCAGAACAGGTTCTGCTTGATGGTTCGCATCGTAGACCGGCTCAGGCGGATGGCTGCGCCAACGTCCCGTACATCACCGCGCATCAGGGTGATATCGGCCGTCTCGATGGCGACATCGGCCCCGGTTCCGATGGCGATTCCGACGTCGGCCAGCGCAAGCGCCGGGGCGTCGTTGATGCCGTCCCCGACCATCGCCACGCGCCGGCCCTCTGCCTGGAACCTGGCTACGACATCCGCCTTGTCAGCGGGCATCACCTCTGCGACGACGTTCTCGATACCGACCTGTCGCGCTACAGCCTCCGCAGTACGGCGATTGTCACCGGTGAGCATCACGGGCTCGATTCCAAGGGATTTCAGATCCAAGATGGCCTGTAACGCCTCCGATTTGACCCGGTCCGCAACCCCGATCACGCCGATAAGAGCGCCGTCACGGGCGATGACCAGGGGCGTCTCACCGTTGGTGGTCAGCGTGGTGATATCGGACTCGGCGTCCGATGTGTGCACGCCTTCACCCTCCAGGAATGCGGCGGTCCCTGCGAGCACGATCCGTCCGTCAACTGTGCCGCGCACCCCGCGGCCTGCGACGGCCTCGAAGTCCGATGCCTCCATAATCTGCAGCCCGCGTGCGGACGCTTCCTCAAGCACGGCCGCGGCAAGCGGGTGCTCGGATGGGCGCTCGACGGCCGCCGCGGCCTCGAACAATGCGTCCTCCGATACACCGAACGTCTGTACGGAGGCTACGCGCGGGCGTCCCTCCGTGAGCGTGCCGGTCTTGTCCAGTACGACGACTTCAAGCTTGTGCGCCGTCTCCAGCGCCTCCGCGTTGCGTATCAGGATGCCGTTCTCAGCGCCGCGTCCCATGCCCACCATGACGGCCGTCGGAGTCGCCAGCCCGAGCGCGCAGGGGCAGGCGATGACCAGGACGGCCACGGTGGCGAGCAGGGCGTTGACGTAGATGGGCGCCGGGCCGATCAGAGACCATGTGATGAAGACCGCGGTGGCGATCACGAGCACCACCGGCACGAAGCGTGCGGTGATCATGTCAACGAGGCGCTGGATAGGGGCGCGCGATCCCTGGGCGTCCTCGACCATCTTGATGATCTGAGACAGCAGGGTCTCTCTCCCAACGCCGGTCGCGGCGAAGCGGATGCTCCCGTGCCCGTTGACCGTACCGGCGAACACCTTGTCATCGGCGGTTTTCTCGACGGGAATGCTCTCGCCGGTCAGCATTGACTCGTCGATCGAGGTCGTTCCGGAGACGATCAGGCCGTCGACCGCGATCCGCTCCCCGGGTCTGACGACCAGCACATCACCTTCGACAACGTTCTCGATCGGCGTCTCGACAAGTTCATCACCGCGCGCCACCAGCGCCGTCCTGGGCTGCATGCCGATCAGCTTCTTGATGGCGTCGGACGTGCGGCCGCGTGCCCGCGCCTCCAGGAATCGGCCGAGGAGGATCAGGCCGATGATCGCTGCGGCTACATCGAAATACGTGCCGGTTGAGTGGCCTCCGAACAGGGTTGAGGACTCAAATGTGCCCCGAGACACGGTGGCGGCAAAGCTGTAGGCGAACGCCACGGACGTGCCGATGGCGATCAGCGTGTTCATGTTTGATGTGCGGTGTTTGAGCGCGCCCCATGCGCCGGTGTAGAACTCCTTGCCGGCCCAGAACTGGATGGGTGTTGCGATGGCGAGGAGGAACACGTTGATCAGGGTGGGCGAAATATCCTCGAGCGCGGATACCGACTGGTACTGCATCGTCAGCATCATCACGACGGCGGCCGTTAACGCAGCAGTGACCCGAATCCGGAGGTAGCGGACCCGCGCCGCCCGACGCGCTTCCTCGTCCGGCCGCGACTGGCCATCGTCGACCACCCCCTCGACGGAGTAGCCGGCGTCGGACACGGCGGCACGGAGATCGCTCAGGTCTGTGGTCGCGGGGAAGTACTCGATGCTGGCGCGTTCGGTCGCCAGGTTGACGTTGGCCTGGACCACGCCGGTGACGGAGTTGAGCGCTTTTTCTATGTGTCCCACGCAGGCGGCGCAGGTCATGCCGCCGAGTGATAGCGTGATCGTCTCGGGGGCGGCGCCGTAGCCGGCGCTCTCGACCGCTTTCATAAGGTCGTCCGGGTTCGCCATGCCAGGGTCGAGGCGCACCGTGGCGCGCTCGGTCGCCAGGTTGACTTCGGCGTCCATGACGCCGTCGACCTCACGCAGGGCGTTGCCAACATGTACGACGCAGGCGGCGCAGGTCATGCCGGTGATTGGCATGGTTATGGATGTGATCTTGTCGGGCGTGCGCTCGGCGCCGCTCGTGTCGAGGTCCGCTTTTTCAGAGGTGGTCATTGTTACTTGTTGGCAAGTGCGTAGAGTTCTACGAGCTCGTCCAGAATTTCCTCCGAGCGTCCCTCGCGGACGCCTTCGACGACGCACGAGCGGAGGTGCCCGTCCAGCAGCTTCGTCTCGAGCTTCTCGATGGCCCTGCGGATGGCGTAGGTCTGCTTGAGGATATCGACGCAGTAGCGTTCCTCCTCGATCATCTTTTTAACGCCCGCCAGGTGGCCCTCGATGTATGAAATACGATTGGTGGCGTCTTTTTTAATTTCGTCGAACATGACCTGTTCCGGGTCTTGTAGCTGTCTAACCCATACCCCCCCGGTGGGGGTTTGCAGCTATGATAGCCCGAATCGGGCGTCGAGTCCAGTTCACTGCGGCCTCGGGGATGTTGACCGTTCCTATCGCCGCATCTAGCATCGACGTAGACGGGCCGTGCGCCCGCGGAGATGCGCAATGCCGCGACGGTACGAGAAAGAGATCGAAGAGATCCTCGATCGTGATGACCGGCGTGCCCGGCGAACGGAGCGGGTGCGGACGGTGACGAGGCGTGTTACGGGGACTCGCCGGCGAATCTCGTTCAGCTCCGGCCAACTGATGATGGCGGGTGTCGCCCTGATCATCGCCGGGTTTGTCTTGAAGCCGCTCTTCGTGCTGCTGGCCACGGTCGGCGCCCTGCTTTTTGTCGCCGGGTACATCGCTTACTTCGCCCGATCCCGCAATCAGCCCCACGAGAAGCGGTGGAGGGGAGAGGTGGTCAAGTACCCGGACTCGTGGGCCAACCGATTCCGCCGTTTCTTCGGCCGGCGCCGCTAATCAGCTGGATGGCGGTGAAGCCCGCCAGCGGATGGGTATCCAATCCGATTGCCTGCTGAGCCATGGCTGTGAGGTAATCCGCTCGTCCGCGATCGGTCCCGGGGGCCGTCCCCGCATGTCGGGGTGTATTGGACCGCTCGTCCAATGCTGCCGATAAAAGTGTGCTTCGAGAGCCTCAGCACGCGATGACGTGGGAGCACGCCGCCCGGGTCCGGCCACGGGGCGACCTGTGCTAACGTGCGGCCTTCGACGAATCAGGTGCCGCGTCGCATCGTTCCAGACGGCCGTATCGCAAGGCAGCGTCGACGGACATGGAAGCCCGCCCAGGGAGGAACCGACTCAATGACGACCGGCAGGGAATACGAAGGACTGATGGCGGAGACCGTCACCATGAAAGGGCATGACGGCGACGAGATCATTGCGTACCTGGCCCGACCGCTCGGCGCGGGACCGTACCCGGGTGTGATCGTCCTGCACCACATGCCTGGATGGGACGACGCCACCAAGGAGATCACGCGGAAATTCGCGCATTACGGATACATCGGTATCGACCCGAACCTGCATTTCAGGGAAGGCCCGGGAGCGCCGGACGATGTGGCCGCGGTCTCCCGTGCCGCCGGCGGCGTGCCGGACGACAGGTGTGTCGGCGACGTGGAGGGGGCGATGCGGCACCTGCGTTCGCTGCCGTACTGCAACGGCAAGATCGGGATTATCGGGTTCTGTTCCGGTGGACGCCAGGTGTACCTGAGCGTCGGGCGCATCGCTGACCTGGACGCGGCGGTGGATTGCTGGGGGGGACGGGTGATCGCATCTGCGGATCAGCTCACCGAGCAGCAGCCGGTCGCGCCGATAGACCTGACGGCCAACATTCAGGCTCCGCTACTGGGGATCTTCGGGAACGAGGACCAGTCGCCGACGCCCGAAGACGTCAACGCAACGGAAGAAGAGCTCAAGAAGCATGGGAAGACGTACGAGTTCCATCGCTATGACGGCGCAGGCCACGGTTTCTTCGCCGTCGACCGCCCCGGATATCGCCCGGTCCAGGCGACCGAGGCGTGGGGCGAGGTGTGGAAGTGGTTCGACCGGTATTTGAAGACCGATTGAGGACGCCGGAAGTTGGAAGTCGTTACACCGGGCGGTGTGCTTCGAGAGCCTCAGCACACGAGTTTTCGATTCGATGTTCAGCGCACCATCAACAGATACACGGAGGACCGCACACATGTGCACATGGATCATCGAGAAGGCGGAGATGTACGGGAGCGGCAAGGGCGCGGACGGCTGGTTCCGGCTCAAGCAGGCGAACGTGTACTACGACCACCCGTACGATGCGCCCCTGGACCACGCCTTGATCATCGACTTCGTCGCCGATCCGACGAAGCCGGGCAACCGGGTGGCGGTGGAGATCAGCGCGGATTCTGCGCGACGACTGATCAAGAGCATCGAGATCGCGCTCGGAACGGGCGTCGAGGCGCACGCCGCGGACCTGACTCCGGCAGGTTGAGGCCGCCGGCGACGCCGGGATTATCCTGGACGCATTGGACGCTATCGTGTTGGTCCGGGCGGCCCGGGCTTCTTGAACCAGAAAGGCCCCATCACGAGATGGGGCCTTTCGTACATATCGGCCGGGAAGCCGGTGTAAGGGTCTAAACCGCGCACTCGCCCTCGCCGCGCTCAAGCTTGTAGACGATCGTCTTGTCCCAGTCCATGTAGTTCTCGATGTGCTCGCGGTCCAGCGGTCCGACGTCCCTGAAGTCCTGCAGGTACTCCTCGAAGTACCCGGCTCCCATGCGGCCGACCCAGCCGTTGAACCGTTCGCCTTCTTCTCGTTCCGCCTGGTAGCGGTCCAGCAGGCCCTTGAGCGCCTCCGGCGCCTTTCTTGCCGGAACGCGGGCCTTGATGCGGGTACCGATCTGGATCTTGCCGTCGCCGATTTCGTAGTCCCCGCCCAGGAACAGCTCGTACGCCGGGACCTGGCCGCCCTTGCCCTTGATGACGGCGCCGTGGAACCCGATGTTGGCGATGTGATGCTGGCCGCAGGAGTTCGGGCAGCCGCTGGCCTTGATGTGGATCTCGTTGACCAGCGGGTCGGAGGTGTCGTAGGTCTCCAGGAAATCGGTTAGCGCCTTGTTCAGGCCCATCGACGACGTGATGCCGAGCTTGCACGTGTCGGTGCCCGGGCAGGTGACCACGTCCGTGATGGTGTGGCGTCCGGAGCGCGCGAGGTCAAGCTCGCCGAGCCGCTCCCAGACCTCCATTAGCGAACCGGTAGGCACCCAGCGCAGGACGATGTTCTGCTGGATATCGATCCGAACGCGCCCGCCGGCGAACTCGCGGACGATGTCGGCGAGCGGCGACCACTGGTGTGAGAACAGGTCGCCGCGCAGGAGCACGACGTGGACCATGTTGTATCCGTCCTGCTTTTGCGGGACGACGTTGGTCCGCTTCCACTCCTTGAACTCGTCGGACGCGTCGTCGAACGAGATGTACGCCGACTCGGCCGGCAGCGCGTCGGCCGACTCGTCCTCGATCCAGAGCAGGGCGTCGAGGTCCAGCGGCTGCTTCCAGTCGCCCTTGAGTTCCTCTTCGACCTGGTCGCGGAACTCGTCGATGCCGATGCGGTCGATCAGGAACTTGATGCGCGCCCGCATGCGGTTCTTCCGCTCTTGCTCGGAGCGGTTGAAGATGCGCAGGGCCGCTTCCGCGATGTGAATGTAGTCGTCGACGGAGATCCAGTCGTAAAGGACGGGGGCTTCCCTCGGCATGATGGAAAGGCCGCCGCCGGCGACCATCTTGAAGCCCTTCTTGCCGTCCTTCATCTTCGAGATGAAACCGATGTCGTGGATGCCGACCACGGCGTCGTCGCTCGGTCCGCCGGAGAAGGCGGTCTTTACCTTCCGCGGCATTTGCCCGGAAAGCTCGTGACGAAGGAAGTAGCGTGCATAGGCGGCGGCGTACGGCGTGGGGTCGAACACCTCGTCAACGGCCACACCTGCGGCCGGAGATCCCGTGACGTTTCGGACGGTGTTCCCGCACGCCTCGCGCGTGCTGAGACCGGCGTCACCCAGGATGCGCATGACCGCGGGGGTGTCGTCCAGGAAGATGTGATGGAACTGGACGTTCTCCCGGGTCGTGAGATGGCCCTTCTTGAGAGGGGCAAACTCTTCTGCGACCCTGCCCAGGGCGTCCATCTGGTCAGCGGTCAGCCCTCCGAACGGAGCCTTGACGCGGACCATCTGCTGGTCCGCCTGTCGCTGGCCGTAGACGCCCTGCTTGAGACGGAACGCCATGAACTGGTTCTCTTCCCATTCGCCATCGCGGAAGCGCTTCACCTCGTGTTCGAAATCCTCGATCTCTTCGGGGACAATCGGCAGAACGCGCTGGCCGTCCGGGTTGGGCGTCCATCGGGGTCGTTGAGTCTGAATGGTCACGTACTGCTCCCTGGTCCGGGGCGGCCCAGAAACGGGCCGGATTCAACTGGAATTAAAAAACCCCACGCTTTCGCTGTGGGGCTCGTGCGGCGTTTAACGCGCGACGTGGAGGCCCCTCAGCCGGTACCACAACAAGCGCACGCGCGCAACTTCACATCGAAGGTATTCACGATTAGAGAATCCTATGGACGCCCTTCGGGGGTGTCAAGAGAATCAAGTTAAGTACGACTATTATCGCGCTTTTCTCTTGCCGGCCCAAGGCGCCGGTTTCCCTCGCCACTCACCGCCGTTGCCGAGAGGTCGTATCGGGTACCCTTCGGCCGGCGGAAATCCGTGCCGGCCCGCGCTCGGGTTTCTGCCAGTAATCCGACACGACAGACAGAATTCCGGAGGACGAATTGCCCGCCGACACCCGCCTGAACGGTATCCACTTCATGTTGCCGACCCCGTTTACGGAAGAAGGCGAGATCGACATCGGCCCATTCAAGCGTCTGGTTGACTGCGCCGCTGCGTCCGGGTGCACCGGAGTCGTCTGCCTGGGCGTCATGGGCGAGGCGCACCGGCTGGCCGATAAAGAGCGGATCGCCGCGCTTGAAGCGGTGGTGGAGGCGGCCGGAGACCGGCTTACGGTGACTGTCGGCGTGAGCTCGGACAGTAACCGGCTCGTGGCGCTTCGGACGAAGGAAGCGCAGGACCGGGGCGCTACGGCGGTGATGGTGGCGCCGGCGCGGATGGCGAAGCCGAACGAGGCGGTCTTGTACGGCTACTACGACAGCGTTCAGTCTGTGGCGGACATCCCGATCGTGGTCCAGGATTTCCCGGCGGAGAGCGGCGTGTTTATGTCTGTCCAGTTCATCGCGCGCTTGAACGCAGAACTTCCCGGGGCGCAGTACCTGAAGCTGGAAGACCCGCCGACCCCGCCCAAGATCACGCAGATCCTGGCGCTGACCGGCGACAACATGGGCATCTTCGGCGGACTCGGCGGATCGTTTCTTTTCGAGGAGCTCCGCAGGGGCGGCGTGGGCACGATGACCGGGTTCGCCTACCCGGAGGTACTGGTCGCTCTGTACCGTCTGATTGGGTCGGGCGATATCGAGGGCGGGCGGAAGCTGTTCTATGACTGGGTGCCGTACGTGCGATACGAGAACCAGCCGGGTATCGGCCTCAGTATTCGCAAGTACGCCATGATGAAGCGCGGCCTCCTGGACAACTTCACCACGCGGCCGCCCAGCCCCATGATCGACAAGGCCACACAGGAAGAGCTGGACGACATTCTCTCCGTGCTGCCGGAAATCCCCGCCGTATAGCGCCCGGACCGCCATCCCGCTTCGGCCCGGGCAGGCGGAGGTCGCCCGCGTTCAGTGGGCAATCGTTCTCCCGGGGGCGCCTGTGCCTTACGGAGAACATGCCTGGACGCGATCATGTCAGGCGGCTGCGGTGTCGGAACGGTGACCGGGTGACGGACTTCCTGGCGGCGGGCGAGGTCGCAGAGATCATCGTCACCCTGTACCCGTCCAGCAACGTGTCCTCCCGTGGCCATCGCATCCGGCGGGACGCGTCCAGCCCCAACTTCCCGCGTTTTGACGTGAACCCCACCGCAGGCGAACCGATCGGGCAGGAAAGACGACGGGCGACGGCGCACAATATCGTGTAGCACGAGGCGGAAAGAGGGTCCGCCCCTGTGCTCCGGGTCATCCCTGCGCAAAGCCGGAAGGTGTGGGCGCCGGACGCGAATCCCGGGTGTGTCGTCCCCCGGTGGCGTCTGCCGGATGGACATCCCGGACAGGTGGGCCCTTCGTACCAGATAGGCGTACCAGGACAGCCGTGCCGGGACAGGCGAATGCCGTGACCCCGGGCCGCCATTGGTGCGATGATGGTAACTGCGTAACAAGGACAACCAACCAGGCGGCCAATAGCGTGTACTGCGCCCATTGCGGCACGAAAAATCCTGACAATATCGATGCCTGTGAACGGTGTGGCGAGTTGCTGATCCGACCGGATCCGGCTCACCCGCATGAACTCGGCATCAAATCCTGTCCGGACTGCAATACGGTTAACGAGTCCCATGCTCGGTTCTGTATTGGCTGCGGTCGCGATATCGACGCGATCATGGCGACCAGCGCCGCGCCGAGGGCGGCGCGGCCCACCCACCCGCCGCCGCCAACCGCGGCGCCTGTTGGACAGCCGACGCCCAAACGCCCGCCACGTCCCGCTTCCCCCGACCCTGGCAACCCCGGTAATCCCAGCGAGGTTCGGCGTCCGACGCCCGGCCCGGGCCGCCCGTCCGTCGTGACAAGCGGCGCCGGCGCAGAAGATCTGCGAAACGGCGCTGAAGCCGCGGCTCACGCGCCGAGCGATTCCGGTACGCCGGAAGCACAACTGCCGGAGGAGTTGAAAGGGTGGAACTGGGGCGCCTTTTTACTTCCGTTCATCTGGGGACCGTTCAACCGTGTCTGGATCGGCCTGGGCGGTCTCGTTGTCTTCGCGATCCCTCCTATCCCCTGGGAACTCGGGGTGCTTGGATACGTCGCGCTGGCCCTGGTGATGGGATCGCGCGGGAACGAGTGGGCGTGGCGCGCCCGAAAATGGGAGTCGCTCGATCATTTCCGGAAAGTGCAGCGCGTGTGGATGACGTGGGGGACGGTCGGGTTCATGGTGCTCGGGGTGATTACGGCGATGGCCCTCGCGGCGAGCGGCGGCGGCGGCTCGTAACGCACGGGGCCGGCGAGTCGATGCCTGTACCGGTCCGCCGATTCGAGTGGGACGACGCCGTTCCCGGGCCGCGCTCGGACGAGTTCGTAGCCCGCGTGACGGACGAGTCGATCCGCGCTTATGCCGAGGCGACGGGCGATCGGCTACCGGAGGGTCCGGCAGGGTCGGCGGTCACCGCTCCTTCCGGGTACGTCTTTGTCGCCGCACCGCAGCGCAGGCATGCGACGATGGCCTCGATTGGCTGCCGTGCGCCGGAGCAGGACCCTTTCGAGCCGCGAAGCACGCCGTATGTCGGCTCAGACGTGCGGTATTTCCGGCCTATAAGAGCGGGCGACACGGTGCACAGCGTCACTGTGTTGGACCGGAAGTTCGAGCGCGGCGGCAACCGGTTCGTCGTCTTCCGCGTCGACGCGTCAGACGAGGCGGGCCGCCCGGTCGCCGTGTATGACTACACCTGCCTCTGGGAGCGCGTCCCGGGGCGAACGGGGCGCTCCCAGAGACGCCCGGCCTCGGGTCACGGCATCGGTCCGCCGGGCCGCGATCCCGGCTCGGAGACCGGCCCGGTGCTCGTGAAGGCTGAGACGGTGGAGACGATCGCCGCGTATGGCGGGCTGCCGGTGGGCCGCCCGCAAGACTGGATGAGCACGCATACGAACGAGGAGTTCGCGCGTTCCGCGATCTTCGGCGGCGCAGTCAACGCCGGTGTCGCCACGGCCTGCTACACGGCCCAGTGGCTGGACCTTGTGGAGCAGCCGGGCGTGTTGTGGCATCGTGGACGGCTGGAATCAAGGGCGCTCGCGCCGGTGAGGGCGGGCGATATTCTCCAGATCACCGGCCAGGTTCGAGAGGAACCGGGCGATGATACGGTTCGCGTTTACGAGATCGTCGCGGTCAACCAGGCAGGTGTGACGGCGTTCCGGTCGGTGGCGACGGTGCGGAGCGCGTAAGCGGAGACCGCACGCCGCGTCGCCGGGCAGTTCATTTCATTGCGGTACGGCGTCGCAGGGTTGCCGGGACAGTAACGCGGGACGGCTAGCTGCGTTCGAAGCGGATGCCGACCTTTTCCCACCGGCGTGTGTGGTCGGAGGCGAGGTCCGCCAGCAGCGTCGCGTATTCGGGCTCACGGATGTCCGGGGTAGTCAATATCAGGGCGTCTTCACTGTCGTCGACGTAGTATCCCTTGCGCTCGCCGACCTCGCGGAACCCGTACTTGTGGTAAAGCGCCTGCGCGGCCTCGTTCGACTTCCGCACCTCCAGCGTCAACTCGTCGCACGCGTTGGCCGCCGCCGCCTCGACTGCGCCCATAACCAGTAGCTCCCCGACGCCGCGTCTGCGGTCCGACTCGGCCACGCCGATCGATGCGATATGGGCCTCGCCGGCCACGAACCACACGACGACCCAGCCCGCGGCGCGGTCCCGGCGCGGCCGACCGGCGCCGCCGGGCGCCGCCAGCGTGCGAATACCGCCGATCACGCGCTCAACAAGAGAAGCGCCGCGTTCGACCCGTCCCGGTTCCCCGGCCTCCGAGCGCACTGCCACCACGAGAACGGTTCCGCCGGATTTCTTGATTTCGCGTGCGAAGTTTGTGGGCGGCCACACGGTCGGAAATACGGCCCGCTCCAGGCCTGCGAGCTGGTCGAGGTCGTCTGCGTTCGCCGTGCGGAGAAGGTAGAGCCTCAACGGCGCCGTGGGGTCCTCGGTGGACATGGACGCCGCGGGCGTTTCCGTGCTTCCCGGGTGCTTTGCTGGCATGGCCTGCGATGGTACCCGTAACTAACCGTGCAATGGCGGCGGGTTTCGACACGGATTATGGCAGGGATGCGCCGAGCGGAGCGCATCGCGTGCGCCCCCGGTCGTGCGGGAGTAGACTCGCTCCGCTGGAGGTTCGGGCGCTCCGCTCGGGCAGAGACGAAAGGGCAAAAGATGGCAACGCAAAAAACGTCGATATCCGTGGGCAGCGGCCAATATCGATACGAGCTGGTGGAAGGCTGGGGCCAGCTCCCGGACGGCTGGTCGTTTACACAGGTCGGCGCCGTCGCCGTCGATGACAACGACGAGGTGTACGTGTTCTGCCGGGGCGAGCACCCGGTAATCGTGTTCGATAAGGACGGGAAATTCATCCGGTCTTTCGGCGAGGGTCACTTCCCGAGCGCGCACGGCATTTGCTGGGGCGAGAACGACACGGTCTGGCTCGTCGACAGCGCGGACCACACCGTCAAGCAGTTCACCAAGGGCGGCGAGCACATCCTCACACTTGGCGCCAAGGGCACCGAGGGCGCCGACGGCCAGCCGTTTAACCGGCCGACCGACGCCGCGGTGGCGGGCAACGGTGACCTTTACATCTCAGACGGCTACGGCAACACGAAGGTGCACGTGTACTCGCAGTCCGGCGATTACAAGTTTGGATGGGGACAGGAAGGGCGCCGGACCACGTTGAACCCCAAGGGGATTGGCGTCGGAGACGGTGACTTCAATACGCCGCACAACATCTGGGTCCACGAAGAGACCGTGTACATCGCGGACCGTGAGAATCAGCGCATCCAGCTGTTTGACCTGAAGGGCAACCACAAGGAGAGTTGGACCGACTTTATCCAGCCGACCGATATCTACATCGACCCGCGCTTCCCGGACACGGTGTACGTGGGTGAACTGCGCAACCGGATGTCGATCGCCAACTCCAGGGGCGAGATACAGAGCCGGTGGGGCCGTTTCCCGACGGACGAACCGGGCCAGTTCTACGCCGTCCACGGCGTGTGGTCCGACTCCGAGCAGTCGCTGTATTGCGGCGAGGTGCTGGAGGGACAGCGGATCCAGAAGTTCCGGAGGATCTAGGAGCCAGATCGGACTTTGAGGGAGGCCCGGCAGCATTGCCGGGCCTCCCTCGCGAAGGTTCGTTATTTATGGCGCGAGGCTTCCGGCCCGCTGTCTATCAGGCCCGGGAGAGGCTCCGATGGCCACGGGCGCAGGCGTGCCGGGCGGGGCGCGTAAAGGCGGCTTCGATCAGGCTGCCGCCGATGATTCGCTCCCCCTGTACACACGTATCGCCACGGCCAACAGGATCGCGACCACTCCGGCAAACAACCACAGGACGGCATAGCCGGCAAATTCACCCATCACGGCATCGCCGAACGCCCGGGCCTTGGCGACGCCTTCGTCGCGCGCCAGTTCGAGCATGCCGGTGGGATCGCCCTGCGCCCGCTCCACGGCGATCCGTTGGTCAAGCTCTCCGAGGAGCTCTTCTTCTGCGAAGTCCGCGCCGTAGCCGCTGAGGACCTGTGCAAAGGCCAGCCACACGATCAGGGCAGAGAAGGCCAGGGCAGAGGCAGCCCACATGAGGCGCGAGGTCCACGATCGGCCGCCAAGTACTCCGATAAAGAACAGGATGAGCAGCCCCACTGTGATCGCGATCGCGGCGCCTTCGGGTCCCAGGAAGAGTCCGAGTCCACCACGGAACAGGTCAATTCTGTCCAGGTCGTCCTGACCCGCAGCGGCTGTTCGGTCTTCCCGGTAGCGATCGAAATCCGCCACGGTGTAAGGGCGGCCGGACCGGATGATATCGAGCATTCGCGCGGCGGTGTCTTGCCGATCGGAAAGTAGTTCCAGGACGTCGCTGGCGTCGATGGTGATGCCGTTCGCGATCTGGTCCCGGATGGCTTCCAGGTCGGTGGAACCCTGGCCTGCGAGAGCGCCGATGAAAAGGGACTCGTCGTACGTCACAGATGCGGGGAACCGTCCCCCGATGGTCTGTTTGACTTCAGAGGTGAGCCGGGTCGTGAGCTGTCCCAGGAACAGGTCCAGCGGCAGATCAGGGTCGGTGCAGCCCGGCAAACTTCCGGCCTGTACCGAGCGGAAGGCGTCCTGGGCCTCCACCACTGAGCCGCATTTCGGGAGGGAATCGACCTGGTCAAGAGCCTTTTTGACCGCCAGTTCTGCGACAACGTCGATGGCGGCGTCTCTCTGGTCTGTGAGATCGACTGTGTATGACAGGGTGTCGGACTCACGCGACATGTAAGCGGCGACGTTGTCCACGATGGCGTTGATGTGGCCGCGCACCCATTCCCGTGGTGCGATGCGGTTGACGGCGTCCGTAATCTCATCGTCCTGGATCGTCACCTGATAGGACAACACGGTGATCTGGCCGATCTGTTCCGTGATCTTCGGTTTAATCAGCGTGTCGAAAATCACCTGGTCGGCGTTGGACTCGGTGAGGATGTCCTTTACTACCTGGGCGGTGACCGGGATCCGGTCACGGAACGAGATGTTGATGTCCAGCGTGTCGGACCGGCCGCTCAGGTAAAGACTCAGCGAGTCGAACGCTCCGAACACCTGCTCATCTATCCACTCGGGAGGTACGATTTTCCGCGCCGCGTCCCTGGCCTGCTCGGGCGAGAGAACGAGGCCGAAGGGCCCCTCGGTGAAGTCCTGGGCTGACTTTTCGGCGGCGGGGGCGATCAACTCGTCGACCAGGATGTTGGCCGCGTCGATGTTGATATAGCTCGCTTTGAGGCCGGAAAAGAAGTCAGACACGCGATCGTTCAGCGCAAGCGGGATGGCGAAGTCGTCTGATTCCCCGCGGACGTACGGAATGAACTCCGCCAGGGCGGCCGCGGTGGTTTCCTGCAGGTACTCCGGGGGGAACGTCGCCCGGAGCAGGGCGCGTGCTTCGTCGCGGGTCGTCGCCGGGTCGATGAACGAGACCGTCGTCTGGCCTTCCGGGAGGTAGCCGCTATCGATCGATACACCGACGTTGGCCATGTCGTCTAACGCCACGCGAATGAGATCGTCGTGGAGCCAGTTGTAGACGTCTTGCTCTACCAGTTGATCGGCGATAAAGCTGTCGTCGAACAGCGTGCGGTCAAGCCCTGACCGGACGGTGCTGGCGCTAAACCAGACCAGGAAAATCGGTATCAGGAGAAGCGCGATGAACCGGCGAATGACGATCAAGGGACTCTCCCGTGCGTCGATTTCTGGAAGTGGCGCCCGGGCCCGGACCGGCACAGGCGCGGGGCGAAGTTTATCTGCTTTCCCTTATCAATTAGTTACGAGAGTACGCCCGAATCACTGGGTGAAGCCGCCAGATTCGACACCGGAGCCAGCCTGTGGAACCGCGGGTCGGAGGAGGGTTCAACCCCGGCCGAGATAGGTCATCGTGGTGGGGATGACGGTCATCTCCAGCACGTTGGCTTCCGGCGGAAGGGTGGCCATGAAAAGGGCGGCGTTCGCCATGTCCGCCGTCTCGACCATTGGCTCGGCGCCCATGTCCCTTCCGCTCGCGGACCGGCCGTCAGCCCGCCGCTCCACCCAGGTGTTTCCCGGGTTGAGCTGGCCGCACGAGATTCCGTAGTCGCGACCGTCCAGCGCCGTGGACTTGGTGAGCCCGGTAACGGCGTGTTTGCTGGACGTGTAGGGAGCGGACCACTCGCGGGGCCGGTCCGCGGCGATGGAGCCAATGTTGATGATCCTGCCGCCGCCCTGGGCCTTCATGATTTTGAACGCCTCGCGGGTGCACATCATCAGCCCGTCCACATTCACACTGAACGTGGCTCGCCATTTTTCCAGGGTCAGTTTGTCGATCGGGTCGCCGTCGATCACGCCTGCGTTATTGACCAGGATGTCGACCCGCCCGAACTCGGCCATCGCTCGTTCGAACAGGGCGATCACGTCGGCTTCGCTGGCGACGTCGGTAGGGACGGCCAGGGTGCGCACCCCGGCCTCCGCGATCTCGTCTGCGGATTGCTGGAGCCGCTCGGCGTTTCGCGCTGCGAGGACAAGGTCACAGCCCTCACCGGCGAACGCTCTGGCTATGGCTTTGCCGATGCCGGTGCCGCCTCCGGTGATGACGGCGACCTTGCCGTCCAGCTTGCCCATGTTGACATCCTTGCCGTTCTGAAGAATGAAATGAGAAGGTTGACCAACGCCCCCTGGCGGGACAGTTAGCCGCGGCCCACGAATGGCTGGATAAGGGGCATGACGGTCATTTCCAGAACATTGGCTTCGGGCGGCAAAGTCGCCATGTAAAGCGCCGCCTGCCCCTGGGTCCAGACCGGGATCATCGGGTTGGCGTCGGCCCCTTCCCGGGCGCGCGTCGCAATCATTAGTTCTGACTCAGTGTTGCCGGGATTGAGTTGTCCGCATGAAATGCCAAATTCACGGCCTTCGAGCGCGGTTGATTTCGTGAGCCCGGTCATTCCATGTTTCGTCGATGCGTACCCGACCGAGCCGTGGCGCGGCACCATTGCCGAGATCGAACCGATGTTGATGATCCTGCCACCGCCCTGCTTTTTCATGATCTTGAACGCCTCACGCGTGCAAAGGAACGGTCCGCTCAGGTTAATGGAGACGATGTATTGCCAGTCTGCGAAAGAGGTCTCTTCGATCGGGCCGCTCTGGCCGACGCCGGCGTTATTAACCAGGATGTCCAGCCGTCCGAATCGGGCGACGGTCTGCTCGAACAGGCTGATCACCTCGTCCTCTTTTGTCACGTCTGACTGCACGGCCATGACCGTGCCGCCACCCGCCTCGAGCTCAGATTTCGCCTTTTCCAGGACTTCAGCCCGACGACCGGAGATCACGACCGTACAACCCTCGCCGATGAACGCGTCCGCGATCCCGCGGCCGATGCCGGTGCCGCCGCCGGTGATGATCGCTACCTTGCCGTCGAGCTTGCCCATACGTCGATCTCCCGTCAGTGCTGGCGTTCCTGGGCCGCGCTGGCCGCGCCGATCCGCGCCGGCCGCCGGAGCAGTTTAGTCCTAGTCGGAGTCGGCCGGGGAGTTGACAGGGGAGACGAGCGCACCGCGTTCCTGCTCGGAATCGGGCGAACCTCGCCCTTCCCGGGCGGACCGCCTGCCGGCCATGATCGCTGACACCATCGCCAGTACGCCCGCGGCGATCAGGATTCGGAACACGATGTGCATCCCGGACACGAATGCGTCTCCCGCAGGTCCGGACGGGTTGTCCGATACCGAGCCCAGGTCCGAGCCGACGCCGCGGGAGATCATGACGCCGGCCACGATGGCCGCGGCCACCGCTAGCGCGGTCACATTGGCGGTGTTGCGCACCAGGTTCAGGAAAGCTGCCGCGACCCCGTAAAACGATCTCGACACTGCGCCGACCGCGGCGGACATGTTGGGCGCCATCCATAATCCCGAACCGAAGCCGTGGATGAACATGGTTGGCAAGATCAGGGTAAGTGGCGTGGACTGATCGAAGATCGAGAAGGTGGCGATGGTGCCGAGTTGCAGACCGAGGCCCGCGAGCATGAAATTACGGAAGCCGAACCGGTCAGACCATCGGCCGGCGAGTACGCCGACGATCGCCATTGTGATCGGCAGCGGCGTCATGATCAGCCCGGCCTGGCTGGCGCTCCGTCCCGTCACTTCCTGGAGATAGAACGGCATCAGAAAGTTCGTTGGACCATTCATCAGGAAACCCAGGAACCTGCCTGACACCGCCCAGGAGAACTGACTCACACGAAAAATAGACAGGTCGATCATCGGGGAAGCGGCGCGTGCCTCCCACCGCAGGAACCAGGCCAGCAACACGGCAAAGCCCACGAAGCTGCCGATGATGTACGGCGAATCCCATCCCAGGCGATTCCCGTTGGTCAGCGCCAGGATCAGGATCGCCAACCCTGCGGTCGAGGTGAAAATGCCCGGCCAGTCCAGCCGCCCGGCGGCCTCCCTCGCGCCGGCCCGGACGCGGCGCTCGTCAAGAACGACGAGCGCCAGAACAGAACCGGCGAGGCTGACGACCCCGGTGGCCACAAAGACGGCGCGCCAGCTGAATACGTCTACGAGCGCGCCACCGACCACCGGTCCGCTTACGGCCCCGAGGCCGATGACGAACATGTTCATGCCGAGCGCCTTGCCGCGTTCGCGAGCCGGGAATACGGAAGTGATGATCGCCACGGCGACGGTCATGACCATCGCTGCGCCAAAACCTTCTATCACGCGGCCTGCGAGCAGCATCGGCAGGTTGGCTGACGTGGCGCTGACGGCCACGCCGCCCGCCATCACCAACATTCCGGCCACGTACACCCGTTTACGGCCTGCGATGTCGGACAGCCGGCCCATCGGCAGGAGGACGGCGCTGATCGTGAGCGCCATCGCGATCATCACCCAGGAAGCGACGGCGAGGTTGAGTTCTAGCTCATCAGCGATGCGCGGTAGCGCGACGGCGATGCCGGAGTTGCCGATTACGGTCGTGAACTGGCCGACCGCGACGGTCGTGAACGCCAACCACCGGTAGGAGTCGCTGGTCGTCGGCGAAGCGGAGTTCGTGTCAGGAATCCCAGGGCAACAGATGGCAACCGGTGAGAGTGCGGTGCGCCGATTCTACGCTCACATTTCGCGACCAGGCGGGTCGCCGGACCGAACCGTGCTTTCCGCCGCCGCCCACGGATGAGCTGGCAACCACCCAGATCATGACCGGGTAAATAACACCCGGCGGCCGGTCGCGAATGGTAGCTATTTCAGTAGTTAGCGCTCGACCTGCATGAACGATCTCCGTCTGCCAGCGCATCATAGGGGTCGATTAGTATCCACCTGAGGGCGGATGCCAATCCGCCCCTACAGCGTGGGGTAGGTGTACGGCGCGACTATGAAACTATCTCGAAAGCTTCCGGCCGGGGTGGTTCCACGATGGAAACCCCGCCCGCGCCCGGCCGGGAGAGCGAGTTCCGGGATAGCCCCCCATCCCGTAACGGCACGCTCCACTAATTTGACGGACCGGCGCAGATCGCCCACGCCGTCACGGTCACCACGGCGCCGCCCGGGTCAAACCCCACGGCGCGCCATGTGGTGGCGCTTGCGGGCGCGTTTGACCTGAGGAGAGAAGTGGATTCACCGCCACCGCCGGTAATGTGACCGCCCGTGGGGCATGCCGCGATGGCGGTGGCCTCGCCGACGCCGGACGCCCGGGAGAACACGACGGCGTCAGGCCCGGCGACCGGGTCTTTGCAGATTCCAATCCCGCATCGAATTGCCTTGAGATCTCCATTCGTGGAATCGAAATAGGCGATCAGCGCGAGTCCGTCTTCGGCAACCGCGACGGAACTGAATCGTCCGACGTTCGTCCCGGAGTCAAGCATGGTGACGTGCGCCGTTGTGCAGGTGGGGTTGGCGCAACGGGCGACCTTGAGGTTGCCGCCGTTGAGATCGTAGTAGCTGATGAGACCGAACCCGTCACCACCCGTTGTGGTGGACGGGAAATGGCCCACGTCGCCAAGGGAGTCGATGGTCGATTTCGTGGTCTCGGTACACGCGGCGTTGGAGCAGTGGGCCGTCACAAGGCTATGAATGCCCGGGTTGTAGTAGCCGATCAGCGCCAGTCCGTCAGCGCCGATAGTGATCGACGGGAACTGCCCCGGTCCGATGGTAACGACCCGCGAACTCGCGCAGTCGGGATCGTTGCACTGAACCGCTTTCACCAGGCCATTGCTGGCGTCCCAGTAAGTGATTCGGCCCAGGCCGTCCGGGCCGGTCGCGATCGATGTGAATAGCCCTACGACGCCTGCGGAGTCAACGATTACGGTCGTCCTCTCCAAACACAACAAGTCCAGGCAATGGACTACATTCAAGTTTTGCGTGGCCCCGTTGTAGTAAGCGATCAGGCCCAGTCCGTCCCCGCCTATCGTGATGGCCGTGTACTGCGCCGCCGTCGGGGTACCGCTCGTGATTGTGGCCGTGGTGCAGGCAACGTCCTCACAGTGAGCGACTTTGAGGGCGCCGGTTGTGAAGTTGGCGTAGCTGATGAGGGGGAGCCCATCGGCTCCGATTGCGACCGATGTGAACAGGCCGACCAGTCCCTCGGAATCTATGACCGTTTCCGGAGCGGCCGTGCATTCCAGATTTTCGCAATGCGCCACCTTGAGGTCGCCGTTTGTTTCGTCGAAGTACGCCATAAACGCAAGACCGTCCGAGCCGAATACGGCGGACAAATGCTGTCCTACCAGCCCGTCTGTATCTATGACGACGGGCGACGGAAACGATGTGAAAAACGGACTGACGCCGGTCCCGTCATCTGCGCAAGCCCAATCCGTCCCGTCCCATCTGGCGATCTGTCCGGCCTCACAATTGAGGGCGGCGAGCACGTCCATCGGCACGTCCGGGGGCGCGTCCGGAGGTGAGACCACGCCGATCACGTCCGCCGCGCACGCCCATTCAGTCCCGTTCCACTTGACGACCTGGTCCTGTTCACATGTGAGGCGGGATAAAACGTCTTCGGTTTCGACTACCGGCGGCGGGTCAAAGATCTCGTCGGTCGAGCACACCCAGTTTGAGCCGTCCCACTTCGCGATCTCACCGGTTTCACACTCAAGGCCAGCGGGCGCGGCAATTCCGAGGGCCGAGAGCGGCGATGTTTCAGTGGTCGGAGTCTCCAGAGAAGGCGGAGTCGGGTCGAGAGGCCGAACCGTCGCCTCCCCAAACGGGGTATCTGGGGTTGGAACTTCGGTGGGCTCGGCCTCAATTGTGGCGTCAGGGCCGGGAGAGTCGGTGGCCACCGGCCCCGGCGTATCGTTCCCGCCGTCGCACGCCGTCAACAGCAAAAGGGCGAAGAGAATTGCTCCGGCCGTTACATGACGGGGGATGAGAGACACGCTTTTCGTTATCGCCATGGCGGTAGTACCTGCGACGAAAGGGCCGCCGGGATTCGTTCCGAGACCTCGCCGCGCAACCTGCGGAACCGGAAAATTGTGTGACCGTGATCCTGGTGCGCCCATGGACGCTTGTGACCGTCCGCATCGGTCGTGAGTACGCGATGTAACGGCGCAGAGGCGGCGCGTTCGCCATCGATCCGCATGTCAGTTCCCGGCTTCGTTGGCGCCGGGTCTCATACGTTGTCGTACGGCCTCGTAGAGCACTATCGCCGCCGCCACGGACGCGTTCAGGGACTCGACGGCCCCGGACATGGGCAGTCGCACCAGGAGGTCGCACTTCTCACGGACCAGGCGTGACAGCCCCGCCCCTTCGGACCCGACCACGAGCGCGGTGGGAGCCCTCAGATCTACATCGGTGTGGAGTTTCGTCCCGCCGCCATCCAGCCCGATGATCCACAGGCCGGATTCCCGGAGGCGGTCTACAGCCCGAGACAGGTTGACGACGCGGGCGACCGACACATGCTCAAGCGCCCCGGCCGAGGCGCTGATGGCGCCGGGCGTGATTCCGACCGAGCGTCGCTCCGATATCACGAGACCGTCGGCCCCGGCGGCGTCAGCGGTGCGGGCGATCGCGCCCAGGTTGTGTGGGTCCTCGATCCCGTCGAGAAGTACGATCAGCGCGCTGCGGCCGGGCGCCGTCGCGGCCGTGACAAGCTCGTCGAACGGCGTGTAGTGCGGGTCTTGCGCGCGGGCGATCACGCCCTGGTGGCGTTTTGTCCGTGCCCGGCGCTCTATCCTCCGGCGGTCTTCGAAAACCACTTCGATGGATAGCCGGGACGCGCGCTCCAGGATCTCGTTGACCTGCGGACCGCGCTCCGCCGTCTCAAGGACGTAGAGGCATTCGACCGGCGTTCCAGCGCGCAGCGCCTCAAGCACGGCGCGACGGCCTTCTATCGTGTGGCCGAGCCGTTCACGCCGGGGTGGCACGAGGATCTCCTGACGCTCTCGGGTGGGGCATGGGTCTTAGCGTAGCCGTTAATCGATCGCCACGGCGGCCTGTGGGAACTACTGGGATCGGATCGATCAGGACCGCATCGGCCGATGGTCTGTCCCCGCACTTACGGGCCTGTGCAGAAAAGCGATGATCGAGAGGTTCGTATTCCAGCCGCCAGGAGATGCATCGACCGAGCCGGGCCGAGCCGCGCCTATGAAAGAACAGTACGTCAACGCCTTCCTCTTTCCCGCGGCGATAGTGTGGGAGAGCGAACTCCATCTGGATCTTCATTTCATCGGCGCCTTGCCTCGCAATGACCGCAAGACGATGTCGGACGTCTCCGCGCTCGTGCGGGTCTCCGGCGATCTTGTGGGCTGGGTGAGCTACGAGCTCCGTAAGAAGGACGCTCTCCGGGTCGTGAGCGCTATGCTCACCGAGCGCGTTTTCGAGCTGGACGAGCTCGGCCGCTCGGCCCTGGGCGAGATGGCCAACATGATCACCGGCAACGCGGCCGCCGCCCTTGAAACCGCCGGTTACACATGCGAATTGAAACCGCCCGAGTTGCTCACCGGAATCGGCCGGGAATTCCCCCCGACACCCGCTCCGGTCCAGATCAGGGCGGACTTCAAGAGCGAGGTCGGCATTCTCGCTGTGCGGATCGCGCTCGGCGAGAGCGCGGACGTGCGGGCAGCGGCGTAACCGATACTCCGCTAGCTCCAGGTCCTGTCGTGGGCGTCCAGCCGGTCCCACTCGGCGGTCGGCTCGAACATGCCCCGGTGGACGCCGAACCGCTCATTCCCGCGGCTGAGGTGCTCTTCGACGGCCTCTTCGTTAAGCTCGATCCCCAGCCCGGGTCCCTCGGGCGCTTTGACGTAGCCATTCTCGACGATCGGCTTGCCCACGCCCTCGACCAGGTCGTCCCACCACGGGTTGTCGACCGAGTGCATCTCAAGGGCCATGAAGTTCTCGGTCGCCAGGGCGCAGTGGACGTTTGCCATCGCCACGACCGGCGAGCCGGCCTGGTGGAGCGCCATCATGACGCCGCGCTCCTGGGCGTAGTCGCCGATCTTCTTGGTCTCCAGGATGCCGCCGGAGGTCGCGAGGTCGGGATGGATGATCCCGACGGCGCGCGAGTCCAGCAGGGGCTTGAAACCCTCCTTGAGGTAGATGTCCTCGCCGGTGCAGACGGGCGTCGTGCAGGACTCGGCGAGCCGCTTCCACTGGTCTGTGTACTGCCAGGGAATCATGTCCTCGTACCAGGCGAGCGAGAACTGGTCCAGCGCTCGGGCGACCTTGATACAGCTCTCCAGCCCGATGTGGCCGAAGTGGTCGGAGGCGAGCGGGACCTGGTAACCGATGATGTCCCTGACCGTAGCGACGTACTCCTGCATCGCGGCGATCCCGCGGTCCGTGATCTGTATGCCGGTCAGCGGGTGCGTCACATCGGTGGTCTCGAGCATGCCGGACGGGTAGGTCAGGCCACCCTCGACGCCCTCCGCGATCCAGATGCCGATGTCCATCTTCAGGAAGGTGAAGCCGCGCTCCATCCGCCCCTTCAAGGCTTCGCCCATCGCCTTCGGGTCGCGCAATGCCGGGGTGTCGGCGTAGCACCGGACGCTGTCCCTGAATTTGCCCCCCGCGAGCATGTAGGCCGGCACGTCGTAGGCCTTGCCGGCGAGGTCCATCAGGGCCATCTCCACCCCGCACACGCCGCCCCCGAGCCGCGCGTCGCCGCCGAACTGCTTGATCTTGCGGAAGAGCCGGTCGATCTCGGTGGGGTTCTCACCCAGCAGGCGGCTCTTCAACATCAGCGCGTATCGTGCGCTCGCCCCGTCACGGACCTCCCCGAGGCCGATGAGCCCCTGGTTCGTGTAGAGCCGAATGATGGGCCAGCGCCAGTTGTCATCGCCGACGACCGCGATGCGCATGTCGGTGATCTTCAGGTCCGAGGGCCTCGACCCGGTGTTGACCTTATCGAGGACGGCGCCAGGATCAGAGATATCGGAATGCGCGGGCAAATGTGAGGCTCCCGGGAATATGGATAAAGCGCCAGCGGATATGGCGTGACGCTCAATTGTGAGCGGTCAGGCGAGACCGCGCAATGCGTTTGAAAGCGACGGGTTTTCCGGTCCGTTGCGTGGGCGGGCTCGCTGCTCCGGCGGCGGCTATTCGTCGGCCGTTACCCGTTCCCGTAACTGGGGAAACTTGAACGCTACGACCGTGATGAGCAGTACGCCGACCGTCGACATGCCGACCACCGCCGCGTGTGGCCCGAAAACGCTGGCAAGCGCGCCCACGATGACGGCGCCGACCGGGAAGGCGGTGATGAACATCGTCTGGATGCCGATCAAGCGCCCGCGTAGTTTCAGGGGCGTCGATATGAGGATCAAGTTCGACTGCATCACGCCGAACATCGATGCCGATACCCCGAGGGTGAACAAGAGGAACAGGGCGAGCGGAAGCGACGACGAAAGCCCCAATGGGATGCCGATCAGCATCGACACGGCCACCGAGCCCAGTAACGCCTTGCCGGGGGACTGGATGCGCTTTCCAAACCATGCCACGATCAACAACGAGCCGATCAGCTCTCCGGCGCCCTCCGCAGACCACAGCGCTCCCAGGGTGCCCGGGCCGCCTCCCAGGATTTCCGTCGCGAAGATCGGTATCAGGTGGAGGTAGGTGTAGGCGAAGCCCTCGGCCGTGAGGATGACCGCGAATACGGCGAGGATCGCCGGCCGGGACCGGGCGACCTGGAATCCCTCGACTATCGACTTGAAAAGGCCCGGCCGGCGGGCCCGCTCGTCCGGCGCATCCTGAGCGTCACCGGCCGCATCAGCTACCCGGGCCGGCACGAAGAACATCGCCAGGACGGCGAGCGAGTAGGCGACCGTCGTGCCGGCAAATATCACCGCCGGTTCAACGAAGGGCAGCAGGATCCCGGCAATTAGCGGGCCGGCGATCAGCGAGATGGTGAACGCCATCGCCTCGAAGGCGAGCGCGCTGGTCAGCTCTCGCCGCGGCACCACGTCGGCATACAGGGCGCGGAGGGCGGGGATGACGGCGCTTGCGAAAAGGCCGCCGATCGCCGTCAGGGAGTAGAGGAACCAGAGGTTGGAGCCGACCGACATGAGCGCGGCCGCCATAAGAACGGCGACGATCACTCGCCCCATGGTGGTCACGCGGATGAACCACACCCGGTTGACGCGGTCAGCCAGCGCGCCCCCGATGGGACCGGCGATCGCGAACGGCGCCAGGCGTGCGAATACGCCCAGGGAGACGAGCAACGGCGAACCCGTGGCCTCTACGAGCAACCAGCCGACCGCGGTTATCTCAATCCAGCGAGCGAGATGGATCAACAGCAACGCGCCCCAGATCTGCCGGAACGGAGCGATCTGAAGTGGCCCGGGCATTCCGAACCTGCCGAATAGTCGTGTCGGAACGGCCGGTGATGCGCCGACCGCTGCGGTCGCTGCGCGTTGCGTCATCGCTATTCAGCTCTTCTCGGTTCGTCTGGGCAGGCGCCCGTTTTCACGGGCGAAAACCAGACAGCCGCCTCTTCCTGACCGGAAGAGCGCGGCTGGTGGGTGTTATTCGGTACCGCGAACGGTACGCCCGCGCGATCACGGATTCAACGGACCAAACCATCTAATTTGATTAACGTTTTGTTAACCCTTCCCGATCGTCTAACACCCTGGTTTCTTGGCCTATGCTGGGGTGCATGCTCGAACGATTCCGAAGGCTCTTCGAGAGGAGAAGGCCCGGGCACGGACTGGACCCAGGCCGCGCTGTGGAGCATTACAAACGCGGGGTGGCGTTGTTCGAGCAAAAGAACTGGTCACGGGCCGAGCGGGAGTTCAGCGAGGCGATCCGGTCGTCGGTGCCGATGGCCGGGACGTACCACCACCGCGGCTCGGCGTTCGCAGAGCAGGGCAAGCACCTGGAAGCGGTGGCCGACTACGACGCTGCGATAAGGCTGCGGCCGGACTATGCGGATATTTACGTTGACCGCGGCAACTCCTATCACGCGCTGGAACGCAACGAGCATGCGGTGCGGGACTACTCGGAGGCGATTCGGTTGCGGCCGGATTACGCCGAGGCGTTCGCGAACCGGGCGGTCGTACATGCCGCGCTGGGCGATAGCGAGGCGTCTCGAAAGGATGCCGATGAGGCGGTAGCGCGCGGCATAGATCGCGCCGCGCTGGATGCGCTGCTGTCCGACGCCGAGGAATCGTCTTAGCCCCCGCCGGCAGGGGGCGCCCCTCGCCCTTCAAGAGACCCGGGATACGGATGTCGCGTGTGCTGCCGTCCTTCCCGCGCAGGCGGGAATCCGGAAACCCGGCCCCTTCCATGAGGCTCTCACCACACGAAACGCCCGCGGCACGGAGAATCTCTTCGTTCCAAGCGGGCGCGGAGCATGCCCTGATCCTTCAGGAGAAGGGCCGCCCGTCAACGCCGCGAACCCCACGAACGCGGTAGATTCCCACCTGCGAGGGAATGACGTGACGGTGGGTTGCCGGGCTTCGCGGTGGCCCACTACTAAGCTCCGTGGATCGCTTCGCCCTCGACCGACAGCGCCGCTTCCATCAGCGCTTCGGAAAGCGTCGGGTGGGCGTGCGTGGTCCATGAGATCTCGTCCGGCGTTCCCTCGAGTGTTTTGACGACGCCGATCTCCGCAAGGAGTTCGGTCACGTCCGGCCCGATCATGTGGGCTCCGACGATCTCGCCGGAATCGGCGTCGGACACGATCTTTACGAAGCCTTCGTACTCGTTCAGGGCGATCGCCTTGCCGTTCCCGCGGAACATGAACTTGCCGACCTTGACGTTCTGGCCCTGCTCGCGTGCCTGGGCCTCGGTCAGTCCGATGCTCGCCACCTGCGGCTGGCAGTAAGTTGCGCGCGGCATGTCCGTGTAGACGATGTCCGGCGTTTCCATGCCCTTGATCGACTCGGCCGCTATGACGCCCTGCTTGAACGCCACGTGCGCCAGTAGAAGCTTTCCCGTGACGTCGCCGACGCAGTAAATGCCCGGCACGTTGGTCCGCATCTTGCCGTCGATCGGGATGAAGCCTCGCTCGTCCGTTGTGACTCCGGCGGAATCGAGACCGATATCGTCGGAGTTTGGCGCTACGCCGATGCCAAGCAGCACCATGTCGCACTCGAACTCCGACTTCTCGCCGGCCGCCTCGTAGCTGACGACGGTCTTGCCGTCCCTCCGCTCGGCCCCGGCGACGCGCGCCCCAGTTACGTACTTGATCTTCTGCTTGCGGAAGGCGCGTTCCAGCTCGATGGACACCTCCTCGTCCTCGGTCGGCACAAGGTGGTCCAGCATCTCGAAGATCGTGACCTCCGCTCCGTAGGCCCGGAAGTAGTAGGCGAACTCGACGCCGATGGCGCCGCCGCCGACGATACCGATGGCGCTGGGCGTGTCCCGCATCTCAAGGGCGTGCCGGCTCGTGATGACCGACTCGCCGTCGATCTCAAGCCCGGGCAACGAACGCGGCCGCGCTCCGGTCGCGATAACGATGTTTGTGGCGGTTAGCTCCGGCCCGTCCTCGACCTGGACGGTCGCCGGCGACGTGAAGCGGCCTGCGCCCCGGAAGAGTTCGATCTTGTTCTTCCGGAGCAGGTAGCCGATTCCCTGGGTCAGTGTGCTGGAGACCTTACGGCTGCGGTCCACCGCCTTGCCCATGTCCGCCTTGAAATTGTCGAACGAGAAGCCCCAGTCTTCTGCGTCCTTCATCTGGTTGAGGAGCTCGGCGTTCTTGAGGAGCGACTTGCTGGGGATGCAGCCCCAGTTCAGGCAGACGCCGCCCAGCCCGCCGATGCCGGTGCCGTCATCCTTCTCAATGACGGCGACCTTGAAGCCAAGTTGAGCCCCGCGGATGGCGGCGTGATATCCGCCGGGACCGGCGCCAATTACCACGAGGTCGAAGCTGGTTTCCGGCATTCAGTGTGTCTCCTAAGTGGTCTGACGTGGTTCGATCCGCCGCCGGGGACCGGGCCGGGGCGCGCCCACATCGCAGGGCGCGCGTGCACTTGTGGGATATGTTTCAGGCGGAGCGATTATACGGGGCGATGGGGGCTACCCGTGGTCGTCCCGGTGTATGTTCTGGGGGTTCTTTATGGCGGGCGGCGAGCGCGTCTACCGTGCACGGATTGGCGCCGCAGACGGCGGTACGGCTCGGACTCCGCCCGATATGTTTCGCGCAATGCCCGCGTCCGGCGTGCCGCTGAATTACTTCACGTGCGCCGTGTCCTCACGAGGTCCGATGTGCGCGGAGGGTCACATTCAGGTCGACGGGCCGTCACTTGTTTGACCGGTCGTTATCGCGTGCCATAAGCTCCATCGCCAAAGCAGGCTCAGTGTGCTGGGCCATTTATCTATTCCGGGGGTGTATATGCGTTTCTCCAGACTATGGTTACTCATGCTTGCCCTGTTTGCGATCAGCATGATCGCTGTGGCGTGTAACGGCGACGACGATGATGGCGCTGTTGCGTCCGGCGAGACCCTGAAGACGGTTCTCGATCGCGGAACAATCAAAGTGGGCGTCAAGGACAGTCAGCCCGGGTTCGGCAACCTGGAGCCGGACGGCACGTTTGCGGGCCAGGACATTGAGTTCGCCCGTGCGCTCGCAGCGGCTCTGTTCGGCAACAAGAACCAGGTCGAGTTCGTGGTTGCAAGCGCAGCCAACCGTTTCGAGCTGCTTTCATCCGAAGAGATTGACGTCCTGATCAGGACCACCACGTGGACCTCGAGCCGGGACATCGATCTCAAGTCGTCGTTCACCGCGACCACCTTCTACGATGGTCAGGGGATCATCGTCAACGCAAACTCACCTATCCAGTCCCTATCGGACCTGGAAGGTTCAACGATCTGCGTGACCAGTGGTACCACTACCGAGGTGAACCTGGCGACGCGACTTGGCGCAGCGGGCGTCAACCACACGGCGTTGAGCTTCGCAGGCGACGCGGAGATCATCGAGGCGTTCATCGCCGGCCGGTGTGACGCATGGACGGCCGACAAGGGCAACCTGGCCGGCCAGCGGACGAGCTTCCCGGCCGACGCCGGTGGATCAGCGGCGCTCCGCATCCTGCCGGATACCCTCTCCAAGGAACCGCTCGGACCAGTGGTCCGTGACGGAGACACCGAGTGGTACGACCTTGTGCAGTGGGTAGTGTTCGGGACGATGGCCGCTGACGAACTTGGCGTGAACTCCCAGAACGTGACCGCCATGGCGGCGAACCCGCCGAGCAAGGACATCGCAGACCTCCTGGGAGCCAGCTTCCAGGGCGCGCCGGTCTCGGAGTTCGGGGCCAGCCTGGGACTCAGCCCGACCTTCATGCAGGACGTGCTCTTCCAGGTGGGCAACTACGACGAGATCTACCAGCGCACCATCGCCCAGATCGGGCTGGCACGCGCCGGCAGCATCAACGCCTCGTGGCTTGACGGCGGGCTGATTTACGCCCCTCCGATCAGGTAGCCACCTGCCGCAACCGGCTTTTTGCACACGGCCGGACCGTCAAGAAATCGACGGTCCGGCCGTGTTGCATTACCGGTATAGCGAGCATCGTATCTGGTGGTTTTCAGATAGGGGATTCACCTGCCTGTCTTTGGCCCTTTGTGGCGGCGGCGAAGATCGCGACGCATCCTGATTCAACTCGCAATAGCGGCGGGTACAGGGCTGTTCGCGCTCTACATGATCGACCGGGCGTTGGACCTTGAGCTCGGGTTCGGGTTCCTGTCGGGTCCCGGCGGGTTCAACTTTTCCAACCAGTGGCTGACCGGGTACGACTCGAACGACTCGCGGCTGGGCGCTTACGGAGTCGGCATACTCAATACCGTCCGTCTGGTGCTGATCGGGATCGTGCTGACGACCATACTGGGCGTATTCGCCGGCGTTGCGCGGCTCTCGGACAACTGGCTCGTCTCGCGGCTGGCAACGCTTTACGTAGAGACGATCCGCAACACTCCGCTGTTGATCCAGATAGTGATCTGGTACACGGTCGTGTTTCTCCAACTGCCAAAGATCGCCGACGCGGTGAACATCCTGGACGTGTTCTACCTGTCGAACCGGGCGCTGGCGCTGCCGTCCCTCGCTGCGAACGGCGCCTTTGGGCTCTGGGCGATTTTTCTCGCGATCGGCGCCGTCGCGGCGTTCATTTTGCGCAAGTGGCTGCTCCGCCGGGAGGAGCGTGACGGTGAATCGCTGCACGCGACGACATGGGGACTCGCCCTGTTCGTCGTCCTCGCAGTTGTCACGTTTATCGCCACCGGGACCCCGCTGGAGCCGAACACACCGTCGCTGCACGTAACGGACGTCGGCATTCGCAACATCACCGGCGGCCTCCAGGTCTCGCCGGAGTTCGCCGCCGTCCTGATTGGCCTCGTGATCTACACCGGCGCTTTCATAGCCGAGATCGTGCGTGGCGGAATCCAGGCCCTTCCGAGGGGCCAGGACGAGGCGGCTACCGCCCTCGGCCTCAGTGGCTACCAGCGCATGACGCTGATCATCCTTCCGCAGGCGCTGAGGATCATCATCCCGCCGCTCACGAACCAGTATCTGAACCTGACCAAGAACTCCAGCCTGGCTGTCGCGATCGCCTACCCGGAGATCATCTGGGTGGGCACCACCATCGTTAACAACATCGGCCGCGCAGTTCCGGTGTTCTTGATGATTTTCGCAACCTACCTGGCCCTGAGCCTGGCCATCTCAGTCGTCATGAACTCCTTCAACCGGCGTGTCCAGTTGGCGGGCCGTTAGATGAACGCCCCAAACGCACTGGGCGTACGAGGCACACGTACCGTCACGCCGGTGTCCTACAGGGCGCGCAGATGGGCGCGCACCCAGCTGTTCAGCAGCCCTGCGAACACCGCGCTGACCGTTGTCGCCGTGACCCTCCTGGCGTTCGTGCTCTACACCATGCTCAAGTTCGTCTTTGTCGACGCTGACTGGACGATCATCAACATCAACCGGCGGCTGATCTTCCTTGGCCGGTTCCCGCAGAGCGAGGAGTGGCGGGTCTGGCCGCCGATGTGGCTGGCGATGGGGCTGGGCGGCCTCTCGTACGGGTTGCTGTCCCGTGGCAGCCTGCGAGACCTGGTGTGGCTCGCCGCCGCCGTGGTCTTCATCCTGGGGTTCCTGGCGCACGGTATGAACGGCCTGCTTTTCGGCGGCGCCGTCATGTTTTCGATCGCCGGGTACGGGGCCGGGCGGATGGCCGGGAATCGTCCACAGTTGCGGCCGCGGCTCGGCACGGTCGCCATCGTCGGATGGCTGCTGATTATCCCGTTCACCGTGATCCTGATCTCAGCGTTCGGAGGGGTGAAGCCTGCCCTGTGGGGCGGGCTGTTGCTCAACGTGTTGCTGGCGGTCATCGGCATCGGCGTCGGGCTGCCACTGGGTATTTTGTTGGCGCTGTCGCGCGCCAGCTCCCTGCCGGTTCTGAAGGGCGTGTCGACGGCGATCATCGAGGTGACGCGCGGCGGTCCGCTGATAGCGTGGCTCTTCATCGCCCGGTTCGTGCTGCCGGCGTTCATCCCCGACGCGCTCCAGACCGACGTGATCGTGAACGCCATGATCATCGTCAGCCTGTTCACCGCCGCATACGTCGCCGAGATCGTTCGTGGCGGGTTGCAGTCCATCGACAAGGGACAGGTTGAGGCGGCGCACGCGCTGGGGATGGGCGCCTTCCACGTCACCTTCTTCATCGTCCTGCCGCAGGCGATCCGCGCCGTTATCCCGGCGCTCGTCAGCCAGATGATCGCCCTGTGGAAGGATACGACCCTGTTCGCTGTCCTGGGCTTTACGGACGCGCTGGGCGGCGCACAGGCGGCGTACTCGCAGTCCGAGTTCATCGGCCGCCAGAAAGAGGCATTGTTATTCATAGCGCTCCTGTTCTGGAGCGTGTCCTTTGGAATGTCACGACTCAGTCAGCGCGTCGAAAAAGCGCTGGGCCTCGGGGAGAGATGATGGACGAAAACGTAGTCCAGAAAGATTCCGGAAAAGAATTGGGCGGACCGATCATCATCTGCGAGGACGTTACCGTCTCGTTCGGCGATTTCCAGGCGCTGAAGGGCATATCCGCCGAGATCTACGAGCGGGAGGTGGTCGTCATATTCGGGCCGTCCGGGTCCGGCAAGTCCACCTTCATTCGCACCATCAACCGGCTGGAGGAGCACGACGGCGGTCGGATCATCGTGGACGGGGTGGAGCTCAATGACGACGTCGCCAACCTGGAGCAGATCCGCTCGGAAATCGGGATGGTGTTCCAGCAGTTCAACCTGTTCCCGCACCTGTCGGTGATGCGCAACATCACGCTCGCGCCACAGAAGGTGCGGGGCCTCTCGAAGCGAGAGGCGGAACGGCAGGCGATGGAGCTCCTGGAGCGCGTCGGAATCCCGGAACAGGCTGACAAGTTCCCGTCGCAGCTTTCCGGCGGCCAGCAACAGCGCGTCGCCATCGCGCGGGCGCTTGCGATGCAGCCAAAGATCATGCTGTTCGACGAGCCGACATCGGCGTTAGACCCGGAGATGATCAAAGAAGTGCTGGACGTGATGGGGGAGCTGGCGCGCTCCGGCATGACGATGATCATCATCACGCATGAGATGGGGTTCGCCCGGGAGGTGGCGGACCGTTTCCTGTTCTTCGATGAAGGCCTGGTGGTAGAAGAGGGGACGCCGGAGCACTTCTTCACGAACCCGCAGGAAGAAAGGACCAAGCTGTTCCTGTCCCAGGTCCTGTAGCCGGGCGGCTTGGCGTTTACCCGCGCCCGGAGTGACTATCTCAAAGGTCCCTTATCCCGGCGGGAGAGGAGGCACGGCGGACATCGATTGTCCCTTGAGAGCCTCAGGGCGCGGGATTATCGCCACGTTGCCCAAACGTTCCGGACGCACCTGCGCGGTACGATGTCACTGCCGTGAAAGCGCCCGCGGGGGAGTGGCGAAATGGCAGACGCGCATGCCTTAGGAGCATGTGCCGCAAGGCGTGCCGGTTCGAATCCGGCCTCCCCCACCAATCGTGAAAACCATCGAAGGCCGGTATAGTGTCGGCGACCAA
>JACZRO010000116.1 GCA_022574675.1 Chloroflexota bacterium
GCGGGCGAGGGCGCGGGGTAGGCCGGCAAACGGGGGGCCACAACAGGACATCACGGAAGGAGCGAGCGATGACGGCATACGTGATTGTGCAACTGGAGATCACCGACCCCGAGGGGTTCGCCGAATACAGGGAGAAGGTAGGCCCGCAGATCGAGAAGCACGGCGGGCGGTACATCGTTCGAGGCGCCGAGGTCGAAAACCTGGAAGGTGAATGGGATCCGGGACGTCTCGTGATCCTCGAGTTCCCGACGCGCGAAGACGCACAACGGTTCTATGAGGCAGACGAGTACCAGCCTCTCCTCGCGCTCCGGAAGCGCACGGCGAATACCGTTCTCTCGATCGTCGAGGGTGTGTAACGCGTGATGTCGTCAATCAGGGGAGACTCTTCCAGGTTTGGCCGCGACGGACCGCAGAACTTCTCCCTCATCCTCGCCTTCTCCCGCTGGGAGAAGGGATTTGAGCCCGCGCCGGGTGGGCGCCCGCCAGGGAGAAGATCTGGTGAGGGGGAAGATTAGATGACGACGGCGCGCCGCATATTGCCGGCGCATCTTTGGGGCGGTTCAGGCCAGCACGAACGATGAAATCCAACGCCCGATGAACAGGGACCAGCCACGTCGCACCGGGTTCGGAGGAGCGCCGGTCGCGGCGCCGTCACTGGACGACGTGCGCGCCGCGGCCGAACGGATACGCGGTGTGGCCGTCAGGACACCAGTGGTCCCGCTTCGCATCTATTCGGGCGCGCAGCCGGACATCATGCTCAAGCCCGAGACGCTGCAGCCGGTGACCTCGTTCAAGGTGCGCGGGGCTTACAACTGGGCATCGTCGCTCTCGGATGAAGAACGTGAGCGCGGCCTGTCGACCGTCAGCGCCGGCAACACGGCGCAGGCGCTGGGCTACGTCGCCCGCCTCCTCGGCGTATCCGCCCGCAGCCGACTGCCGGACACGACGCCGCGCACAAAGATCGAGGCGATCGAGGCCTATGGCATGGAGCCGGTGTTGATGCCCGGAGACGAGTTATTCGATTGGATGCTCTCCGCCGGTTGGACAAACGAGCCTTACACCTTCCTCCACCCCTGGGTCGAGCCGCTGATGATTGCCGGAAGCGGAACGGTGGGGTTGGAGATACACGAGGACGTGCCGGACGTGGAGACGGTTTTCGTATCGGTCGGCGGCGGCGGGTTGATCTGCGGAGTGGGCAGCGCGCTCAAGGCGTTGAAGCCGGGGGTGCGGATCGTGGCGGTCCAGCCGGAGGCATGCGCGCCGGTACGGGCAAGCCTGGAGGCTGGCGCTCCGGTCTGGGTGGATGCCGGGCCCACGTTGTGCGATGGGCTCGGCGTTCCGCTCGTGACGGACGAGATGTGGCCGCTGCTGCGCGACACGGTTGATGGCACGGTGACGGTGTCCGAGGACCAGGTCAGGGACGCGATCCGTCGGCTTGCGCTGGACAACAAACTGGTGGTGGAGGGGGCGGGCGCGGCGCCGCTGGCGGCCGCGCTGGCGACGCCGGTTGAGGAGCGCGGTCGGTCGGTGTGCGTGCTCAGCGGCGGCAGCATCGACGGCGAGGTGTTGGCGGCGATCGTAGGCGGGTAGGTAGTAAAGAAGTCGCCATCCAGCGCGATCGCACGATCGGGACTTCTCCCTCATCCTGCGCCTTCTCCCGCTGGGAGAAGGGAACGCGGTCGTGGCAATCAGCCCGAGCGCCGGCCCTTCGAGAGCCTCAGGGCGCGGGCGACAGCTTCAGGGCGCGGGTGAGAGCCTCAGGGCGCGGGCGACGGCCTCAGGGCGCGGGTGTGGGGCCGAGGACTCCCTGAGGGTGTTAGTTCGCGGCGCCCCAGATGTCCAGGTCGAACGACATAAGCGATTGCCACCGCCCGCCGCGGAACGGCGCCGTGCGAGCCATCAATTCGAGAGCTTCAACCTGAAATCCGCTCCCCAGCCTCAGCCCGCGGGCCAGTCGGATTCCGCGCTCGGATTCCTCGGGCGATGCGTCCTGGAACACGGTCATGTGCGGCCGGAAATCGATACCCCCGAACTCCTTTTCCACAAGCGGGCTTATCGCTGACTCGAGCGACCGGTTGAGGGCGATTAGCTCCGGCGTGGTCTTCACCGGGACGGCCAGCGACGAGCCGCAGGGGTCGTGCGGTTCCGGCCCTCCATCGAACTCGATACGAAATGGCGGCGTCGACTCGGCGACGGCGTGTATCGCTTCCTGTACCTGTCCCACGTTCGGGAACCCGGCGAACAGGCGCTTCACCGTGACATGCGCGGGGGCGGTGGCGTAGGCCGGTGGATTGGTGGAGCCGCTGAGCATAGCCCTTCGAATCTCTCCGATCGCGGCGACCTGGGCTGAACCGGCGACGGCGAACACGGCGTAAACGGCAAAGCCGTGGCGGTCGTTCTCTGCGTCGCGCGGGTCGGCGCTCGGAGCGGCCATCAGGCTTCCTTGACGGCGCGCAACGACCACATGAGGGGCAACCGCTCCGGATGATGCGGGACGCGCCACCAGCCGTCGTCGCCCCTGACCATCCACGGGTACGCCTTCCAGGCCAGCACCTTGTGCTCGTGCAGGAACTCGATCCTCAGCCCCTCTTCGATCAGAGCCGTAACGATCTCGCCGAGGCCGTGGCCCCATGTGTAGGTGCGTGTGTTCTGTAGCTTCTCCCCGGTTTCAGCGTAGTCCTCTTCTTCGTTCCAGCCCTCCGGGTTCTGCGGCGCTCCGGACTCGAAGTAGGGCCGGGCGATGTGCATGGGGTTCTCCGGAGTGTCATCGTCCAGCGACCACAAGACCGGGTGTCCTTCCAGGATGTAGAAGACGCCGCCCGGCTTCAGGAAGTGACTCACAACGCGTGCCCAACCGCGGATATCCGGCAGCCAGCACAGCGCTCCGACGCCGGTGAACACGATGTCAAACTTCTCATCGAGCACGTTCGGGGCATCGTATAGCTCGGACTCGATGAAGCGCCCCGGGACGCCCGACTCGTCGCTCAGTCTGCCCGCGGCTGCGATCGCGGCCGGTGAGAAGTCCAGGCCGGTCACTGTCGCCCCTTCTCGCGCCCATGAGAGCGTGTCCATGCCGAAGTGACATTGAAGGTGGATGAGCGTCTTGCCGCGGACATCGCCCATCTCCCGGAGCTCGACGTCATGGAGCTTGGTCCGGCCGGCCTTAAACCGCTCTACGCCGTAGAAATCAGAGCGGTAATGGATGTCGACGTTCTCATCCCATTGCGCCAGGTTGGCGGCGCGGTAACGGTCCATTGGCATATGTTGCCTCCTGCCGCGGACCGATCCACGGACCATTGCAACGTGAATTGGTTTCGCGAAATGCTGGCAGGGCGCTATTGCTGTCATCCTGAACTCGATTCAGGATCCGCTCCTACCCGCACTCGGCAAGATCTCGGACCCCTTGGCTAGAACTCACAAACGTTTCTGCTCATCCGAAAACGCTACCGCGCAAGGTCCGATCCTGAATCGAGTTCAGGATGACAGTAGGAGTGTGATTCTGGCCGACCGATGCTACCCGGACGGGCGTCGGGCGGGCCACTGCCCGTCCCTGCGGCGGCGTTGCACCACGCCCCTGCGCCCTTCGAGAGCCTCAGGGCGCGATGCCGGCTTCTACCACCAGATCTTGCCCTGGACCTCGGACTCGATCTCTTTGAAGGTCTTCGTCCAGAGTTCGGTCGACATGTACTTCCAGCCGCCGTCCGGCAGGAGCGCCACTATGTTGGCCTCGCCGGGCCGGCCCGAGAACTCGATCGTTCCGTCGCCGACCTTCTCCGCCATCTTTCGGGCGCAGGCGATCGCCGCCCCGGAGGAGATCCCGGCGAAAATGCCGCACTGCTGCATTAACTGCTGGGTCCAGTAGAACGAGTCCTCGCTCTCCACCAGGATGCGGGCGTCCAGCTTGTCCAGGTCGAGGATCTCGGGGATGAAGCCGTGCTCTATCGACCGCAGACCCTGGATCACGTCATCGGGCGGCGGGGCCACGGCTACTATCTTGACGTCCGGATTGTGCAGCCGGAGCGCCCGTCCGACCCCCATCAACGTGCCGCCGGTGCCAAGCCCGCCGACGAACATGTCGATCTCGGGCAGGTCGCGGATGATCTCTGGGCCGGTGGTCTCGAAGTGCGCCCGCGGGTTCGCCTCGTTGCCGTACTGGTACGGGAAGAAGTAGCCGGGATTTTCCTCTGCGATCTGTTTGGCGACGATGATCGCCTCGTTAGTGCCCTTGTCAGCGTCCGAGAAGGTGATCTCCACCCCGTACGCCCTGAGAAGATCGATGCGCTCCCGCGTCACCCCGGCCGGCATCACGACCTTGAGATCGTAGCCGCGAGCGCGGCAGATCATCGCCAGGGACACCCCGGTATTGCCGGAGGTCGGCTCGATGATGGTGTCGCCCGGCTTCAGGCGGCCGTCGCGCTCGGCCTCCTCGATCATGTACTTCGCGACTCGGTCCTTGACCGAACCCGAGGGATTGGCGCCCTCGAGCTTGGCGTAGATTCGAACGCCCTCGACGGGGCTCATGACCGAGACATCCACCAGCGGAGTGTCGCCAATGGCGTCCACGATGTCCCGCTTGAGCATGTGCGGGACAGGTTTGACTTTCAGATTCACGCGCGCATCCGTTCCCCAAAAAAGGCGCCGGGAAACAAAGTTGGGGGCGGGGTGGGGTTGCCGCCCCGCCCTCAGACGATGTCTGGCTGAATCAGTCTGCGATAACCGGCTCTTCGACGGGCTCTACTACCGGGATGTTGACCCCGCAGAAAGCGTCGTAGTCGATGAGTTCGGTGACGGTCGGATTGTCGCCGCAAAGCGGGCAGTCGACATTCCGGCGGACCTTGAGAACGCGGAAGTCCATCGCCAGGGCATCGACGATCAGCAGCCGTCCGGCCAGTGGCTCTCCAATTCCCAGCAGGACCTTGATCGCCTCGGTCGCCTGGATGGTGCCGATCATGCCGGGCAGTGCGCCCAGCACGCCGGCCTCGGCGCAACTCGGCACCTCGCCGGGGGGCGGCGGCTCCGGGAAGATGCAGCGGTAGCAGCCCTTCCCGGGGATGTAGGTGCTGGCCTGGCCATCAAACAGCAGGATGCTGCCGTCAACCAGCGGCTTGCCGGCCAGATAGGAGGCATCGTTCACAAGGTAGCGCGCCTGGAAGTTGTCAGCGCCGTTCACGATCACGTCGTAATTGGGAATGATGTCCATCGCGTTGTCGGACGTGATGGGTGCCTCGTGAATGACGACTTCAAGTTTCGGGTTGTAGGCCAGGAGAGTCTCTCGCGCAGATTCAGTCTTCGGGCGGCCGATGTCCTTTTCCTGGTGCAGGATCTGCCGCTGCAGGTTAGATATCTCGACCACGTCAAAGTCGACGATGCCGATCTTTCCGACGCCGGCGAGTGCGAGGTAGATGGCGACGGGCGAGCCGAGGCCGCCTGCGCCAATGATCAGCACGCTGGAGCCCAGCAGCTTGCGCTGTCCGGCGCTGCCCACGTCCGGCATGATGATGTGCCGGCTGTAACGCTGGACCTGGTCCGGCGTCATTGTTTTGACTTCCTTCATCCGATATTCAGCCCCGTATCAGGTTGTTTTTCCGTGCGGTGTGTGCTCCCGGTGGCCGCTTATGCGGCTCCGGTCGCCGTTGTGTATTTCCGGTGTGTCTCGGGCGTTCGTCCGATCCCACCAGTTAGATTCAGTTCGGCGAGGCCGGATGCATCCCGGACTATGTTCGACGCACGAGTGTAGTCCGACAGCGACGATCGTGAAAAGTGCGCCCTTCAGCCGGTCGACGGTCAGCCTGCGACTGCGGCCCAGGTCATCTCTCGTTGCTCCGCGACCAGGTCTGAAACCCTGGTCTTTCGCAACCGCTCCAGCAGCACCCGTTCCACGTCACTCCAGAGCTCACGCTGCGAACAAGCTCCGGAGAGCGTACATTCCTCCGGCGAGTCGAGGCAGTCCAATGGGGCAAGGGACCGGTCGAAGCTTACGAATACGTCCGCCACGGTGATCTCGCTGGCGGGGCGGGCGAGCATATGGCCGCCGGCAGGCCCGCGACGTGACTCAAGCATCCCAGCGGCCTGAAGATTGCTCAACACGTGGTTGAGGTAGGCCTCGGGAATCTTCTGTTCCGCCGCGATCTGCCCCGCGGATACGGGACCCGCCTCGGGATTCAGCGCCAGGTGAATCAACACCCGGAGGCCATAGTCCACTTTCATCGGAACGAGCACGGCGGTGTCCCATGCCGGGCTTCGGCGGCTTGTGTCCTTGGTCGATCGACGGAACTCGCGATCCAACCGTCCAAACGTGACCGCAAGTATACAGGAGCCGGCAAGACACCCCATTTTTGAGAACACGGCCCATACGCCTCCCGTCCCTACGTGCCACCCGCATACGCCTGCCCGTGCATAAAAGACCGGAGCACCTCGTGTTACGATTTGAAGCTGCGTACGTAGGCGCGCTTCATTTTCAATCACGTATCTTTCAACTCATTCAGCGTCCGGGCGCGCCCCGGATGCGACCAAAGTAATCGAGATATGGCAAGCGAAACCGTCTCCCTCTCCGTCAACCCGCGTGAAGTGACCGGCAAGAAGGTCCGTGCGCTGCGCCGCTCCGGGATCACCCCGATCCACCTCTATGGCGGCGGCGGCCCCTCACTCACCTTGCAGGCCGAGACACAGGCGCTGCGAACCGCGGTCAACACCGCAGGGCGCGGCCAGCCGATCTCCGTCCACGTGGACGAGGGCGAGACGGCGTTGACCTTCGTCCGCGAGATCGCAAAACACCCGGTAACCGGCGAACTCCAACACGTCGACTTTATCCGGGTGGACGCCGATCAACTCGTCCAGGCCGAGGTCACGATCACGATCGTCGGCGAAGCGCCGGCGACCCGCGGCGGTGGCGGGCAGTTCCTGCGCGGCATCAGGACCGTGATGCTCAGCGTTCTGCCGCTTGAGGTGCCCGAGGAGATCGAGGTCTCGATCGAAGGCCTGGAGAACATCGGGGACAACATCCGGGTCCAGGACCTCGATCTGCCGGACGGCGTGGTGGCGTTGAGCTCGCCGGACCAGGTGGTCGCCCGGATCGCGATGACGCGCACCGCCGCTGTAGAAGTCGGCGAGGGCATGGACGTTGAGGAAGGCGAAGAAGGCGAAGGGCTCGAAGAGGGCGCCGAGGGCGCCGGGGGCGAAGACTCAGACGAATCGGAAGAGTAGCCCCGCCTACGGATATTCACTTCGCCGGGCGCTCCATCGTGTCCTACTCGAACGCGTTGGGGCGCCCGCACTGTTCATGTGCGCGCCGGCACGGCCGCGTTTCCGTGCCCTGGATTCGTCCCGCATCTCCGGGCCCCATGCCGGAATCTTACTGGCGTGACTGAGATACGTTCCGTTGTGTTAACGCCCCATGAAGTCATCGTCGACGCCCCGCGCGAAATGGTGTTCGAGATGCTGACCGCGTTTGGCCGCGGACGGCTGCCGGGCTCAAAAGAGATGTCCCGGGTCATCGAAAAGGACGGGGACCGCCTCGTCGTCGAGTTCACGACCGACGCCATCTACAAGACATACACCACGGTCGAAGAGGTGACGCTGTACCGTCCGGACAGGATCACGTTCAAGCACCTCGACGGCCCGCTGGAGTCGTGCGATGAGGTGTTCACGTTTGAAGACCTCCCGGACGGCCGGACCCTGTGGCGCCACACCGGATCGTTCAGGTTGGGCTGGCCTGTCGTTGGGGAAGTCGTAGGCCGGAACGTCACGAAACGCTGGTTTGAGCGTGTGATGCGCAAACACATGCGCGAAATGAAGGAGGCGATCGAGGCCCGCGCAGCCCGCAGCCACGTATTCAAACGGAGAAGCCGCGGCGCCGAGGCTGTCGATCGAGCACCGAACGACGAGAGTGGTCCGGAGTGATCTTCATGATCGTTACGCCATATCCAACCGCGCGGCCATATTTGTTCGTATAAATAAAAGAGACCGGTTGGTGGCCCAGGGGCGGGGTGCAAGGTCGCTCATGGGCGATCGCGAAGAAGCCCCCCTATCCGAGCGACGCCCGACGTACACGATGCGTCAATTGGCGACTTCACGCCCACGGCTGCCGGCCGGTCCCTTGCATGTCCTGGCAGGGGCCGCAAATGTCTCGCCGGGACCGGGGACGCCGGCCCTCGCCACAAACGGGCGGTGGCGTGTCCGGAGCAGCCTCTTCACAGTTACCGGACATCCAACGGCTACCTTGAACGCCCGGGATACCGTGGATACCGGGACAGGGGCCGCGGGCGGCCCGACGATGAATACGGGCCGGCAGGGGTATACGACAGTCAACGCAGGAACGGAGTGAACGGAATGCCCCTGGAAGGGCCCAAACGGATCCCGAGGATCGCCGGCCCGGTCAGTCGCAAGGCGCTGATCGGCTGGGCCGGGGCGCTGGTACTCGTGGCGGCCGTCGCCTGCAGCAGCTCCGCCGGTGACGATTCGGCGGTCGATGTGGGGAGCTCGGCCCCGCCGGTATCGACGAACGCCCCAACTGTCCAGGGCGACCAGGGCGCCTCGCCGGACACCGGACAACCGGTCGTCATATCAGGCGACGAAGTCCGTGATGAAGTCATTGGCGACGCCCCCGCCAACGCCGACGAGCCGGCGCAGACGCTTCTCTTCACCGCCGACGAGATCGTCGCAGCGCTCGA
>JACZRO010000117.1 GCA_022574675.1 Chloroflexota bacterium
CCTCTGCCTCGACCGGACCGATCAGGGCTTCCGTCTCCGCCTCCGAGCCGGCGCGGGCGGCGATGCGGACGTCGACCTGGCCGGGGTGGGCCATCGTGCCGACCCCCGGGTTGGAGCTGTCCGAGATCAGGTGGCCGATCAGGTGGTCCACATTGCTCTCACCCAGGTCCGCCACCTTGAGCACCCGGTACTGGATCACGTCCGTGACATTGAATTTTGTCTTGATGTAAGGAAGAACCTCGTTATCGATCAACCACTTCATCTCGAAGGGAACGCCCGGCAGGGAGATGATCACCCCGCCGTCGTCCTCGACGAAGAAGGCCGGCGCCGTCCCGTTGGGGTTCCGGAATATTCCAGCGCCCTCCGGGATCTCGGCCTGGCGCTCGTTGTTCTTGGTAAGGATGAAGCCGCGCTTGCGGAATCTCTCTTCCAGCTCAAGCAAAGACTCTTCGTCCACGACCACCTTGCGGCCCATCACCTCGGCGACGATCTCACGCGTCAGGTCGTCACGCGTCGGACCGATGCCCCCTGTCGTGATCACGACCTGCGACCTGCCGTGAGCACGTTTGAGCGTGTCGCGCATCCGCGTCCGGCTATCGCCAACGGTGCTCACGTACATGAGATCAATTCCGTTGTCCGCGAAACGTTGGGCGATCCACGCCGAGTTCGTATCAACGATCTGGCCGAGCAGTAGTTCTGATCCGATAGCGACGATTTCGGCGTTCATTCTTCCCGCATTTCTTACCGGGCGTTTCCCACCCGGCGATTCGTATCAGGCGACTCTCAGCGGTTGAGGCGGGGGTCGCCCGAGACAGGCTCCCGGCCGATTTCGCCCCGCGGTGCGGAAGCGTAGGTCGGCCGTCGCACACCGTCAAACGTTCCGGCCATCCAGCGCGCCAGGGGATAGTTGACACCGTTAGAACGGTTGTTCTAGTATGCGAACACGCGTTCTAATACGCGGTTCCGGAGACGGTTCAGTTATTCCATCAACCCGTACAGGCAATCCGCACGGAATAGATGCCGGAAGCCCGCACAGGCCGAGAGGTTACGAGGACATGACGACACTGGCCACCCGAACCCCCGCCAGCCCTACCCATCGAGGTCCCCAGCCACCTGTCTCCACTTCCCCCTCGGAAGTGATGGCGCAACCCGTCCGGCCTACTGACGGGGCCGACGAGTTCTCCCGGGCTGTGCTGGATAGCGTGGTGAGTAAGCGTGGCGAGACGCTTTCCGTCTCTGTTCGGTCCGAGTCGGAGGCGATATCGATCTCTTCTCGCATAGAGCTCCTTCTGCTGACGGTCGGGATGGGGACCGGTTCCGTGTCGGTCCGTGTGGCGCCATCGTTCCTGGGCGACACCTACCCGGCCATGCATGCGCTCGCCGGAGCGCTCGACAAAGCCGGGCTCTCCGGCATGTGGACACCGGTCGGCGGCCGGACCATCAGACTCGTCGAGGCGTGGCAGATGTTCATCAGCGTCGACACGCCGTCCGGGACAGCGGTCCCGGGACAGCCGGACCGGCCGGACACCCTGCTGGAAGTCGTCTCGGCGGACCGTATCCCGACCGATTGGTTCCGCAGCCGCGTCGCACCCAGGTCTTCCACAAAAGGACTGACGACCGTTTTCTACGGCCCTTCATTGAGGTCGGACGACGGAAGCGAATCGCTTTTCGACCGCGTGCGCCGATCGAACCTGACGAAGGAGTGGCGCGACGGCGTCCGGCGGCACTTCGACACGACCGTCCAGGCAACCGTGGCTTCGAGCGCCGGCTGAACAGACGTTTCGAAAAGGTATGCGGGGCGGCGCCGCGACGATCTTCTCTGGCGCTACCGCCCCCGGTTCCCTCACTCAGCAAGTAACAGGCGATGTAGAGGAGGCGATGTGACCACGATCAGACTGGTTCGGGCAGACACCCTGCCAGAGAACATCAACTACCGGGACGACGGCTGCGAAGTTTCACTCTCCTGCCTCGCCTGTCCACTGCCGATCTGCAAATTTGACGATCCCGGCTGGCTGCAACGCGCAAATCGTCAGAACCGTGACGACGCGATGATCCGTGCGCGGGCGGCCGAGAGGCTTTCTGTGGCAGAGATCGCGCAACGGTTCGAGGTGAGCACACGGACTGTTCATCGCGTCCTCAAACAGGATCGCGAGGGCGTCAGGCAGGCGCCGGACCCGGACCAGCGGCCGTTGCTGTCCGTACTAACCCTCCGGAAACGGTCGCCGTTCAGGGCGCCCGCCCCCCTGCCCCGCATCTGGCCGCCGGCGGATCGGAACGATCGCGACCGGGTCGATCGCCCGGTGCTGGTGCAGACGGCGTAAGCCCGCCCGATGGCGTAAGCCCGCGGGACCGCCCACGGCCGGCCCGCAGGTTTCGGAGAACTATCCGGGCGTTTCGAGGACGCGTTCTTCCTTGCCCGCGCCCACCCTGACGCGATCGCCCGTCGCCTGGTAAACGACGCGTTCAGCGATGTTCGTGGCGCGGTCCGCTATACGCTCGACGTTGTGCGCTGCCCACAACAGGTAGGTTCCCCGCTCGACGTTCGCCGGATCGGCTTTCATCAGCTCCAGCAGATCGGCGCGCACTTTCCGGTACAGGTCGTCGACCTCGTCGTCATCCGGCCCGATCGACAACGCCTCTTCCCTGGCTGCGTCGTCGTCACGGGTCAGGAAAGCGTCCAGGCTGTGCTTGAGCATATGCACCGCGCGCTCGCCCATGGCCGGGATGTCGATCAACTCTTTCAGGGGCGGTTCCGGACCCATCATGAGGCTGATCTTGGCGATGCCCTCGGCGTAATCACCCATCCGCTCTAGCTCGCCGGCGATGTGGAGCGAGCTGATGATGCGCCGCAGGTCGCTGGCGACCGGGGCCTCGCGCCGGATCAGTTCGACACAGGCGTCCTCAACGAGGTGGCGCTTTTCATCGATCAAGTCATCGTCGGCGATGACTTTGCGAGAGAGATCGAGGTCACGAGACTTCAGGGCGTTCAAGGCGCTGAAGATCGAACTCTCCACGAGCGCGCCGAGCAGCACCAACTCTGCTTCTAGCTGCTGTAGATCGCGGTTGAACTCTTCTCGTGCCATCGCGTGCCTCGGACATCCACGCACGTTAAGACCGCATATATCACTCGGCGATTCAAGCGACCTGAAAAGCGGCGGCGCAACGAGGATGAGGTCGGAAAGTATAGCAGCGGTCGGAATTCAATCGGTAGTTACACCGCATGTTCGGATTCCAGATTCCTGCGGGGCCGTTCCGGCGGCGGCGCCCGGGCCGCAGGCGGCCGCTCGCTTCTGCGCTCTGTCGCTTCCGGAGAGCGACAGCCGTAGAATTAACGTCATCGCCCCTGGCCGTCCGGCTGTTCATGGCCGACGCCGCTGCCTCGGACGCCCTCATCCGACGACCGACATCGCCCTGATCCTCATTTTTCGTTATCTCCATGCTTCCGGCGGGAATCTGCCCCGGCCTTCCGCAGGAACTTACTGATCTTCCGCGGGAACTTACCGGCCTTCCGCAGGAACTCAAAGGACCGCGCCCGGCTTGACACTTACCTCTCCGAATCCGGATCCGGCGCCGCCGGAGGAAACTCGCCTGCCATCCATCCTCGATTTGAACGAGGACGACCTCACATACCAGGTCTCCAGGCTTGGCCAGCCGGCGTTCCGCTCCCGCCAGCTCTGGCGATCGCTCTACCACGACGGCGCCCGGTCCTTCGCCGAGATGACCACGCTCTCGAAGCAGCTCAGGAGCGAGCTAGAAGAGCGATTCACGATCTCGCCGCTCGAGTCGGCCGTGGAGCTTCGTTCCGCCGACGGATCGACCGACAAGGTGCTGTTTAAGCTGCACGACGGCGAGCTGATCGAGACGGTACTCATGCGCTACGGGCTGGACGGTCACAGGCGGGCGCGCCGGACGGTGTGCATCTCGACGCAGGCGGGGTGCGCCCTCGGCTGCACCTTCTGCGCGACCGGCCAGCAGGGATTCCGGCGCCAGCTCAGCCCCGGGGAGATCGTGGCGCAGGTGCTGCACATGCGGCGCGTGATACGCGCCGAGAACTCGGAGTTGATCGCCGGCGGGGCCGCCAAGAGGGACGAGGTGCCGGAGATCACAAACGTGGTGTTCATGGGCATGGGCGAGCCGCTCGCGAACTACGACAACACCATGCAGTCGATAGCGGTGATGAACCACGGCCAGGGCATGAACATCGGCGCCCGCCACCTTACGGTATCGACCGTGGGGCTCGTTCCCGAGATCCGCAAGCTGGCCCGAGAGCCGTATCAGTTGAACCTGGCCGTCTCGTTGCACGCGCCGGACGACGAATCGCGCTCGCGGACGATGCCGATCAACAAGCGCTACCCGATCGCTCGCCTGATGCATGCTTGCCGCGATTACGTAGAGACGACGAACCGTCGAATCTTCTTCGAATACGTCCTGCTTGATCACGAGAACGACACGCCGGAGCACGCCAGAAAGCTGGCCGCCCTGCTCGACGGTCTGCTGTGCCACGTCAACCTCATCCCGGTTAACCCGACCGAGAACGGACCGTACGAGCGCCCGAGCGACCGGAGAAGCGCCGTCTTCCGCGAGATCCTCCGCAACGCCGGCATAGCGAATACGGTGCGCCAGGAAAAGGGCATCGACATCAACGCCGGATGCGGCCAGCTCCGTGCGCGAGCCCTCGATGATGCAGTGGACGCGGCGGGATGAACGGACCCGCTCGGCGCTAGACCGGCATCACCTCGGAACGCTTGGTGTGAGCGCGGCCGGCCTCGGCCGTGTCCTCCCGGGAGCCGGCGATCATCACGCCCTCGTCGATCCGCTCCGTCACGTCTTCCGGTCCTCCGCCGTCCAGGAACTTGATGCCGTTGGCGAAACAGGCGTCGCGGATCCGCGTCCGGGCCGCCTCCAGTTCCGGCGGCCGTGGTTTCGGCTGCGCGCTCTTGTAACCATGTGAAAGCGCCATGTCCCCCGGGCCCCACTCGGCAAACGCTATGCCCGGGACCCTGAGGGTCGACTCGACGGTGTTCAGCGCCCGCTTGTTCTCGATCTTCAGGCCGAGGATCAACTCACCGTCCGGGTTTAGCGGCCAGGGCTCGGCCCTGTCGAGATACTCCTCGTTGGATATGCCCCATATCGGGGCGGCGGACGCCTGCCCGCCGTTGCCGCGCTCGCCGTGGTCAAGTCCCGCCCCGACCGCGAGTTTGTGGAACGGGTAGCGGCACGCCTCGACGAAGGCCTTGACGGCTGCCGGGTTCTCCGCCTGGCAGAGCAGGATGCCGTGCACGCCACGGGCGAGGATCTGGCGGAACTGCCAGGCGTTGTACCGGATCGACTCGACCGAGCCGCCATCCACCGGCGCTTCGACGATTACCGGCGGCGTCCGGTGCCCGCTGTTGGTCGGACCTCCGTCCACCAGCCCCTGCATGAAGCGGTCCAGCCCCGCCATGTCGAACGCGCCGTGCTCCATCCCGATGTTGATGTAGTCGGCCCACGTCTTCGCCATGCGCTTTCCGGCTTCGTACGTGAGCTCGTTTCCGGTATGCCCGCCGATGTAATAGACCGGCTGGCCCGCCTCGAACAACTCGATGACGCGATTGATCCGGTTCGGCATCTGTACCCCCCTGTCGCCTGTTCTCTGTTACCTGTCCCCTGGCACATGTCTCCGGGCAAGGCGCGCGCGAACACGGCAAACCGTCCCCGGACGGGCCATTCGCGAGGCCCGGCCTACCCTACACCTGAAACGCTATCCCGGCGGCGCCCACTCCGGGACCGAGCCCCACCGGTCCACAGACACGACCTCAGACAGCGGTTTGCGCGTTACCGGCCCAAATCGGCCCTGCGGGTATCCAAGAGGCACGCAGTACACGACCTCCGCGCCATCCGGCAGGTCCAGGAGCTCCCGAACATCGTCCGAGACCTTCGGATGCAGCGACGTGATGGTTCCTCCGATCCCAAGCGCCCGCGCCGAGAGCAGCAGGTTCTGAGTTGCCGGGATCACCGATTCACGTGATCCCGGGGCCGTGGTGCAAACCAGGACAATCGCGGGAACCTGGCCGATGTCGTCGGCAAGCGCCATAGCCGGTTTGTAGTGGTCCGGGATGTCCTCCGGCTTGAAAAATCCTTCGTCATTTCGCTTCGCCCACCACGCCACTCGATAGATCGCCCCGAAGCGTTTTCGGACCTCTGCATCCCGGAGCACGATGAAGTGCCAGGGCTGCCGGTTCGCCCCGTTCGGCGCCTGCCGGGCGGCGTCCAGGATTGTGTGCAGATCGTTGTCCGGGATCGGGTCCGGCTTGATACGCCGGATAGCGCGCAGGGAGAAGATCGCTTCGCCGAGAGTGATATCCAGTCTGTTTGCGGTGGTCATTTGTGCTCCCGTCAAGCAATTAAGGTCTGGACCCTGAAATGAGAACCCCGTTCAATCGCCCGTTACTTCGACGTCGGACAGGGACCGGAGAAACTCAAGGATCTGCGGCGCGGCAATCTCGACGGCCTCCCCGGCGCCTCCGTGGTCCTTGCCTTCAATGGCGAAGAATCGGGCGTTCCTCGCTTCGCTCCCCGCCCGTTTCGCGCCTTCATATGATGGATCCTCGGTCCCGGCGAAGAACAACTTGGGCACCGAGTTTTGCAGGATGTCCGGAGGGCTTGCCGCCCTGGCCCACGAGCCGACCGATGCCTTGAGCGAAGCCAGATCGTTGGTGAGCATCCGGGCACGCCGCTCTTCGGTGATTCCAGGCCGGACACGAATTTCCCGTTCGTACTCCGCCTGCGTGTCAGGCAACTGCGCAAGCGACCTCGGGGCGTAAGGGTTGTAGCCGCCCAGAACGAGCCCGATGAGGCGGTCCGGGAAGTGCTGGAGCATAGCGGCGCCGATCAGCCCACCCATCGAGTAGCCGAAGAAGTGAGTCCGGTCGATTTTCAGGTCGTCGAGCACGGCGACGACGTCGGACGCCCTGTTGAGTTGCGAAAACGACTCGACGTCGTGCGGCTTGTCACTGCGGCCGTTGCCCCGTGCGTCGATAAGGACGAGCCGATAGCGCTCGATGAGCCGCTCGTTGAAGCCGCGCTCCCGCCACGTGTCCAGGTTGCCGCCGGTCCCGTGCTGTAGCACCAGCGGGAGTTCGCCCGGGTCGCCCTCCACCTCGTAGTAGATACGGACACCGCCGTTATTTACGTAAGGCACTTGTGTCCTCCCGATGCATCAGTCAATCGTCCAGGCCGAATGCGCCGGATAGTAGCAGTCGATACTCCCCGGTGCTCCGGTTCCTATAATGACCACTAACGTCGCACCCAGGAAATCGATGCACCCCGGTCGAGAGTCCCGGTCGCAAATCGGGGTCGGAACTCAGAGTCAGGAACCGGAGGCCAGGAGCCACGAATGGTCGCGTCCACAGCCGACCCTCAGGTCAACATGGTCCTCGAGAACATCGAGACGATGGTCGCCAGCGAAGGCGGAACGCTCGAACTCGTGGAACTGGGCGATTCGTCGCTCCACGTCAGGTACCGTCCGGGCGTCAACGAAGAGTGCCCGGAATGCGTGCCGACACGCGATAACGTCGAGATGTTCATGACGATGTCGCTCAAGATCCATGCGCCCCAGATCACGGACGTCACGGTCGAAGAAGGCCCGCCGAACGCCTGAACGCCTGAACGCCTCCCGCCGCGCTGGCAGGTTGACCGTGTGACCTGTACGGCGGCGGGTACGTCTGCTCACGAATGAGGAGCGCCCGGGACTGCCCGTACGGATCACAGGCACGATAAGCTCGCCCCGGCCAGCATCAAGCTCATCCCAACCTCGGCACGGGCAGCAGACGGGAGACCGATATCGCCAGCGCACCGAGTCCCGGCCAAAGACTCCGAGAGGCGATAGTCGCCGAGCGTCCGCTCCAGATGCCGGGCGTCATCAATGCCTATCACGCCATGATGGCGGAGGCCGTCGGCTACCGGGCGCTGTACCTGTCAGGCTCCGGCGTCGCCGGGGCGTCATACGGCCTGCCCGATCTGGGTATGACCACTCTGAACGAGGTCGGAGAAGACGTGCGCCGTATCACCGGGGCGAGCGACCTCCCCCTGCTGGTCGACGCCGATACGGGCTGGGGCGACGCCTTCATGATTAACAGGGCGATCACCGAGCTGGCGCGCGCCGGCGCGTCCGGGGTCCACATCGAGGACCAGGTCCAGGCCAAGCGCTGCGGTCACCGTCCCGGGAAAGAGGTCGTGCCGCTGGAGGAGATGGTTGACCGCATCACGGCCGCGGTCGACGCGAAACCGGACCGGGACTTCGTCGTCATGGCGCGCATCGACGCGCTGGCGGTCGAAGGCATGTCGTCGGCGCTGGACCGCGCACGGGCGGTCGAGGCGGCCGGAGCCGACATGCTGTTCCCAGAGGCGATGCCCGATCTGGACGACTACCGAAAATTCACCGATGCGGTGGACATCCCCGTGCTGGCAAACCTGACGGAGTTCGGACTCACCCCCCCGTTCACCATCGAGCAACTGGCCGGCGTGGGCGTGGCGATAGCCCTTTACCCGCTCTCGGCGTTCAGGGCGATGAACGCCGCAGCCCTGAACGTGTTCCGGACCGTCAGGGCCGAGGGCACGCAGGCGTCGGTTATCCCGGCCATGC
>JACZRO010000012.1 GCA_022574675.1 Chloroflexota bacterium
ACAACGCGAGCGCGGCGGACTGGCGTCTAAGTGAGCCGGAGATGGCGGAGCTACGCGAGATCCTGGCGCCGGTGGATCTGGGAACAACGACCTGACGGGGCAGTGGCGGCCTGATCGGCGCGTTCTAGCGCGGGTACCAGCGACGGCCTTCGATCAGCCCCCTGATGTAGCCCACCTGGCCAACGTGCTGCATGTTTCCGGCGACCATGCCGACCATCTCAACCCCGAGCTTATTGCCGGAGCCCTCCAGAACGCGATCGTGATCGTCCGCAGCCGGTGACTCCAGGAACGCCAGCGACCTCCGGTACACGGCGTCGTAGTAGCCGAGCACCGTGGCCGAGTCCGGCGGGCGAACGCCGTCGACCTGTTCCGAGGTATGGCCAATCCCGTAGTCGGTCGGGTTCGGGGGCAACCCGAACTTCTCGTACCAGCGGCCCGTAATCCACGTCTGTTCGCCGCCGTCCATGTCTGAGACGCGCCGATCCAGGCCGCGCGTCAGGTGCCAGCCGACCCACGCGATCGAATTCGCCTCCACCGCGGGGCGGTACCAGAGCTGCTCCGGTGTGAGGCCGGTAAACGCCAGCTCCATGAATACGTGGACGCGGTCGAGTGCGTCGGCAGTGAATTCGTTGATCTTCATATGACCGGCCCGCGCGCGCGCTCCCATGCGACCCGTACCAGAATCAGATCGCGTCCCTCGTCAGGCATGCAGTACGACACAGGTCATCGTCCGCGTCACGCCGGGAACGGCGTGGACCTGCTCCTGGAACCGGGCAAGGTCTGACAGCTCGTCCACTTCAACCGTGCAAATGAGATCGTGCGGGCCCGTGACGGCATCCACCGTCTGAATTACGTCGATCGCCAGCAGGGCTCGAGCCAGCGTTGCTATCTCGCTTCCGGGAGCGGTATCCACCAGTTGATATGCGCGAACCGTCATTTCTCTCCCCGTCCACGCCCCGGGCCATGCCGGGGGGCTGAATGGCGACCCTGGCCTGGGCCGGATGGCCTGCGCCGGGCGTGATTTCGTCAAGGCTTCGGCGGAGAGTGTAACCGCCGCCTCCGCAGACAGGCGCCGCACGTTAGAATCGGCCGGGTTATCAGGCGGCCGGTCTTCCCTGGTTTTCTTCCTTGAGATTTCCGGTGCCCCGTACAGATCGTCCCGGCCGCCATGCGTCAACCGGCGACATGGGCCAGGGCGCACCGATCGGAGGAACTGGATTGAAGGTCTCAGCCCGTTTCGGCGCAGGTCCCCTGACCGACGTCCCCTCGGAAGTAGAGCGCGCTGAGCGGCTCGGCTACGACGCCATCACCACGTCCGAGACGATGTACGAGGCGACTACGCGGTGGACACTGGCAGCGCACGTCAGCACGCGGGCGGAGATCGGCACCTCGATCATCATCGCCTTCCCGCGTAGCCCCTTCGTGATGGCGCAGATGGCGTGGGAGTTGCAGAAGGCGACCGGCGGCCGGGTAATGGTGGGCCTGGGAACACAGGTGAAGGGCCACAACGAACGGCGCTTCAGCTCCGGCAAGTGGGAGGCCCCGGCCACCCGTATGGAAGAGTACGTCCGGATGATGCGGGCGGTGTGGGACACGTTCCAGACCGGCGCGAAACCGGAGTTCGAAGGCCGGTTTTACAACTTCACGCTCTGCCCGCCGGCGTTCAACATGGGGCCGATCGACCATCCGCCGCCAAAGGTATTCCTCGCCGCGGTCGGGCCCGCCATGACCCGGGTCGCCGGGCGCGTCGCCGACGGGCTGTTCCTCCACAGCTTCACCACCGAGAAGTACGTCCGCGAGGTCACATTGCCCGAGCTCAAGCGCGGCGCCGAGCAGGCGGGCCGCGATCTCTCCGAGATCGAGGTTTCCGGCGGCGGGATGATGGCGCTCGGTGAGGACGAGTCCGAGATCGAGCAGAAGCTACTCGCCCTGCGCAAACCCATCTCTTTCTACGGATCCACGCGAACCTATCTCAATGTTTTCGACACCCACGGCCTCGGCGAGCTGGGGTTAACCCTGCACGAGATGTCGGTGCGGGGCGAGTGGGACCAAATGGTCGAGTCCGTGCCGCTTGACGTGGTGCGGGAATTTGCGGTCACCTCCACCTACGACGATCTGCCCGGCGTCCTGGCGAAACGGATGGATTACGCCACGCGGATCTCTCTCGATGCGCCGTCCGAGACGCCGGAACAGGAGGCCCGGCTGACCGATCTGATACGCCGGGTCCAGGAGATATAACAGAGAGGGAAAACCGGCCCCTGCGGTTTGCGGGCCGGGGCCTGAACGGGATAACAATACGGAGTAGCAGCGATGAAGAAGATCACCCTGCTGTCCGCAGTCGTTGCATTTGCAACGGTGCTGGCGCTCCTGAAAATGCGGCGGCGGCCGAAGGCGGAGACGGACGCACAAACAGCCCGTCGGGGGCGCTAGTTGTCTGGCTCAGAAACCGCGGACGGCTGTGCTTCTGCGCTGAAACCTTTCCCTCGCCCTTCGACGGTCCGGTGCAGGCTCCTGGCCCGCGCTCGAGGGGCAACCGGTTGGGAGACGTGAGTTCAGGGATAGGCGCTGAGACCCGGCACAGCGCTGCGAGGCAGGGTGAGTCGCGTCTCCCCCGCCCGGTCACGTTAAGGGCTCCGGGCCTTGATGTCGTGGGATCTGCGCCGGGCAAGGACGGCGTCGCGGGCAGTATCCGATGCGCCGCGTTGGCCGGCGCGTCCCCGCTCTCATTTCAGGGATTTCGGAGGTTTCAGGGGACTCAGGCGGCTTCCCGCTGCGTTTCCTCAAGTCGAGACCGGTGATCTTGTAACGCCAGCAATCGCGCCGCCTCGCGCATCATGTGCTCGTCCGACGGTCCGTCGATCACCCCGGGCAGGACGGCCCGGAACGTGGATCCGTGGCCGGGCTGGCTTTCGACCGAGATATCGCCTCCATGAAGGGACACGATCGACGCCGAGATGTACAGGCCCACGCCCGTGCCCGGTACCGCGCGGGTCTGCTCATTGTCAACGCGATAAAAGGCATCGAATATATGTCCCTGCTCGTCCTCCGGGATTCCGACTCCACAGTCGGAGATGGTCAACTGTAACCAGTCCCCGACTATGTCGATCTTCATGCTGATCGGCGAGTGGTCCGGCGAGAATTTGGACGCGTTGGTCACAAGATTGGTGATCAACTGCTCGACGCGGTCGCGGTCGCCCGTCAACCAGAAGCCCTCGGAGCCGTCTTCCACCACCAGTTTCTGATCGCGTGTGCGGAGGATCGGATCGAACATCGCCGACACGTCCCATATCAAGTCAGCCACACGGAAATCGTCCAGTTCCAGTACCAGCGTGCCGGCATCTATCCGCGTCAGATCCAGCAGATCGTTGATCAGCAAGTTGAGGCGGTGAACGTTTCGGTGTACGACCTCAAGTTGTTTCAACTCGCGCTCGTCCAGGTTGCCTGCGCGATTTCGCCTGAGAATGTCGGTGAACGCCGAGATGCTTGTGAGAGGTGTCTTCAGTTCATGGGAAACGGTCGCCAGGAAGCGTGTCTTCGCTCTGTTGGCCACCTTCAGATCGTCGAAAGCGCGTTGCAGCTCCGTGTGCGTGGCCGAGATCAATCTGTTGGCGCCTTCAAGTTCCCGCTTCTGCTCTGTAAGCGAATCGAACGCCCGCTGCAACTCCTGCTGCGCTGACTCCTGCCAGCCGTGCGACTCTCCCGCTTCGATCAACCGCTCGGACATGTCCCGGGTGATCCTGCGCTCACGGACCAACAGTTCTCGGGCGCTGCGCATCTCGACCTCGATGACGGCGGCCGCCATCGCGTTCGCAGCGACGTCCACATTCCGGAGCTCGATTAGGGTGAAGGTGGACGATGGAACGCGGGCCAACAGCAGGAAGGCCGTCGCCGGCCGGCTTCCACCGATCGGAGCGATCGCCCAACCGGCCTTTGCGCGTTTTATCACCGCGACCGGCGCGGAATCGCCGGCCCCGGATTCCACCGCGAACGATGCCAGCTCGGCGGCGGTCCAATTCGGTCCCGAGCCCGGGAATTCAGCGGTCGTGCGGTAGGCGATACGCGCCGCCGCGCCATCCCAGCCGTTAATCAGTACGGCCAACGAGCGAAACACAACGCGCTCGCGCAGGTCGTTAGCGACTCGTGCATAACCCGCCAACTGCTGGTCGCACCCCTCTCGTGCCGGGACTATCTCTCTCGACACAATGTGTGTCCCATCGCGTCCCACTATCTCCATTTCGCAGACGCAGATGATGGTGGCATGAAGCGATCGGTACCGAATGACAGTCCTCCCTACATCGCAGTGTCGGGAAAGCAGAGGTCTGTCCGATTATTTCCGCGTGTTATCCACAGCCCGCCACGTGCGGCCGCGCCTGCCCTGGATCGGCGGACATCAGCGTCGTAATCAGGACGGGTACACGTCCCGCAGGAACCCTGACAGCAGAGCGTTGAAGACGCCGGGCCTTTCGAAGTAGACCGAATGCCCCGCCGTTGGCACGCGTTCCAGCCGCGCTCCGGGGGTGGCTTCGGCGGCCGCCTCGATGATGGGCGACGGGAGCACCACGTCCTCTTCGCCGGTGACGTAAACGGTTGGAGTTGTGTATCCGGCCAGGTCCCCCGCTCCGATATCGAGCCGATGGCGAATCGATCGAGGCGGCCCGTCCAAGATCATCGCGGTCCCTGTATCGCCGAGTACAGGTAGTGGAGCGCCGGTTGTTCCCTGAGACAACGCTCGCCGACCGCCGGGTTATAGCTACCCGGACGTCGCTCGTCCCAGGCCCGCCGAAGGCCCTCAAGCCGATCACCGTTGGCCTCCCGCGCCCGGTCGATATCCGGCGTCCGCAGGTTTCCCGGGGTCGATGCCATGAACAGCGCGCCAACACGCTCCGGCTGATGGACCGCAAGCGGGAGACAGGTCCACCCCCCCATCGACTGCGCCACCAGCGCGACGCTATCTATCTCAAGCCGGTCCAGTAGCTCGGACAACACGGTCGAGAAATCCACCGCTTCCGCGGCGTTTCCGGTCCACGTAGAGTTCCCGAACCCCGGGTGGCTGAAGGTGATGCAGGTGTACCTGTCCTGGAACGCCGGTACTTGTTGCCACCACGAGAGCCGGTTCCCGCCCGCGCCGTGCGCAAATAAGAGCGCCGGTCCGCGCCCTTCACTCTGATACTCCAGGGTCGCACTTGTGAGCTTGATCTCCGGCATCGGTCTCCCGGCCTCCTGGTGTCATCGGTGGAGGGTTCCTGGTCGCCCCGGTCACGGCCATCCGGGCGCCTCGGTACGGCCTTCAGAACACCCGGCGACGCCGTCGGAGCCCCGTTACGATGGGATCAATCGTATGAATCCCCCAGCGTGTATCCCCGCCTCTTACGATTGGGATAAACGTAAATCGAAGGCCGGAGTCTCAGTCCGAGGCTTGAGAACCCCGCTCCAAACGTAAAAACCGGGGGCTAAAGCCCCCGAAAGGGCCGCATTTCGCCACGTTTGGGACCCCTTCCAGCGGCCTCCCTTTCCCCAAAGCTATTCCAGCTTCGGGAATCTGGTGTTACCGTAAAGCTAGGTTAGCTTCGGTGGACGGCCGCTGAAGATATAGTGCCATTTGGAGGACGCACATGGACGCATACTGCATGAAGTGTCGAACGATGCGCGAAATGAACGAAGCGGAGCAGGTGACCATGAAGAACGGTCGCCCGGCGACAAAAGGCAAGTGCGGCACCTGCAGCACGACGCTTTTCAAGATCGGAAAAGCCACCTAACGGCTCCCGTATCTGATTCGTAAAAGGGGGCGGTCGGCGCACGAAGCGCAAGCCGCCCCCTTTGTGCGCCCGGACTTTTTCCTTGGACCCCGGACGATGGGGACCCCGGACGATGGCGACAACGGGGGACCGAGGGATGGGACCTGAAACCACAGCGCGCCCGGGCCCGCAGGAAGAGCCGCCACCCTCCAATGATTTAGAGGCTCATCGGATAAGCGGGTCAGCCGAGCCGGCCGAAGTCGGTCTCCACCAGGGCGTGGATGGCGTCTAGCACTTCCGGGGGCAGCGGGCCCATCTCCTGGGCGCCCAGCGCCTGCTCCAGGTGGTCGAGTTCCGCCATGCCGACCAGGACGCCGGACACGTTCGGGTTGGAGAGCGCGTAGCGCACCGCTAGCTGCGCCCGCGTGCCCTGGCTGTCACCGAGCGCCTCCACGATCATCCTCGTGCGAGCCTCGTCGGCCGCAACGTCCCCACCGGGCGCAACCGGGGACTCCCGGCCGTGCCGCACGTCGGTGGCGATCACCCCGGCCGCGAGAACTCGAATGTTCATGACGGCGACACCGTGTTCGGCGCATTTGTCGATTATGTTGCCGAAGTCGTACGCCGACCACTCCGACGGCACGGCGCGCCCGGCGCTCGGGTTTAGCAGGTTGTAGTACACCTGCGCAGAGTTGAACCGCTCGCTCTCGATGACCCTGTGGAGCGCTGAACTCTCGCCGGTCGCCGTGAATCCCATAAATCGCGTCAGGCCCTGGTCGACGAGCCGTTGCAGCCCATCGGCCACCCCGTCCCTGCCAAGAAGGTCATCCGCGGCCACGGAACCCGGGAACCAGCCGCGCTCCTCGGAAACGCGGTTGTGGAGCTGGAACACGTCCACGCTGTCCCGCTGAAGACGCTCCAGGCTTTCGTGCATCGAGCGCTCGATCTGGCCGGGGATGTCCCCTTCTCCGGGGTCGATGCTGAACTTTGTAGAAAGGTAGGGCCGCTCGTCCTCCGGGATCTCTTTCAACAACCAACCGAGCGCCTTTTCCGAGCGTCCCCGGCCGTAAGAGGCGGCGGTATCTATCCAGTTGATGCCGCGATCGAGCGCGGTCCGGATGGCGGTCCGGCGCGTTTCGTCGTCGGCGTCTATCAGGATGCCCCCGACGGCGCCGGCGCCGAACACGATCTCGGATATCTCAAGGCCGGTGTTGCCGTACGGTCGGTACTTCATGTTCACGCTCCGTGTCTGGTACGTCTGGTCATCGCTCACAAAGTGGCGATCTGATCTGGTCGGCCCGGAAAAGGCGCCACGCTATCTCTCCGGAATCGGCTCCCGTAGCCGGGCTCAAGGTCGTGTGTAGCGCCGCAGAGCGTCCAGGTGCTCGTCGTAATCGAACACCGGGTTCAGCAGCAAATGCTCCGCCCCGGCGTCGATGATGGCGTCGATCTGCTCATAACAATGGTCGGCGGAGCCCCAGATCGACACCCGGGCCGCCATCTCCGGGTTGCCGTAATGGTGCCCGAACCAGTCCGTCAGGCGCCGCTCGGCGCGGTCGGCGTCGTCGTCGATAGCGACGTAGACCCTTTTCGATACGGGGAAGGTCGCCGGGTCCTTGCCCTCGGCTTCGAGCGCATTACGCAAGACCCCCACGCTCTCCCTGAAGTCGTCCGCGCTGGAAGAGCCCGCCCCCATCCAGCCGTCGCCATATCTAGCGGCGCGCCGGATCGCCGGCTCCGCCCGCGCGCCGAACCACACCGGGGGGCGCGGCTTCTGGATCGGCTTCGGCGCCATCGTAGCCCCCGCCATGCGGTACATCTCACCTTCGAAATCCGCGCTCTCGTCCTTCCACAGGGCGTCCATCACGCTCAGCGCCTCCAGGAACCGTCGGACCCTGCGTCCCGGCTCTATGCCATACGCTTCGGCGTTCGCATCGCCGCCGCCGAGTCCGACGCCGACGGTCAGCCGCCCGCCGGACAGCACGTCCAACGTCGCCAGCGTCTTCGCCAGTTGCGGCGGGCTGCGGAGCGGCAGGACGAGGACCGACACGCCCAGGCGCACCGTATCCGTCACGGCGGCCAGATAGGACAACAGCGCCAGCGGCTCCAGACTCCGGCTGCTGCCGATGATCCGTTCCTGCACCCAGAGGCTGTCGTAACCCATCTCCTCGGCGCGCGCCGAGACGTCCCGGATAACGGCCAGGTCGATTCGGCCGTCGGGAAAGACCTGCGGCACGGCGAATCCCGCTCCGGTGAAACCCTGATCCAATCCGGCCTCCTCTCGCGCCGCTCTGCCCCGGCGCAATATTCTCCGGCCCCGGCATACACCATCAAAGGAACACACACCGGAACGCTTTCTCGAGAATCCCGGCCCGACGGCTCCTCCCGATGTCTTCCCTGGCGACTCCCCGGTTGGCGACCGCGACACGAGAACCCGGCCCGGGCGCACGCCGCTGCCTGTTCGGGCGCAGCTTACCGCGCCTCGGACCGCCGGGCGCCACCGCAACCGCCCGCGTCTGCACTCTCGACGCGCGCGAGCCGGGCGCCTACGCCTCGGCTTCAGCGGAGTCAGGCGTGTTGACCATGAGGAACGCGATCGGTCGCAGCAGCGACGCTATCTCGGACGCAAGATCGTCCGGGGCGCCGCAGTCACGGAGAGCGCACTCCATGTGCTCGATCCACCTGGCCGCGCCGGCCTCCGTGATCCGGAACCGCGCATGCCGCTGACGTAACTGCCACGGTCCGATCTCGCGAGAGTAGCGCGGCTCTCCGCCCAGCCACTCCTCAAGGAACAGCTTCTGGCGGGCCCGTCCAACCGCCATGCTTGCCGGAAACACCGGCCGCAACTCCGGATCGGCGTCGATCCGGTCGTAAAACCGGTCGACGACCTTTTCCACGTTATCGCGGCCGCCCAGCGCCTCAAACAGGCGCCTTCGCGTACCGGGCCCGCCGAGCGCCGGCCCCGCGTTCAGGGTGGGCAGTCCCCGCGCGACACGTTGCGCTTCCTCGCGTTCCGGCCGTCCTTCAGGCGTCTGGTCAGGCCCTTCAGGCATCTGGGCCCCTCCGCGGCGGTGCGCCATACCGGCCCATTAGATCGCGTACTGCTTGAGCAGGTTCTTGGCGATCACCAGGCGCTGAATCTCCGAGGTGCCCTCCCCGATGATCATGAGCGGCGCGTCGCGGTAGTACCGTTCCAGCGGCAGGTCCTTCACATAACCGTATCCGCCGTGGATGCGCATGGCGTCCAGCGTCACCTCGGCGCACATCTCCGACGCGAACAGCTTCGCCATTCCCGCCTCCAGGTCGATACGGGCGCCGCTGTCCTTTTTCGCCGCGGCGTCGTAGGTCATAAGCCGCGCGGCGTGGATCTTGGTCGCCATGTCGGCCAGCATGTTCTGAATCGTCTGGCGCTGCGCGATCGGCTCGCCGAAGGTCACGCGTTCCTGCGCGTACTTGATGGCCGCCTCGAACGCGCCGGTGGCGACACCTACGGCGCGGGCCGCGATGTTAATTCGGCCGGTCTCCAGGGCGTCCATCACCTGGTAGAAGCCGCGGCCTTCCTCATCACCGAGCATCCGGTCGGCCGCGATCCGGTAGTCGTCGAAAACCAGCTCGGAGGTATCCACACCGCGGTACCCGAGCTTGTTCAGATCGCGCCCGGCCGTAAAGCCCGGCCCCTTCTCCGCGATGAAGGCGCTGATGCCGCGGTGCTGCGGCTCGATCTCCGTGTCCGTCTTCGCCAGCAGCAGGAAAACGTCGCCCGTGCGGCCGTTCGTGATAAACAGCTTGTTGCCGTTCACCACGTACTCCTCGCCGTCCTTGACGGCCGTCGTCTGCAACCCGGCGACATCGCTGCCGCCCCCGGGCTCGGTCAACGCAAGCCCGCCGCGCTTCTTACCGGCCGCCAGCGGCGGCAACCACTCCCTCTTCTGTTCTTCCGAGCCGTACTTTGCGATCGCCGCGGTGAGGATGGAGTGCGTGCCGATCGGGGCCGTGATCGACATCCAGCCCTTGCAGAGCTCCTCAAATATCATCGCGTAGGTTGTGTAGTCCAGACCCAACCCCCCGTACTCCTCGGGCACGGTGATGCCGAACAACCCCATCTCGGCCATCTGATCTACGAGCTCGTGGGGATAGGTGTCGTTCTCGTCGTGTTCGGCGGCCTGCGGGATCACGTCCCGTTGGACGAACTCGCGAACGGTCGCGATTATCTGGCGGCGGGTCTCTTCAAGTTCGGCGGTGGTCATTTTTGGTCCTGTTTGCTTTGGCTGTGTACTGTGGGAATTCGTAACCGGAATTGTGCGATGCAACCGGGCGCGCGGCAAGCTCCCCAACCAGAGACATCAAGGGGGCATCGCGCCGGGGCGGAACGCACGATAGAATCCCAGGCGTCATGAGCGATGTGGAGCGACTTCTCGCAGGATTCGAGGACGGGACCCTGCTGCGTCCTTCGGTTGACGTCCCAAACACCGTGGACCTGTCCCGGGCCATCGCGCGGCTCTGCGGCGACGCCAGATATTCCGGGGACGGAGATTCGGCGGACGAAGGTTCCGCACACCAGATCGCCGCCGTCATCGGGCCGGCGGAACACATCGTGTTCGTCATCGCGGACGGGCTGGGCATGACGCTCCTGGAGACGCTCGGCGGAGACTCGTTCCTGCGACGACGCCTGGCACGTGAGTTGCGATCAATCTTCCCGTCTACCACCTCCGCCGCGCTGACCACCCTCGCGACCGGCGCCTGGCCGGCGGAGCACGCCATCACCGGATGGTGGACCCACCTCACGGAGATCTCAGGCCCGGCGACGATCCTCCCATTTGTTAGCCGCGTCACCGGAGCGCCGCTCGCCGACCACGGCGTGACCGCCGAAATCGCGTTCCCCCTCCCGTCCCGCGTTTCTTCTTTCGATCGAAGCGCTGTCGGCATCCTCCCCAACGCCCTGTTCCGCAGCGTCTACTCCGGTTACTCGCTCGGCCGCGCCATAAGACGGGGCTACGGCTCGATCTCTGACGGCGTAGACCGCGTGCTGGCCCGGCTTCAGAGCGCGACCGGACCGTCATACACGTACCTGTACCTCCCGCAGATCGACTCCGCAGCGCACACCACCGGCGTCGACGGCGACGCTACCCGTGCAGCGCTGGCCGACGTGAACAGCGGACTGGAACGTCTTGCGGGCGAGTTGCCGGGAGCGGCAAAACTCGTCATAACGTCCGACCACGGGCACCTGGACGCCTTTCCTGCGGAGCCGATGTTGATACGGGAGGATGACGAGATCGGCCGGATGCTCCGATTTCCGCCGGCCGGGGATGCCCGCGTCAACTACTACCATGTGCGGGAAGACGCGTTCGGCCGGTTCGCTGAAGCATTCTCGGAGAGGATGCCGGAGCAGGTGGCCCTCCTCACGCCGGACGAGTTGGAAACCATGGAACTGCTCGGACCCGGCAAACTGTCGGCCCTAACACGGTCCCGTATCGGCGACTACATCGCCATCTGCATGGACGCCGCAGTATTCGCGTGGGCGCCCGCCGGCGCCGTTGGTCCGGACATGTCGCGGCTCGTCTCGCACCACTCCGGCCTGTCCCCGGACGAGATGCGCGTCCCCCTCATCGTTTCCGGGTGATCCGGGAAACGCCCAATCGCAATTTGCTCATGCCCCGTGGAGGCGCTGGTCGCGGCGTTGCGGCTTACACAATTTGGCTTTGGAGAGTCTCACGGTGGCGACAGTGCGCCTCGAATGCCAGACTCAGGTTACACGCCCTCAAATCTTGCCGACCAGCCGCGCCAGGGAGAAGATCGACGTATGCGCCAGGAGTTCGTCAACCCGTTCCTCACCGCGGCCCAGCACGTGTTCAAGGTTGAGCTCGGGCAAGAGCTTAAATTCGCCGGGGCCAAGATGGCCGATGACACCATGACGAGCGAGGACATCACGGCGTTCATAGGCGTGACCGGCCGGCTGGAGGGCAACGTCTTTTACGGGTTCAAGAGGCGTGTCGCACGGGCGATCCTCACCATCATGCTCGGCAGACCCCCGGCCGGCATGGACACGATGGCGCTGTCGGCGCTCGGCGAACTGGCCAACATGATTACGGGCAACGCCGCCATAGGCCTCGCCGCCGCCGGGTACTCGACAGACCTGACCCCGCCCACGCTGATCCAGCCCAAGGGCAGCAAGTTCACCACCCTGGGCTGCCCGCAGATCCTCGTCAACCTTGAGAGCGAGTGCGGACCCTTCCCTGTCCGAATCAGCCTGCGAGAGAACGAGCAGCAGCTGGCCGCCTGACCGCGACGCAACTCGATTTTTGCTCCCCCGACCGCCTCGCCAGCCTGGCGTAGCGGCGGTATCCTCCGGGTCTCCGGCCGATCAAGTGCGCGCCCTGGACGCGCCGGTCGCCACCCGGAGAGCAGAGAGAGCCGACGGTGGACACATGGAAGACTCGCCGGGCGCGCCCGCACGCACGCCCAGCCTCAAACTAGGGCCAGGGCCGGACGAACATGCTGCGGACCGGGAACGCTTCATCGCCACGGCCGCACGGCTCGCGGCAGAGGTCTACGACTTCCACGACCGATGGGCGCTCAAGACAGGCACGCCCCTCGAGGTGATGCGCCGGCGCATGCCCATGCTCGATGAGGAGGTCCGAGAGCTGCGGGCAGAGGTCGACCGGCCGGCGCCCGGGTTTGACGAGGCGGCGATGTCAGAAGAGGCGGCGGACGTGCTATTCGTCGCCCTGGGGCATATGGAGCAACTCGGCGCGGCCGGGCTGGCGGGGATGGACGCCGTCACCGCCAAGAACATCGCAAAGACCACCAGATCACATTCCCTGCATCCCGAGACCGGCAAGGTGACACGCCGAAATCGGCCCGAACAGAATCCCCAAAAGATTCAGGCGAGGAATCATCAGAAGGGTCAAGAGCGCCCGTCATGAAGATCACCGGGATCAAGACGTTCGAGATCGACCCGGGAGAGATCGTTGGCCCCGGCCGGACATGGCTTTTCGTGCGCGTCGACACGGACGAGGGGATCAGCGGCTGGGGCGAGGCGACCAACTCGGGCGCGGGCTCGAACACGCTGATCGGCGCCGCACTGGACCTCGTGACGCCGGACCTGGTCGGCGAGGACCCGGCGGACATCGAGCGCATCTGGCACAAACTGTTCCGTCGCTTCAGCTACCTGGGATCACGCGGCCTGCCGACGGCGATGACGGCGGGCATCGACATCGCCCTGTGGGACATAAAGGGGAAGGCCACCGGACGCCCGGTATATGACCTGCTTGGCGGCCGCTTTCGCGAAGAGGTCCGCCTGTACGCCAACTCCTGGTTCGAGGGCTGTGAGACTCCGGAAGATTACGCCCGGGCCGCCCGTGAGCGGGTGCTCGCCGCGGGCCACACCGCCCTGAAGCTGGACCCGTTTCGCGAGATGGCGGCGACGCACCACATGTTTGCAGAGGGACAGATATCGCCGGCCGGCGAGCAGGAGGGCTACGACATCGTCGCCGCCATACGCGAGGCGGTCGGCCCGGGTCACGAGATCCTGATCGACGCCCACGGCCACTTCAACGTGCCGACGGCGATCCGCCTCGCCAACAACCTGTTCGAGCAGTCCAACATCGCCTGGTTCGAGGAGCCGGTGCCTCCGGAGTCGTTCGACGCGCTGAAACAGGTCCGCGAGCGAACCGGCGCCCCGCTCTGCGTCGGCGAGCGGCTTTACACCCGGTACGACTTCGTGCCGCTGTTTCGCGATCGACTGGTGGACTACGTAATGCCGGACACGATCTGGTCCGGCGGCATCTCGGAACTCAAGCGAATCGCATCGATGGCCGAGGCTTACTACATCCCGATCTCGCCGCACGCCGTACCCTCGGGGCCGCTGGCCCTGATCGCCGGGGCACACGTCATGAGCTCGGTGCCGAACTTCTACCGGCAGGAGCATGGCATGCGCAACATCCCGGTCCAGAACACGCTCCTCTCGGAGCCGATGGACATCGCCAACGGCGTTATCCGGCTGAACGGCAAGCCCGGGCTGGGCTACGAGATGAACGAGGACGAGCTACTGGCCCGGGCGGTGTAGGGCGCGGGCCGGGACCTGACAGTGCGGCGCGCGACCGGCGCGCTCCCGCCGCGATGTCGTCGCGATCCTCCAGCAGAAGGAGAAGCATCTCCCGTATCGGCGGCCCGGACAGCCACACGCGCCCGACGAGCCCGCCTCCACTCCCCCGATCACTCACGCCCGGTCGGTTGCATCGTGAAAAAACAGCGGAGAAGTGTTGCGCCGCCGGTGGGGCGCAGAGTGGCGACGATTCCCGGTCGACTTAATCTCTACATTCACCGCCGTAACGGCATTGATGGTCACGGCGTATGAGGCGGTTGCGAAATAGGGTCAGAGCCGCTTTGCTATATTTGGCCGGACGGAGCAAAAGGGAGACGAGAAGATAACCATGAGCGAATACATACCCAGCCCCAGCGATTGGGTGGCGGAACAGGTAGAACTGTATGAGGGGAGCAACGGCACCCAGGGATTAACCCTGAGAGAGACGGGGTTGCCGGTCATAATCGTGACCAATCGAGGTTGGAAAACAGGCGCAATCCGTAAGACCCCTCTGATGAGAGTGGTGGACGGGAACAACTACATCCTCGTGGCGTCCAAGGGTGGAGCGCCCGAACATCCATTTTGGTATCACAACCTGACGGCGGACCCGGACGTCGAAATTCGCGACGAGACAGAAGTACGGTCGATGCGAGTCCGTGAGGTAATGGACCCGGTCGAGAAACAGAGACTCTGGAAAATCGCCGTCGCCGCATACCCGCCTTACCAGGAGTACCAGGACAAAACCGATCGCGTGATCCCGGTCTTCATCGCAGAAGCCACCGGTTAACGAACGCCGCAGGGGGCGCCGCCGCCGGCTGCTGCAACGGACTATCCGCCCCTGGGGGGCGCAAGCCCTCCACACGTGCGTCAGCTCACCGTCATCCTGATCCTTCGGCAGAACGACAAGGACCTCGTCGATAGCCTGTGCCGAGATCCTTCGTCGCGACGCTCCCCGGCATGATCGGGAACCGCAGAGACGATCCGCCGCGCGCCACTGGGCATGGACACCGTTACCCGGACTCAGGGTGTCTATGCGGGCCTACCGGGACGATAGGTAGAACTCACCGTGACCGCTCGCAGTTGCCGTGATCTTGCCACGGTGCAACTCGAAACCACGACCCGCGGGACGCCACCCGATACCCGCTATGGGTCGAAACCGGTCCGTCTTCGTCCCGTCGTGCCCGGACTACCTCTTCCTAACCCCTACCGGTGATGCCGGATCCGGACCGCGTGTCCGACCCGCCTCCAGACGACACGACGACCACTTTCACCGGCTTGGAGTTGAGGCCCGTTATTTCGCCTTTGTACTTGCCCTTTTTGGCGCTGTAACTCATCTCGACACTTCCGAGCACGTTGTTGTCGGCGTCATAGGCCGTGGCGGTCAGGGTGGCAGACCCGCCATCGGTGCTGGTCGCTTCGACGCCCAACTTGCTCTTCCTGATCTCGTATTTCGCCTTGATTATCTCGACCGTGTCCGACACCACAGGAGAATTGACCGTGATCGAGATCGAGTCGCCGCCTGTAGCGCCGCCCGCATCCATCACCTGCGCGGTGATCGTGTGGCTACCTTCTTGAAGTGTCGCGGAGAAACTCCCGCCGTTGCCGATCACGCCATCGATGTTGGAGATCCAGATCAGGCTGACCGTCAGCTCCCCGTCCTCCGGGTCTAACGCGGATCCGGAGAACTGGATCGAGTCGATTGTCAGGAACGTGTCACCGCCTGACGGGCTCGTGATCGTTACCGCTGGCGCCGTGTTCGATGCGCTCACAGTCACAGTCGTTGAGCCGGAGCCGGAGCCGCCGTCATCGTCGGTTACCGTCAGCGTGGCGCTGTATGGCCCGGCGATTGCGTAGGCGTGCGTCACGGTCTGACCGATGTCCGAAAAGCCGTCGCCGAAGTCCCAGGCGAACGTGTGCGTGTCAGCCAGGCCGGGGTCGGAGACGCCGCCCGTGAACGTGATCGGGCTGCCAGTCTCACCGGCGTACGGCCCCCCGGCCGCGGCGACGGGAGCGACGTTGGCGACCGTGGCCAGGGCGGTGTCCGACCCGGTCGAGCCGCCGTCGTCTGTGACGGTCAGGGTCACCGTATATACGTCGTTGTCCGCGTATATGTGGCTCGCCGTTATGCCCGAAGCGGTCTCTCCGTCGCCGAAGTCCCACTCATACGACACGATCGTGCCGTCGGCGTCGAACGAGCCGGAGCCATCGAACGCGAAGGAGTCGCCCTCGTCACCGGTCTGGTCGAGACCGGCGCGGGCCGTTGGCGCCGTGTTCGGTGCGCTCACCGTCACCGTCGTTGAGGCGGACCCGACACCACCGTCGTCGTCGGTCACCGTCAGCGTGGCGATGTATGTAGCAGCGGTCGCGTAAGCGTGCGTCACGGTCTGACCGGTCCCGGTAGCGCCGTCGCCGAAGTTCCACGCGAACGTGTGCGTGTCATTCCAGCCGGGATCGGAGACGCTGCCGCTGAACGTAATCAAGCTGCCGGTTTCACCGGCGTACGGCCCGCCCGTGGACGCGACCGGGTCGGCGTTCGATACGGTGGCGACCGTAACGTCCGTACCCGTGCCGCCATCATCATCCAGGACGGTCAGAGTCACCGTAAAGCTTCCGTTATCCGCGTACGCGTGGGTGACCGACTGGCCCGTTCCGGAAGCGCCGTCGCCAAAGTCCCAGGTAAACGTGTGCGTGTCATTCAAGCCAGGGTCGGAGACGCTGCCGCTGAACGTGATCGCGCTTCCCTCGATCCCGGTGTACGGGCCGCCCGCGCCCGCAACGGGAGCCAGGTTGGCGACCGTGACGAGGGCGGAGTCGCTACCGTCGGCGCCGGCATCGTCCGTCACAGTCAGCGTCACTATGTATACGCCGTCATCGGCGTATACATGCGTTGCGCTAACGCCGGAAGCGGTCCCACCGTCGCCGAAATCCCAGTCGTACGACGTGATCGTGCCGTCGACGTCGAACGAGCCGGAACCATCAAACGTGAAGCCATCGCCCTCGTTGCCGGCCTGGTCGGGACCGGGATCGGCGACCGGAGAAGAGTTGGCCGGCCCGTTGCCGACCAACTCGACGTCGTCGATGAACCAGTAATCAGTACTGCTGCTCATATCCGGGTCAAACGCGATGAAGATCGAACCGGACCCCGCGTAGGCCGATACGTCGATGTCGTAGGCGCGATAAACGTCGTCACTGTCAATCCAGGTGAACGTCGCGACGACCGCCCAGGAAATGCCGTCAGGGCTGGCCCATACGTACGCCCGGTCCGATGAGAACCACTCAAACGACCTGACCCGGGACCAGAACTTGAGGTGCACATCGGTCTGACCCGTGATGTCCGCGGTGCGCTGGATGTAGCCGTTAAATGCCCGCAACTGCACGTGGAACGCGCCGGAGTGCGGGCCGTCGCCCCCTAGAATCGAAATATCGCCTGAGGACGACCACGGGCCGAGCCAACCGGTGCCGCCGCTCAGGTCGCCTGACTCGAAGTCATCAAAGGGAGTGCCCCCGCCGGGTGGCGGTGGCGGCGGCGGCGAACCGCCGCCCACGACTGCGGCGGCAACGTCCACCAGTCCGTATCCGGTCCAGTTCGAAGGCAACTCGAGATCTTCTGCGGTCTGTTGTAGCCGTAGTCGTACATCGTCGTTGATGCGGCCATTGCCGTTGGCATCGGTGATGCCGGAGGCGATCACCAGGGCGCTGGCGCCGGCGACATGGGGCGAGGCCATCGAAGTGCCGCTCTTCAACCCGTAGCCGCCACCCAGGAGTGTCGAGTTGATATTGACGCCCGGCGCAGCCAGTTCCACATCGGGCCCTTTGCTGGAGAAGCACGCAACTCCGTCAGTGACATCCGTCGCACTGACGGCTATCACCGAGCTCCACCGCGCCGGGTATATAACGCTGTCGCCATTTCCGGCGCACGTGCCACCGTTACCGGCCGCGCCGACGTTCACTATGCCGGCCGCCTCGGCGTTATCGAAGGCCGCCTTCACCGTAGCGCCGGGGTCGCCGGAGCTGCCAAAGCTGCTATTCGTCACCTGAATGCCGTTTACAACCGCCCACTCAAGCGCGGCGATCACGTCGCTATAAGAGCCGCTGCCGTTAGCTTTGAGGACCTTCAGGGCGTAAAGACTGATTTTTGGACCGACGCCGACCACGCTGTTCGCGTTGTCATCGTCTTCTGCCGCAATCGTCCCGGCCACGTGTGTGCCGTGACCGTTGTCGTCCGAGGGGTCGCTGTCGTTATTGGCGAAGTCGAACCCGCCCGCGCAACGGTTGATCAGGTCCGGGTGCGAACAGTCGATCCCGGAGTCGATAACCGCTACCTTGACACCCAGGGCGCGGTTGCCACCGTCGTGAACGGCGCCCGCGCCGATGCGTTTGACACCCCAGGTGTTGTCCAACTCGGCGTCCACGGCGTACACCGCGAGGTCCGGCTCAATCGCCGTGATATTCGGGTTATTGGACAGGCCGTCCAGCGCCTGGTCGGGCACGGAGGCGGCGATCGCATTCACGATGGTGTAGGTGTACTTGATGTCGCCGCCGGCGCTGCGCACCGCCGCCTGATCGTCAGGACCGGGCGGGTTCGCAAACGCAATGATTACGTCTGACCGCCCGGCACGCGCCTGAGCGACATCAGCGCTTATTCCCAGCGTCGCAAAGAGCGCCAGTGCAAGAAACGCACCCGCCAACGCCCGTGTGGGAACAAAACTCAACATCGCACCCGTCTCCTTGTTCACCGGCCCGGCCGTCCGTTCCGTATCGGACTGACCACCCTGATCGCGATGTATGCGATCACGCCTCACCCCGGAGGGACCGGTTTAGATCTCAAAAACACTGCGCCCCAAATTTCGGCGGCGGCACAATGCAGCAGATCGCACCTGGACGATAACCCCATCGCCGGACGTGCTCTCGGCTGCGGCGGATACTACTATTCACAGCCCCACGGGTGTACGTCTCGATCGCTCGCTCAAGGCAAACATTTGCGGCCTTCCCGGCCTCCGGGCGCCCGTTAGATCGTACGTAGCTCACCTTTGCCAACATCGCTCACAGGCGCCCGGCCGTACGGGCCTGCGCCCGATCAGAAAAGCACACCTGAATCACACGTTTCGAGGTCGATATATGGTCGGGACCGCAGAGCAGATCACACCCTGCGCCGCGAGGCTTGCATGTGCAGACCGCCCCGTAACGACACGGGATATACGACAGATGTCAGCAACGGATTCGACGAGACCGAAGCGACGGCAGCCACAAAAACTCACGCACTGGGCCCCCTGACGACCAATCAAAAAAGGGACCCTTAATTTTGAGCCCGCCACCACTATCGATTTCGTAGCTGATTGGACACCGCGAAATGCGACCCCTTTTTTTGCCATCCCCACCTGCTGTATGAATCCGACGCTGCGGCGCCGACAGCAATCCGACGACTGCCAGCCGTTGACCACGCTCGGATCGCCAAACCACCTCTTGACACATTTAGAACATACGTTCTACGCTAGACAGTGAAGGGTAGGCGATGATCTCTCCGCAGACGGGTACCCGGGGGAGCGACATCCCGACCCGCGAACGAGTGTCCTCAGGTGGTTGTACACACTTCGGGGCCTGCGTTCGCTCGAATATCGGGCCCATCGGGCACGATCGCATCGGAAAATAGCGGCATGAACCGGGTCGCGGAGACGTTCTTGGTGCCAGATGCTTGCGAGGTCGCGGGGCTGGAGAGGCGTCCGCCGGTAAGTGCCGAGATAGAAACACCGTCCGATTGTCCGTCGAGGCGGTGGTCAGACCAGCCACTTTGAATAGAGGCGTGCCTGGCAGACGGACGCCTGCCCGAAGCGCGGGACACAACCGGGATCCTTCTCATGGTAGGGGCGGGGCTTGCTCCGCCCGTCTGGCAACAGACAGAAGGAAAGTCGAGATAGGCGCCGGCAAAAACAGCGTAGCTGCGCCCCCGACCTAAATCGGGGAACCGGTGCGATCGCGCCCTGAACCCGCGCCCGTTCTTAATACCCCTTCTCCCGGCGGGAGAAGAGCCTGCCCTGAGTGAAGTCGAACGGGTCGGGATGAGGGAGAAATCCGGAGTACCGACGCGTTCATCCGCGCGCCACATCGGCAACCCAACCTGTCATTCTGAGGCCGAAGCCGAAGAATCTCCCGGGCCGCTCACCTCGCGGTCCGTGTCGGCGACGCGTCTGTGATCCGCGGACCCTAGACCTTCACCAGTTTCTGCATCGACCGCAACTCCACGTCCACATTCCACCCGCTGCCGTAGTCGCTGTGCGACACCTCGGCCACGTAGATGGCGCCCTTCGAGTCCACCGCGATGCCGTGCGGCGAGTAAAACCGGCCGGTCTGCGAGCCGTAAGGCTCTGTGCCGACCCGTGACAGGATCTTCCCGTCGGTACTCATCACGGTGACACGCGGCCCGAGGTCCGTGCCCGTATCGTTGCTGGAGATCCCGGCAAAGTACTCGCCGATGTACACCAGGTCCCGGTCGCCCCGCGTGTCGATGTAAAGGCAGGCGGCGCGGGACATGTTCACCCACTGGGTCTCGAAAATCCCGTCGGAGCTGAACACCTGGATGCGGTGGTTCTCACGGTCGGCGATGTAGACCCAGCCGTTGCGGTCGGTCTCGACGTTGTGAACGATGTTGAACTGCCCCTCGCCGGTGCCCGACTCGCCCCATGAAAACAGGAAATCGCCCTCGGGGGTGTACTTGTGGACGCGCGCGTTCGAGTAACCGTCCGCCACGTAGAACTCGCCCGTGCTCTTGTCGACGGCGACGTGTGTCGGGACGCTGAACGGCACACCGCTCATCTTCGGGGCGGGCTTGTCGGCCTGTCCCAGCGTCATCAGCAGCTTGCCGTCCGGCGTGAACTTCTTGACAGTGCCGTTGCCGTTATCGACGCAGAAAATGTTGCCGTCCGGCGCCACCGTTACGCCGTGCGGGTTGCTGAACTCGCCCTCGCCCCAGTGATCCACCAGCGTCCCGTCGGCGTCGAACACGATCATCGGGGAGGTGCCGCGGTTGAACACGTAGACGCGGTCGTTCTGGTCGACGGCCACCGCCGTCGCCTCCCGGTAGTTCCAGCCGTCCGGCAACTGCCCCCAGTTCTTTCCGGAGACCTCGTATCTGAAGTCCCCGTCCCCGAGAACGACGGGGCCGCCGGGTCCGTCTTCGGCCCGGTGCTCATTCCTTGGCAGTCCGGATTCGAGTTGTTCCACCTTGCTGGCCATATGTCCCACCTTTGTTTAGGGGAGTGAGCTGCTTCGATCTCGGGACGGGGGATTCGCCGCGGGGTCGTGATACTACCCTGCCCTGCGCGATCCGGCAGCAGATCGCGGCCGCCTTCGCTAAAGGGCGCCGATCTGCCGCATGAACCCGAGATCGTCCCGGTGTATCCACTCTTCGGCGATCTTCCCCCCATCGAATCGAGAAAGGGCCATGCCCGTGGACACGACCTTCACGCCGGTGGGAGCGACCCCCATCCACTCCCCGTCGTGCGTGCCGGTCATCGTCCAGCGCCGGGTGACGAACTCACCCTCGTCGTTGCTCGGGTAGATCGACGCCTCGAAGTGCAGGTCCGGAAACGCCGTTCGCAACCCTGAAACCTGTTTCCTGACCTCATCGATCCCTACGACGTCGGCCTCCAGGAGCGGGTCGTGCCGCACGTGCCCCGGCGTCAGCAGTTCATCGGCCGCCGCAAGTTCTCCCCGGTTCCAGACCTCCTCGACGTAACGGCGAACGACAGCCGCGGCGATCTGCTGGCTGTTGGCCGCCAGGTTCCAGTTCGACCAGGGCTCTTCGACGATCTTGCCGTTCTCAACTACGAAAGCAGCGACGCCGGTCACGGAGATCTCCTCGCCCGTCGGCGCCCAGGGCACGGGTCCGCCGGAACCGACGTGCAGGCCACGAATCGTGGAGTAGACGACGACCGTGTCGCCCTCTGCAACCAGCTCGTGAACCTCACGGGTAAGCGGCGAGTAGATCCGACGCAGGCTGCCGACCGCCGCCTTCACCGCCTCCGGCCCGCCTGCGATCATGCCGCCCGAGCCGCGGCGGTCCCTGGGGCTTTCCGAGATGATCTCATCGGCGACATCGAGCCGGCCCTCCGACCAGAGCTCGTTCACGAATCTGCGAATAACAGCCTTGTTCTCTTCCGTTGTCATGGAACGCCTCCCTCGTTTCGCAATCGAACGCCCCGGTTATTCACGGGTATTCATCCATCCACGACGCCCCGATCCTTCCGCAGAAGAAGCCCGCACGGAGCCTATCGACAGCGCCCTGAGACTCGACAGCGCCGCGCCCTGAGGTCTCGAAGCGCCGCGCCCTGAGGCTCGACAGCGCCGCGCCCTGAGGCTCTCGAAGGGCCGGGTCCCTCTCACCCCTCTATGCGGACGCGGCGGGCATCCCGGGGATCGGCGCGCCGGGCGTCTTCATCCGGAGACTGTAAACCGAGGTCCGGCAGGTCAGGTAGAGCGTCTTGAAATCGTCGCCGCCCCAGCCGACGTTCGCCGGCAACTCCGGCGTCTCGATCACACCCAGCAACTCGCCGTCCGGCTCCCAGACCCAGCACCCGCCGGGTCCGGTGCTGAACACGCGGCCCGCAGAATCGACCTTCAGACCGTCGGGCACCCCGCCGCGCTCGCCGATCGGCCGCTCCGCCCCGGAATGTGAAATGAAGGTGTCGCCCTCGTCCGGCCCACCTGGTATGTACGGCATCTCGGCGAACACGCGGCCGTTCGACAGCGAACCATCGGCCGCAACGTCATAAACATGCATGTGCGGGTCCGGCCGGGTGTTGGACGCGTACAACAGCGACTCGTCCGGCGAGAACGCCAGTCCGTTCGGGTGGTTCATGTCGGTCGCAGCCTGGTGAAGCCCGCCCTCGGGGTCGATTCGGAAGATGCTTGAAGTGCCGATCAGCCTGTCCTCCGGCGGCATCAGGAACTGCGGATCGCTGAAATAGAGCGAGCCGTCGCTGCGGCCGACGACATCGTTGCTGCGGTTCAACCGCACGCCCCGGTACTCCGATACCAGCACGGTCCACGAGCCGTCGTGCTCCCGGCGAACCACCCGGTAGAGGTCCTGCTCACACCACACCACCCTGCCCTGCAAATCGTAGGTCGCTCCGTTGGCGCCGCCGTCATTCTCCCGGATTACCGTCTTTTCACCCGTCCCGGCGTCCACGGAGAAGTGGATCGCGGAGTCGACATCGGAAACGTAAAGCGCGCCGTCCGTATGCTCCGGAGAGGGCGGCTGCCAGAGCGGTCCCTCCGTGAAATGGAAGCTGGTGGCGAGGAGTTTCGGCTCGCCGGGCTCAAGGACGCGGTCAAGCTTGTTGGGCGTGGTCACCGGGATCTCCTCAACGTTGATGGGCCCAATTGGGGATGCGTTCGACGCGCCGGAAGTCTATCTACTCAATCGTTTCGGTGGGCCGGCGGAGCTCAGGAAAGACCACCACGATGAGGAGCAGAATCGCAATCCCTCCAAAGGCCACGACGCGAATCGCCTCGGCAGATCCCAGCACCCCGGCAAGCGCGCCGAGTCCCAGGGCGCCCAGGGGGAACATGCCCAGGACCACCACCTGGATCCCGATGATCCGTCCACGCATCCTGTCTGGAGTGAGCATCAGCAACATGCTGTTGTGCATGATGCTGAACCCCATGGTCGTCATGCCGAGAATCATTAGAACGGCAAACCCGGCGGGCGCCCAGGCGAGCCAGGTCAGACCGGCGGAAAACAGGTGCATCATGAATGCCGCCGTCAGGACCATCAATCCGTGGCGGTGGACCCTCCAGCGGGTCGTCGCCAGCACCACCGCGACGATGAGCGCCCCCATACCCTGCGCCGATATCAGCAGCCCAAAAAGGAGCGGCCCCGCGTCGAACTGTTCCCGTGCGATGACGGCGATCATCGACTCGAACGTGAATCCTGTCAGGTTCGTCAATCCGACCGCAATCAACAGCCCGACGATAACGCGATTGCCCCGCACGAAACCCAGGCCCCTGCGGAAAGAGCTGAGGAAGCTCTCGACGCGTTCATCGGTCGTCGGATGGAACAGGATGGGCAGTCCCCGGAGCAAGATCACGTTCAAGAAACCGATCGAGCCCAGCCCGATGTAAACGTAGCCGGGATTTACGGTATCAAGGAGTACGCCGGCCATGTTCGAGCCGATGAACCAGGCCATATTCAGCGAGATCATGTCCAGCGCAAGCGCCGAGGTTATGTACCTTCGCCCCACGATGCCCGTTAAGTAGGTTCTTCTCGCCGGCATTTCCAACAGGAACAGCATTCCGTTCATGAACACGTATGCGTACAGCGCCCACAGTGGTGCGATGGCGGCGATCAGTAGCAGTCCGAATAGAAATGAAATCGAACCGACGCCCGCCTGCGCTATCCGGACGATGAGGATTCGCGGAAAACGGTCCGCTATCAGCCCGAAGAGGGGCCCGATGAGGAAGAATGGCGAGAACCGGAAAAAGATCAGCAGCCCGATGGCCAGCGGCGAGTCCCAGTGCTGGCCGATGAGCCACGCGATGACCGTGTAGTCGGTAAACCGGCCCATGTATGAAAGCAGTGAGACGGTCCAGAGACGGAAGAACGCCGGGTGCTGGAGCGGCCGGGGAATCCGTGGTGCGCGAGCATATCGCCGGTATGACCGGGGGTGTGTTGCAGATCGGGACCGGCGGCTTACGGCCGCCGCCTCGATCGTCTCGCCAATGCGCCGGGCGTCATCTCGCCGACGAAACAAATCTGATATCTCGCGTCCCGCGGAATCCCGCGATGCGTATGAAAACCCGATCGATATTGAGGACTCGCGGTGAGTTTACGATCGGGGATTGGCCGTTTTCTAGTTGTACACAGTGAGTTTTCCGGCATCGCAATCAGCCGGTTTGAAGGAGTCCCCATGAAGATCACCGAGATCATCCCCCATGTGATTAAGCCCGGACTCGAAGGCGATACCGACGACCAGAGCGCCTGGGCGTTCATCGAGATGCGGACCGACGAGGGGATCACCGGCTGGGGCGAGGCGACGAAGTACGGACGGGGCGGCAGCTTCCTGCTGGCGCACGCGATCAACATGGTGAAGGAGGACTTCATCGGCGAGGACCCGGCCAACATCGAGGTCCTGTGGCACAAGCTGTACCGCCGCTTCACCTACATGGGCGCCCGCGGGTTGCCGACGACGCTTGTGGCCGGGTTCGACATGGCGTTGTGGGACATCAAGGGCAAGGCGACGGGGCGGCCGGTGTTCGACCTGCTGGGCGGGAAGTTCCGGAACCCGGTGCGGCTGTACGCCAACGGCTGGTTCCGGGGCGCACGAACGCCGGACGAGTACGCGGCGGCGGCGAAGGCGATGGTCGCCCTCGGCCACACGGCGTCAAAGCACGACCCGTTCCAGGAGATGCAGCCCTTCCACTCGATGTACCAGGACGGCCAGATATCGCACGAGGGAGAGCAGCTCGGGTACGACATCGTGGCGGCGGTGCGGGAAGCGGTGGGGCCGGCCCACGAGGTCCTGATCGACGCACACGGCCACTACAACGTGCCGACCGCTATCCGAATCGCCAACAACCTGTACGAGCGGTTCAACATCGCCTGGTTCGAGGAGCCGGTGCCTCCGGAGTCGTTCGACGCCCTGAAACAGGTCCGTAAAAATACCGCAGCGCCGATCTGCGTCGGCGAGCGGCTGTTCACACGCTTCGACTTCGTCCCGATATTCCGCGACGGGCTGGCCGACTTCATCATGCCGGACACAATCTGGACCGGCGGAATCTCGGAGATCAAACGAATCGCTACGATGGCCGAGGCGTACTACATCCCGATCTCACCGCACTGCGTCCCGGCCGGCCCTCTGGAGCTGATCGCAGCGGCGCATGTGTGCGCAAGCGTGCCGAACTTTTACCGGCTGGAGCACGCGGTGGAAAACATCCCGATGCAGAACGAGCTGCTGACGGAGCCGATGGACATCAGCGACGGGGCGTTTCGCCTGAACGAGAAGCCGGGGCTCGGCTACGACCTTGACCCGGATGTGCTGGCGTCAAAGCGGCACCCGTTGTGGGAGGGGTAGGCGGCCGGGCGACAGGGAGTCTGGACAGCAGATCATCGCAGCCATTCTGGTCCCTCCGGGGAAGGAGAAAGATCTCCTCGCCTGATGGCGACCGTTCATCGGATCTTCTTGCGCTCTACTACCCTGGAGATCCTTCGCCTCGGCTCAGGATGACTTGTCGCATGGAGGCCTCTATCGGCAAGAGAATTGGTGGGGCGCCAGTTACGGAGCGGTCGCGTGGTCAGGCCGCCGTTGGTGTTGCCTCGTATTGGCGTACTGCGGCGAGCAGGGTCCGCAGCCGATCGGCAAGCGCTTCACGGGTGGACGGATCGGTCAATTGACCGTCGGCGTCGAATAGTTCCGGCGCCCGTCCGACCGCCAGTTCCGAATCGATAACGTCGGCCCCGGCGACGCCGAGTATCCGGCGAAGGTCGGCCTGCGCCCACCGGGCCCCGTTGGGCGACGGGCTTGCGCCGACCACCAGAGCAGGCTTGCCCGCCAGCGGCGAATTGCCGTACGGACGGGACGCCCAGTCGATCGCGTTCTTGAGTCCACCGGGGACGGATCCGTTGTACTCGGGAGTCGCAAATAGCAGCGCGTCTGCGTCCCGGATCTGTTCCCGTAGTTCGCGTACGCTCTCCGGTTCCGGTCCGTCATCGAGCGGTTCGGTGAAGACCGGAAGTTCGGCGTAACCGCCGTAGATCTGCACTTGTACCCCCACCGGGGCAACCTCGCGTACGGCCTCAAGCAGGCCGCGGTTGATGGAATTCGGGCGGAGGCTGCCCGGTATGGCGAGGATGTTGATTCTACGTTCGTTCAAAGCTGAGATCCTTGTTTGTTGAGTGGCCTGCTGATAGTTAATATGATGCTTATGTTTCATAAGCGGTGCACAGACGCGTTCTGAACGTGATGGGTGCTGCTTACTTCTGGTAACCTGCTGGCATGGCTACGAACCATTTGACCGGATTCTGTCCCCACTACCACGAGGCGGTCGAGCTGATCGGCCGGCGTTGGAGCGGCGCGATCCTGCGGTCGATGCTGTCGGGAACGCAGCGCTTTTCGGAGATCGGCGCACCGATCCCCGGGCTATCCGACCGGCTCCTGTCCGAGCGGCTCAAGGAGTTCGAATCGGCCGGACTGGCCGAGCGAACCGTGATCCCGGACACGCCGGTCCGGGTCGAGTACCGGCTCACGGACAAGGGGCGCTCATTGCGCCCGGTCGTTGCGGCGCTCACGGCATGGGCGGAGGAGTGGCTCGGGGCGGGTGTTTCGTGCGACGTCGATGCCGGGCGCGCGGCGAACGAGCCCCGTGCGCGTAATCCGCTGCTGCTCTGGTCCGACCGCCCGCCCGGGTAAGGGCACGGCGCGCATCGGACCGTGGCGGGAGGCGAAAGTTCTCCCGCTCGGAGAAGGGATTTCCCTTCGCTGGCGCTGGCGTTCGCTCTAGCGTTCCCGCCGGAGTTCGTGCTGTGCTGGCATTCGCGCTGGCGCTCGCCCTGGGATCACAGGAGAAAAGCCCGGCGTTATCGGTCTCAGCGCCGATTTGATCGTGAGATACCTGTATGATCCGGCCCGTCATGACGAGCGAGCGGGTGCAGAGGCGGATAGACGGCCTGTTAGACCAGGCTGAGTCTGCAGCGGATCGCCTCGATTGGGAGCAGGTCGCGCAGTGTGTCCGGATGGTTCTCAGAATCGAACCGGACAATGCTGACGCGCTCGTGTTTCAAACCATGCTGGAGGGCGAGGTCCGAGAGGATCCGGCCCGTGAGGTTCCGGCCGGGAAAAGTGGCGCCGACATGCCGGGCGCGCCGGACATGCCCCCGGACGCACCCGGCGGCGAGACCGAACCAACCTCCTTCGCCGGAGGCCGCTACCAGGTCAGCAAGTTCCTGGGCGAGGGCGGCAAGAAACGCGTCTACCAGGCCCACGACACACTGCTGGACCGCGAGGTCGCGTTTGCCCTCATAAAGACCGAGGGCTTTGACGAGACCTCCAAGGAACGTATTTCCCGCGAGGCCCAGGCAATGGGACGGTTGGGCGTGCATCCCAACATCGTCGCCGTGCTCGATCTTGGTCAGGAAGACGACGGCACGCCCTACATGGTCACCGAGCTTATGGGTGGGGGTGATGTGGAGGGGCTGCTGGCCGAAACCACCCCCGAACCCCCTCCTGAATCAGGAGGGGGCAAGTTGAGGCCTCCTCCCCGAGAGGGAGGAGGTTTGGAGGTGGGTCGCGATTTGGCGAACGTGCCGGCCGCCTCAGCGCGCGCCGGCCTCCCGCTGGACCGCACCATCGAGATCGGCAAGGCCGTCTGCGAGGGGCTGGAGTTCGCTCACGCCCGCGGCATCGTCCACCGCGACCTGAAACCCGGGAATGTCTGGCTCACCGAGGACGGCATCGCCAAGATCGGCGACTTCGGGCTGGCGGTGATGACCGACCGCTCCCGTCTCACCCGGGAAGGGATGATGGTCGGAACTGTTTCCTACATGCCCCCTGAGCAGGCCACCGGCGGCGAGATCACGCCAAAGGCCGATCTGTACTCACTCGGGGCGATGCTCTACGAGATGGTGACGGGACGGCCCCCGTTCCTCGGTGATGACGAGATCGCCATCATCGGCCAGCACATCAACACGCCTCCGGTCGCGCCCACATGGCACAACGGCAAATGCCCGCGGCCACTCGAAGCGCTGATCATGCGCATGCTGGCCAAAGATCCGTCCGAGAGGCCGGAAAGCGCGCAGGACGTGTTCAACGCGCTGGACGCCATCGACCTGACTGCCCGCGGGGAGACGGTCGAGCACGAGGGCACGTCCCTGGACTCGCTCGCCGGTGGCGTGTTCGTCGGTCGCCAGGCCGAGATGGATCAGCTGAAAGCTGCGCTCGAAGATGTGTTGGGCGGACGTGGCCGTCTCGTGATGCTCGTGGGCGAGCCGGGCATAGGCAAGACTCGGATATCGGAAGAACTCGCAACCTACGCGGGACTCAGGGGCGCGCAGGTTCTCTGGGGCCGTTGTTACGAGACGGGAGGCCAGCCGCCGTACTGGCCCTGGGTGCAGGCGATTCGAAGCTACGTACGGGAGGCCGACCCGGAAGAGTTACGCCGCCAGATGGGATCGAGCGCCTCCATCGTCGCCGAGATAGTGACCGACCTGAAGGAGAGACTGCCAGACCTGCAACCCCCGCCGCAGCTCGATGATCCGGACTCGACTCGATTCCGTCTCTTCGATGGCATCGCCTCGTTCCTGAAGACGGCGGGCCAGACCCGGCCGTTAGTGATCGTGCTCGATGACCTGCACTGGGCCGACCAACCGTCGCTCACCTTCCTGGAGTTCATGGCCCGGGAGCTTGGCCAGTCGCGTGTCCTGTTGCTCTGCACTTACCGCGACATGGAATTGAACCGGCGGCATCCGCTCTCAGTCACGCTGGGGGACCTGGCGCGGGAGCGGCTGTATGAACGGGTACTCCTCAGGGGCCTTTCCGAGCACGACGTAGCCCGGTTCATCGAGATCGCCGCCGGATTCTCCGCCCCAGCAGAGCTAAGCGCGACGGTCCATCGGCACACCGAGGGCAACCCGCTGTTTGTGACCGAAGTGGTACGGGAGCTTGTCCAGTCGGGCGAGCTTGCGGAGAACCGCGCCTCGGGCGAATCAACCTGGTCCGTGCGTATCCCGGAGGGCGTTCGGGAGGTGATCGGCCGACGCCTGGACCGGCTTTCCGATCGGGCGAACGAGATCTTGATCACGGCGGCGGTGATCGGCCGCGATTTCCATCTGGACGCCGTGAAGGAGCTCGCGGAGGACACATCCGAGGGCCAGCTTCTTGACGTGCTGGACGAAGCCCTGGACGCAAAGATCATCGAGGAGCTCACGGACGCCGTCGACCACTACCAGTTCACGCACGCCCTTATGCAAGAGACGCTCACGGGCGAGCTGTCCATAACCCGCCGTGTCCGGCTGCACGCACGCATCGCCGAAACGCTGGAGCGGTTACACGGGGATGAGGCCGAGGAGAATGCGGCCGAGCTGGCTTACCACTTCGGCGAGGCCGAGGCAGTTCTGGGAACCGAAAAGCTGGTGCGCTATTCGGTCGTCGCCGGAAGCAAGGCGTTCGATAGCGCTGGCTTCGAGGACGCAAGACACCACTATCAGATCGCGTACGCCGTTATCAAGGACGGTGATCGCGATGTTCGACTCGCTACTGTGCTCTCAGGCCTGGGAAGGACTATCTGTACCGTTCCAGGCGATGGCGGAATCCAGGAAGGATGGGACTTGATCGCACGCGCCTTCGACACCTATCTGGAGCTGGGTGATTCAAGCAGCGCCATCGAACTTGCGCTATTCCCGGCCATGTTTGGGCCGTTGACCGGGACGGCGAATGTCCTCCGTCGAGCTCTTGAGATAGCCGATCCGTCGTCGATAGAGGCTGGTCGCCTCAATACGCGTTACAACATCGCGTTACTGGATGACGAGAGCGACCTCGCCGCGGCTCGTGTTGCCCTGGATCGCGCTGCCGTAATTGCTGAGGACCAAGGCGATCTGGTGCTGAAAGCCAGAGTCCTGGCGCACCGGGTTCAAGCCGCAGCAGCAGCAGGAGATCTCCGGGGAATGGTGGCTCTCGGTGACGCGTACGTGGAAGCGACGACTGCCGCCGATGACGATTACTGTCGGGTGAGATTCGGGCCATGGCTCGCGCGGGCTTACCTGGGAACCGGTAACCGTGAGATGGCCAACCAGTTGATAGAGGTCGCCCTAGATGCCTCTATGAGGGTTAAGAATCCAATTCACATCCGTGGCAACTTGATCTCTAAGGCTGAATTACTCCTGACACGGGGTGATTATGACCAGGCGCTTGAGCTTGATATTAGCCCTGAAATTGGCCGTCGTGGTGGGTTCATCAGATGGCTCGTGGAGGCGGACACGGGGCGTAACGAGGATGATGCGGCAGGTTTTCCAATTCCAGATTTCGATTTCCTGGGCGACGTTAATTCGATGCCCTGGCGACAACGTTCAACACTCGTAGAGATGATCGCGATCGTAGGGCGTGACACGTCCAATCTGGAACTATTGGAACTGGTGAGGGCGACCCTCCGGGCCGTGGACCCAGAATACAAATGGCTGCCCCGGGAACAGATACCACTTGCCGTCGCACGCGGGTTCCTGGCAGATGCGGAAGGGGATCGGCCGGCGGCTGAACGTGCGTATGAGGAATTATCGGGATACAGCGGCATAGCGAGCGGCGAGTCGTTCGTACCGTACGACCGGCTTCTCGGACTGCTTGCGTCATTGCTCGGTCGTCACGACGACGCGGTTCAGCATTTCGAAAACGCACTGGAACTATGCCGCCAGGCGGAGTTCCGTCCGCAACACGCATGGACCTGTTCCGACTACGCCGAGATGCTCCTCGACCGTGACGAACACGGCGATCACGAGAAGGCCATCGAGCTGCAGGACGAGGCCCTGGCCATCACCCAGGAACTGGGGATGCGACCGCTCACGGAACGCATCCTGGCGCGGCGGGAGATCTTGAGGGCGTAGAACCGCCGACGAGTCAAGGAGAGAATCATGCCCCTCGAATCCGAGTTCCTGTTCAGCGTCTCAGTCGAGCTGGACCCTGACAGCCAGCTGGTGGGACCAACTCCGCAGGGAGATCGCACTATCGTTTACGTGACCGGTGGCACGTTTGAAGGCCCGAAACTGCGCGGAGAGGTGTTGCCGGGCGGTGGTGACTGGATTCGTAGGCGGGCCGACGGAGTTATGCAATTGGACGTGCGCGCAACGCTGCGGACCGACGATGGTGCGCTGATATACGTCCAGTACAGTGGGATCAATGACGCATCACCAGAGGTGAGGGAAAAGCGAGCCCGTGGGGAAGAAGTTGCCGCCAGCGAACTGTACTTTCGGACGACGCCTTATTTCGAGACCGGGGCCGAGAAGTATGCGTGGCTCAATAAAATCGTAGCGGTCGGGGTTGGGCGATTCGAGCCTAATGGTGTCGGTTACGACATTTACGCTATCAAGTGAACGGCAACCCGGGCAGCCGCTTACCGATCGCATCCTGGCGCGGCGGGAGATACTGCGGGCGTAAGACGGCCACGTGGCGTCAGAAGGATTCAGTCACGTCGCCAAGATGACCGAGAACTGAACTGACGTGCGCCATCGCGTCCCGCAGGTTTACCTCGAATTGAGACGCCGAATCCGCCGAGGCCTGGTCAGTGATCCCTCGGACTTCGAGGAACGGAATCCCGCTGAATCGGCTTGCTCTTGCGCCGCCCGCGCCTTCCCAAGCAGCAGCAACCGCCCCGGTAACAGAGCGCAACTCCAATGCCCGTTCCTCTTCTACAACGTCCTCGTCACCGGACGCTATAAGGCCGAAATGCACGCTGAATGAGAATGCCCCAGACGCCTTCCGCCGCTCCAGAACGCTGATTGACTTGGCGTCTCCGTCAAAATGTGGGGCATCAGCCGGTCGAAATCGTCGTCTGAAGTCGTGTTCTATGGTCGTCGTCGCCACCACGACATCGCCGGTTGAGACCTCACCGCTGAGTGATCCCGCAGCTCCGGCACAAACGAAGAGCTTGATGTCGCCTATCCAATCGAGCAGGTGTTGAGAGACCACGCCAAACTGCGCTTTGCCGTGGCCAGCCGCGACGAGCAAAATACGTTGCTCGGCATCAGTAAGTATGGGCACTCTCCCCATAGTGATCTGCCTGGAGAGACCTAGGTGCTGTGCAAGATGTTTCTTTTCTGCTTCGAGGGGAGCAGCGATCAGGATCGTCATGTGCCGAATGGTACCGATACGGCTTGAACATATGAGGAAGTCGTGACCGACATGAATCGATAAAACGGAAACCTATCTGCACAGGCCAGCGCCCCCCGTTCCCAGCGTCACCAGCACCGGAGCGTGACGATGGAGAGACCTAAACTCCAAACGCTGACTTAATGGCGTCCGCTACCTGGCGCTGGCCATCACCCAGGAACTGGGGATGCGGCCGCTCACGGAGCGCATCCTGGCGCGGCGGGAGATTCTGAGGGCGTAGAGAACTTGCTCGGCGCGGGGAAGCCGGTCAGATAGGTGATGGTGTTGGGAAACGACTCCTTCCCGATCTCCCAGATGTAGTCGTTCGGCGGCAATTCCCGAACAACTCCTTCCAGCTGTTTCACGGAGTACGCACGCAGCGCCGAAACCAGGGCGTCCCACAGGACCAGCAGCGGGAGAAGCGGCAAGACAAAGGTCCAAAACAGGCGGCTCCAGCGGAAAGGCCGGATGAACGGCATCGACAGCATCACTCCGGGCGGGCTGGCGAGCAGACACATGATCGGCGATGGCAGGGTCGGCGGCGCGCTGATGTCGAATATGGCAACCGGGCATCGGTGCTCCACCGCGTCCCGCAGAATCGCAGTCAGGGTCTCCGAAGGGAAGTGATGTGCCGCCGCGCATAGCATCCTGACACCCCCGATCGTGGGCGGTACGGCGGCGGCGTCAACCGGTTCTCGGATGGAGCAGATGTCGCCGCCGGAGACTTTCTCCAGGTAGGCGAACGCGGGTAAGTTCGGATACCTGTCGGTGAGGGTGACTCGAATCTTGATGCCGTTTTCCGCCAGCTCCCTGTAAACGGCCAAGACCGGCCCGCCGCCGCCCGACGCGAGGTCCAGCACCCTGTCTGTGCCGCTGGCGGTGAGCAACCGGGCCAGGCGCGCCGCGACCGGCCTGTACAGTCCGCTGCGCTGCCACTTGAACCGGAGGTCATCGGTAGCCGCGTCCCTCAGCGAGCCAGGAAGCCATCCAAAGTCCGTGATTTCGAATAGCCTC
>JACZRO010000118.1 GCA_022574675.1 Chloroflexota bacterium
GGCCGGTACAGCAGTACATCGTCGACGCCGCTTCCAGATGGCCCTCCAAGATCGCGCTCATCGACGGAGACCGGCGGTTCACTTTTGGTGAACTGAACGCCCACAGCGATCGCCTGGCCGCGGCCCTGGCAGGCATCGGGGTTCGCAAAGGCGATCGCGTTGGGTTGCTGGCGCCCAACTGCGCCGAGTTTGAGATCGCGTTCTTTGGCGTACTGAAGACCGGGGCCACGGTAACGACAATTAATTCGGGCTACCGGGAACGTGAGATCGCCCATCAACTCAACAACAGCCGCGCCTCGATCCTGATCGTCCACGACTCCCTTGTGGAGATGGCGGAGGCGGCGAAACCTCTCCTTACAGAGCCGCCAAGGGTCATCGTAATCCGGCCCGACGGAACAGACGCGGACTCCTTCTGGGGCGTGATAGCGGCATCACCGGCCAGGGCGCCGCAGGTGGAAATCGACCCGATGGAAGACATCGCCGTACTGCCGTATTCGAGCGGAACGACCGGCCTCTCGAAGGGCGTGATGCTCACGCATCACAACCTGACCTCCAACGTGGACCAGTTCATCAACAGGCCGGGCGAGCTCGCCGAGCCCGGAGCCGACGACGTGGTGCTGGTGCATCTGCCGCTGTTCCACATCTACGGCATGAACGTGATGATGAATCCCTGCATCGCGATCGGGAGTCCGCAGGTGTTAATGGGCCGATTTGATATGGACGACTTCCTGGGCCTGCTGGAGAAACACCGCGTTACCGCCGTGTACACCGTCCCGCCCGTGCTCGTGGGGCTGGCCCAGTACCCCGGTGTGAAAGACCACGACCTGTCCGCGCTGCGTTTCATGGTGATCGGGGCCGCGCCGCTTTCTGAGGAGTTGCAGACCCGGGTCCAGGAAGTGACCGGGGTTCCGGTGTTGCAGGCGTACGGCATGACTGAGACGTCTCCGTACACGAACGTAGACTTTGCCGAGCCGAACCGTGCGCGCCCGGGCTCGGTGGGTCCGTCCGCCGCCGATACCGAACAGAAGATCGTGGATGTGGAGACCGGGACGGTGGAGCTGCCCCTCGGCGAGGACGGCGAGCTGTTGATGCGCGGACCCCAGGTGATGAAGGGCTATTTCGACGACCCGGCGGCGACCGCGGAGACCCTCACCGAGGACGGGTGGCTTCATACGGGCGACATCGCCCGGATGGACCCCGACGGTTATCTGTGGATCGTCGACAGGAAAAAGGAGCTCATCAAGTACAAGGGATTCCAGGTCCCCCCGGCCGAGTTAGAGGGGCTGCTACTGGAGCACGACGGGGTCGCCGACTGCGCCGTGATCGGCAAGCCGGACGAGGAGTCCGGTGAGATCCCGAAAGCGTTCGTGGTGCGCAAGGAGGGGGCGTCGGTCAATGACGCCGACTTGATGCAGTTCATCGCCGAGCGGGTGGCGACGTTCAAGCAGGTGCGTGAGGTGGAGTTCGTTGAGGCGATCCCCAAGAACCCGTCCGGCAAGATTCTCCGCCGGGTGCTGATCGAGCAGGAGCGCGGCCGGTGAGGCCACGGATCACGTCGGACGCGGGACCGGGATTTAACCGAACGAGAAGACCTTGAACGCCTCGGCGAAACGGTAGCCGACCTTCTCACCGGTCCGTCCACGCCATTCGCGCATGCGCGCCTCGACCTCCGGGTACCGCACCTGGCTCTCGTGGGACTTGAGTGCGGCGATCGCCTTCTCCATATCCTCTTCGGTGAGCTCGTTGAAGAAGTCCGCGCGCTCCGAGCCGAGCATCACCCACACCTCACGGACCTTGTGCGGCTCGAATCCTTCTTCCAGCAGGTCCGGGTAGGTCAACCGGTCGCGCGCAGTTGGATAGACGGCGGCCAGCGCCGCTTCGCCTGCGGCCTGGTGGTCCGGGTGGCCGATGTAAAAGCCCATGCCCAGGCTTCGATTGGGGTTCGGGCAGATCAAGATGTCTGGCTTGTGGCGGCGAATCTCCCGGGCGATGGCTTTTCGTAGTTTCAGGTTCGGCTCAAGTTCTGAGTCAGGGAACCCCAGGAACTCAACCGTTTTCAGCCCGAGGACTTTACCCGCCGCGATCTGCTCCTGCTGCCGCGTCCGGATGAGGGACTTTTGAGTTTCCTTCGGGTCGTCACTGCCCTTGCTGCCGTCGGTACACAACACGTAGACGACCTCGATCCCCTCACGGATCATCTTCGCCACGGAGCCGGAGCAGCCGTACTCGGCATCGTCGGCGTGCGCCACGACGACCATGGCGCGTTCATAAGGTGGATCGGGATCAATCGCCCTCGGCATCCGTGTTCGACCTCCATCGCGACGGGAGCAAGCGTGACGCGCCGCCGCTGGTACGGTTTTTAAGTGAATAGCGCGTCCGGAAACGTGCCCCAGAAACGATTCCCGGAAACATGCCGAGGAATCTTACATCTGAGACCAGAGCCATGGGGCCGGGGCTACGGCCAGAGCAAAAGGTCGCCGTCGTCACGTTTTTCGTGCCGGAGTCGGCTCCAGACCGTGACGCCGCCTTCCCCGACCACGGTGAACCGGAAATCCTGGCTGAATATGGCGGTATGACGGTCGATCCCCAGGTATGTGAAACGCCCGAAACGGCTCCACCTCCTCAGGCGCAGCCCGATCCGGGACGCTGATTCAAAGTACGGAATGATGACGGCGCCGGGGAAGATGTTGAACGCGGGACGCCAGCGCATCGGTGAGGCCGGGATGCGGTCGCCAAACACGGAGGCGGAGGCGCCAGAGGCGGCGACGATACCGTTCATTTCGATCACGTTGCCGATGGCGGTCCATGCGGGGCTGAACTGGAGGGTCTGATACAGATAGTGAGCGTTCCCGTCGGTCAGGTAAATGACATTGGCGGCCTCGACCCGCTCGGCAAGGGTTTCGTCCATCGCCGATTCCCGGTCGATGATCGGAACGGCATCGGATTCCACACCGAAGTCGCGAAAATACGCCACCCCGGTTTCCGCAATGGCCAGGGCGCGCCCAGGATCCTGGCCGGCGGCCGTGGGTAGAACGGCGACACGCGGCTCGCCGATCACTTTGTCGAGCAAGACACGGTCGACGTACTTCATCGCCGGCTCGAATTCGCCTCCGCCTACCATGGCGAGAATGCCGTTCACCTGGCCGGCTCCCCACGTGTTATGAGCGATCTCACGCTGCGCCTCCGTTGAAAGTTGCGGCCCCGTCTGAAAGCCGTGACAGGAAATCGATGACAGGGGGGCCGGTCAGGTCACTCCTGTCGAACGCGCCCTGATGGTCCACCCCGGGGCAGCAGAAGTAGTCCCCGTTCGAGATCATTGAAGCATCGGCCTCGATCCACGGCAGCATCCTGTCGTGCTCGCCGGCAAACATCAGCGTCGGTGCGTCAAGATACGGAAGCTCCTCCGCGACGCCGGGCCAGTCCAGCAGCCCCTCGTCCGAGAGGGCGAGCGCTTCGGGGTCTGGATCGGGCAGGTGTTTCGATTCCGGCGTATTCTGCCGCAACGCCCGACGCAGGGCCCGCACGCTGCCTCGCCTCAGGGTCGCCGCCCGCCTCGCCACGCTATCGCGGGTAAGCCGGGTGGCACGGGCGTGCATCCCGCCGATGACCAAACCGCGCAGATGGTCCGGACGGCGGAACGCCATCTCCAGGGCGACCCGGCCGCCGAGCGAGAACCCGAGCATGTCGAAACGTCCGGCGCCAGCGGCGTCCGCGACCGCGATCGCATCCGCCAGCCGCTCTCCCATGCGGTACGCCTCCAGGTCGTGCGGCTTGTCACTCCGGCCGTGGCCCAGGATGTCGAACGAGATCACCCGGGACCGGGTCGCCAGCAGGTCCAGCCAACCGGCATCGCGCCAGCTCTGCGCAGACTGCGCGAAACCGTGGTGCACAAGCAGCGGAAAGCCTTTGCCTACGACTTCAAAGTAAAGACGGCGGCCTGACGACGTGACGTAAGGCATCACCGAAAGGGTAACGGACCGTACCGGGGAACGGACCTCGAACAGGGAGCGAAGCCGGGCGTCGGGCGGCTAGTCCGGCCGGCGGAAAATGCTGTCGTCCCTCTCGACAAAGCCGGGAGACGGTGCGGGTTCCGCGGGAGATTCGATTTCGTCCGTACCGGCTTCCGGGCCATCATGCGACGTGGCGGCGGCGGCGCGGTCGACGATCAGGCCGTCGCCGATCTCGTACACCTCCTCCGCCATATCGAGCAGGGTCTGGTCGTGCGTTGTCGTGATGATCGCCATCTCTTCCGCGCCCGCCATCCGGCTGAACAGGCCGAAGATCGATTCGGCGTTCGCGGAATCCAGCTCCCCGGTGGGCTCGTCGGCCAGGATCACGGACGGGCGCATGACTACGGCCCGGGCTATGGCGACCCGCTGCTGTTCGCCACCGGACAACTCAAACGGCCGGTGGCGGGCGCGCGGCAGGAGTCCCACCAGGTCAAGCACTTCCGTGGCGCGCTCGTTGCGTCGTCGGGCGCCGACGCCCGCGATCCGCAGGGGCAACTCCACGTTTTCAAACGCCGAGAGTAACGGGAGCAGTCCGAACGACTGGAACACGATGCCGATGCGGTGCCGGCGCAGTTCCGTCATCTCCTTCTCGCCCATGTCGGAGAGGTCCCGTCCCTCAAACAGCACCCGGCCGGACGTGGGCGTGTCGAGACCGGCCATCAGGTTCAGCAGCGTCGTCTTGCCCGAGCCGGAGCGGCCGACTATAGCCACGAACCGGCCGCGGTTGATCGTAAGGCTGATGTCCCGGACCGCATGGATCTCTTCCCCCTCGAGGTGGAAGGTGCGGGCCACGTGCTCTGCGACGAGTAGAGGCGGCGTTGCGCCGTCCAGGGTCATGATTTTTCGCTCTTCTCTATGCCGTGCTCTTCGTCCGGCGTCTCACCGGTGGCGTCGGACGGGCGAATCCGCACGTGGCCGTCCTCTACGTCCATCTGCACGAGGCGCCGGATGTTCAGGCTTTCCAGCATCTCGCGCGGGATCTGGACTCGCCCGGAAGAGTCGACGAGCAGATGCTCCTCGACGTCCTGCCGACCGCCACCGATCTGGCGATCAAAGTTGACCCGGCCGCGTATCTCGCTGCTCGTCTTGCCATCGCGGATGGCGACCGCCCGTCCGACCGATCGCGATATGGCGGGGTCGTGCGTCACAACGACGATAGTGGTCCCGAGCTCCTTATTGACGGTGGCCATCATGTCAAGGATCTCCTGGCCGGTCTCGGTGTCCAGCTCGCCCGTCGGCTCATCCGCCAGGAGAAGGGACGGACGGTTCCCGAGGGCCACCGCTATCGCGACGCGCTGCTGCTCACCACCGGAAAGCTGGGCAGGCTTGTGCGAGAGCCTGTCCCCGAGACCCATCAAGTCCAGCAGCTCTTCCGCCCGATTGCGCCGCTCTCGGCCACCGGCGCCCGCAAGAAGCATCGGAAGCTCGACGTTTTCAAGTGCGTTCAGGTACGGGAACAGGTTGCGAGACGTCTGCTGCCACACGAATCCAACCTCATGCCGACGATACTCCACGATCTGTTTAGAGCTCATATTCAGCAGGTCATAGTCACCGACGCGGACGTACCCGGCGGACGGGGCGTCGTACCCGGCGAGGATGTTGAGCAGTGTCGACTTGCCACTCCCGGAAGCGCCGATTATCGCCATCACCTCGCCCCGCGCGACCTCCAGTTCAAGCCCGCGCAAAGCGACGACCTCAAGGTCCGCGACCTTGTAGATTTTGAACACGTCCCGGCAGGAAATGTACGAAGAGTTGCTCGTCATGCGGCCATCATCCTGCCATTACCTCTCGCCCGCTCGGAGCACGGACTGAATTGACATACGGTAAACGCTGAACAGGGTAGCGGCCACCACCACGAGGATCACCGCGCCAAGCAACGCAAAGGTGATCCCGAACGACGGCCAGTCCACCTCCACGATGATAGGCGGCACAATCAGGATTCCGTCCCCGGAGTTGCTCAGGAACGGCAGCATTGTGCCGCCCAGGCGAGCGCCCATGAAAATGCCGATGCCGATCGCCACGCCCAGAACCAGTACCTGCTCCAACACCACAAGCGAGAGCAGTTGGCGCATCGAGAGCCCGATAGTTCTCAGCAGTGCGAACTCGTTTTTGCGAGCCTCGAAGGTCACCTGGGAATGGACCAGGAAGCCGACGCCGCTCACAAGAAGCACCGTCGCGTACGCCAACGCCAGTAGCACTGACCAGCCGGAACGCACCAGCGGATCGGTCACGACGAGCTCCAGGGCGGTATCGCGATCCTCTACCCGGGAATAGGAGTACGGAAGGCGGTCGATCTCGTCAGAAACCCTATTAGCGACCGCCAGCGTGCCGGTATCGCGTACCTGAATCCATAGTTCGTTGTACTGGCCGCTGCCTCCGAACGCGCCCGACCTGTTCGTGGCGGCGAGAACGGCGTCAACGTCCGCCACTATAAATGGGTCCCGGTTGGGATCTATCGTTGGAATGAACCCGATCTCGTCGACGATTTCCAGCACCAGGTCGTTGTTGCCAAGCAACGCCTCCATCACATCACCAACGGCCCGCCCGTAGCGTTCCAGGAACTCGCTGCTGGCGAGCACGGGTATCGGTGGCGGCTGGCGTCCGGCGAAGATGGTCGGCCCGCCTCGAATCTCGATCTCGCCCCAGCTGAGGCTGACCGCGCCCGGCATCAGGCGATCCTCTGCATCAGCGGCCGGCAACAGCGGCGATCCGCTCCAGCGGTCAAGCGCCCCGGGGTCGTCAAAAGACTCGATAACGGTCACCGTGCCGTTTGACGACACGGCCGAAATCTCGTCGATCAGCACCGTCCCCGGCGGCACACGAAATGTTCCCGACCGGCCCGCTTCGAACCCGCTGAAAGCGATGGCGAGAAGGCTCAACGGCTGCGCGGGAGCGATATCCAGGTTGATCCCGATGACCCGAACACGCTCCGCACTGCCACCGATAGTGCACCAGCCGGTTTCGCCGTCCGGGCCGGGCCGGTCATCACACCCGAACAGGCGGTTGTTTTCAGGACGTGGCTCAAGCGTTCCCAGCGACCCGTTTGAATACCTCCCGTTCGCATCTCTGAACGCAGCGAACACGCGAAGGCCGGGCGTGGGCTGGCTCAACCGCACGCGCATTGACAGGTACCGCGTGTCGTCCGGCAACGGGATTCCCGGCATGTCATCAACGCGAATCTGCTCTAACCGGGAGCGCAACGGCCCCGCGTACAGGTCCGGTCTGGACCACGCAACTTCGGCAAAGGTATCCGGGTCCACGGCGATCATTCGATATGAGTCGCTGCCGAAGGCGCGGTGCACAACTCCGTCTCGCTGCATCACCCGGGAGACAATCTCGACTTCTTCGATCCGCTCGATGTTTCCAATGAGGTCCGCGCTTCGTTGTCGTGGTCTTGGCGCAAGGCCGACGACCCGCACGTCAGCTCCCGTTGCATAAAGGGCCTGGTCGGTACTACTGCGGTCCAATGTGGCGCCAAAATTCGCTGAGAACACCCCGAGCCCTGCCGTAAGAATGAACAGCAGTGAAAGTCGGGAGTAGTGCGCCGGGTTGCGCGCCATCGTCCATAGCCCGAGGATCATTATCGGGGACACGAACCTGTAGAAGACACGCCCGGAAAACAACCGTGCAAGAAGCCCCATCATCACCGGGAACAGCCGCAACACGACGAGACCCGCGAACACCAGGAACAGCGCCGGTATGGCCAGCATGATCTGATCGACGGTGTTTTCTCCCGCCAGGTTTTCCACAGCAACCGAGCCTCTTGATTGAAGCTGCGCCAGCAGAACGACGACCACGCCGAGCGACGCGACGTCCAGGTAATAGCGCTGGAAGGCCGGTGGGCCTGATGTGCGCGCTATACGGCTTCGGTGCGTGAGAAGGCTGACCCGGGCCGCTCTGAACGCCGGGTAGAAGAGCGCGACAAAACTGAGCGCTCCTCCCAGGATGGCGAGTCGATAAGCCTCCCAGCCAAGGTTGACCGGCAACGCAGCTCCACCGTTAAGGTCATGGAACCACGGCAGTGTCCCGGCGTACTTGATCGCCAGCGCGGCGATCGGCGGACCGATTGCGACGGCGAGCGTTGACAGTACCCCGGCTTCGATAACAAACACCGCCGCGATCTGTCCCCCACTCGCCCCACGGGTCCGCAAAAGAGCGATCTCCTCTCTTTGCGCATCGACCAGGAGGCTGGCAAGCGTGACCGCGTAGTACAGGACCACCAGAACGACGAGCACCAGGACGATGATCATGGGCAGCCGGTTGAAGAAAAGACGCGTCTCAAAATCCGACAACTCGGTGTCCAGCTCTGTGATCTGCCGGTAGGCGTCGCTATCAACCCGCAGCGTGGCTTCCAGGACTCTCAGTACGTCCACGACTCCACTCGCGGACACAGCGTCGATGCGGTCGGGATCGATATCGAGCGTCCAGCCGTACGATGCGGTCATGTTGGGCTGATGCGCCGCAAGGCCGTCCACAAAGGTCGATTCCGGGACCACTGACACGGCGTACGAG